>JAFWIY010000024.1 GCA_017514675.1 Candidatus Saccharimonadota bacterium | reverse complement strand
TATTAGAAGGCAAATTTGGCAATGCCAAGGATAAGTTAAAGCTCCATCATGGCTATTCACATAAGCTTAAAATTAAAATCTTTTTTAGTTTGTTATCTGGAGGTTAAGGGGTGAGTATACACACAAAATTGTTATTACGCCGTTTATGGGTAATCGCCACCTAATCAATAATTAATGGCGATTTCGCCGGAGGCAATATCATGAACAATGACCCAATAATAAATAATAATCAGCCAAATGAGAATTACGAAGCTTGGTCAGAAATGGCGAAAGAAGTTGACCAAGGCGATACACAAATAGAGACTCAACAAGAGAATACTTTTGATGAACTCCGTCGTAGTGGAACATTGCCTGAGGGTGTGCGTGATGAGCGCGACTATACCGAATACCTCCAAGAACAAGATGCTCGTATTGCCGAAAGGAATGCTGCTGAATCAGAAGCTAGAAAAGAGCTTTTCGGAGAAATTGAGCAATTGGCGCCTAACGGCAGAAAATTTATGACCGCGATTATCGGAACATTAGATAGCAGCGAAGGTTATGGATATGATGAACGAGAATATGCCGAAGCTATTGTCCCGATTGCTATGGAGTTCGCCAAAGGATCGATCGATAGTCAAGAAATGAATGGGATAGATTGTGGTCAGTATGCAAAAGCTCACACAAGGTTCTTTTTATTAAACCACCCAGATTTCAAAAAAATAGAAGATAAAAATTATTGGTTATCTGAAAAAATCCAGGAAACTTTCAGTGACATAGAGATTGGTCGTCGTATTCAAGACTGCACCGATAATGAAGGGCTAGATCCAGCAATAGAACAATTCAGGGAAGAACACCCACATGTGTTTTATGATAGATTTAATAAAAAACTAGAAGATGAAAATTGTATGGGGCTCTTGGGCGAAAACACTCAACGAGGCACAGAACGCCTAGAAGCCGACAAAGGCATTACTGAACTCATCGCAAAAGATATCATAGATTCTTATGACAGAAGTGTCCGCGATGAAGAAGCTCTAAATAACTGCGAACAATATTTAGGAATAGTTGGCGACCTATATCGTGGTAAAGGTCTAGGTAGTCAAATGGCAAATGAATTTAGGGATCTATATTATGATATAAGCCATGAGTTTTATCGCAAATTGCGCACTGCAAAAATTGAGCGAATTAAACATGTATCCAAGAGGTATGATTCTTACAAATCCTCCTACGAGTTCTATGAACAAAACATGCGACACGGCAATTTAATCTTGGGCGAAGAAGCATAATTATTCAACTGTTCTCACTGGCAACTTGGGCGCGAGCAAGGCTTTGCTTCGCAAAGCCTTCCCGCTGGGCGTCGCCTCAGAAAATCTAAAATAAATTTTAGATTTTCGCTCGCCTCCTACAGCGGGCGAACTAAAGTTCGCCTCGCTCCCAAGAGCATCAGATAAAAAACAAGACCCTACGGGCCTTCTTTTTTATCTGGTAGCCTGGGCGCGAGTCGAACGCGCAACCTCTTCCTTAGGACGGAATTGCTCTATCCATTGAGCTACCAGGCCAAAACTTATGCTATAATTATACCATGAAGTTGATTAAGAAAAAAGCCGAGAACAAAACCGAACAAGAAAAGGTAGATGAGCGCCGCGAAGAAGTCCTCGCCAAGGGCCGCAAATTCAAATACCCTCTACAATGGACCAAACACCGTGTTATTATTAATACCGTTTTAATCGCGCTTGTTGCCATAGCCATGATTATCGTTGGTGGTTGGCTCGCGCTCTATAAACTAGGTATGACCAGCGAACTATTATTCCGCGTTACCGAAATTATCCCAGTGCCAGTCGCTTCGGTAGATGGAGAAAACGTGCGCTTCTCAGATTACCTGATGCTTTATCGTAGCAGTATTACTTCTATCGAACGCCAATCCGGCGGCCAGTTTGATGAGGATTCTTTCAGGGAACTACGCGATGAGTACAAACGCTCGGCCTTAAACGAAGCCGAAAAATACGCCTACGCTACCAAGCTCGCCAGGGAACTAGACATTACCGTTACGGATGAAGAAGTCAATCAAGAATTTGACCGCCACCTCAAAATCGGTGGTATCGACCGCAGCGAAGAAGGCTTTATCAAAATCATTGAGGATAATTTCGGCCTCAACAAAAACGAATATAAGCACATGCTCTACCTATCGCTCATCAAAGCCAAGGTTGAAACCGCAATCGATGAAAAGGCTAATCAGACCGCCAGCAAGGTTGAGGCCCTACTCAAAGAAAATGGCAATAATTACCAGGCAGTAGTCGAACAACTAGGCTCCGAAATTCACTACGAGGAAACCGGTGGCTTAGTTGACAACAAAAACATTGATGGCGGTCGCTCTACCGAAGCTATGAAATTAGAGCCTGGCGAAAGCAGCGGCAAATTCGTTTCCATCAACGGCGATGGCTACTATTTTGTTAAGCTCATCAAAAAGACCGAAACCGAAGTCAATTTCGTCTCCATCAAAATCCCCTTCACTAAGTTCAACGAACAGTTTGATGCTCTCCGCCTGGAAGGCAAAATCCAAGAATCCATTGAAATAAAAGACCCGAATGCTTTACCATCCGAGTCTTCTGATTCCGGGGATTAATTAATTTCTTTAAACGATTTTACAGTTTCGCCATTCTCGGCGTTAATGTAAATTTCGTATTCATATTGTCCCGCATCAAACGAGACTTCAAACACCATCTGACCAAACTTTCGCTCTAATTCTACATCGATATCTCGTACTTGTTCCCGCGTTAAGCCGGCACTTTTAAGTGCGGCATCTAGCGCCTTCTCGATCGTAATATATTTACTTGTATCGACAACGATCCCTTCATCTACAATTACTGCGCTCGTCGGCAGCTCATCCCCCTCAACAATTTGCGGCGCTAATTTATCATCGCTATGATAAGAAATCGTATATTTCTTTTCATCTCTTAAAGCGAGAATCACCGCGACCAACATAATCACCGCCACTCCGACTACTACTAACACCCCACCAATCACTTTCAAATAATCTACCCCAGTCGTAGCTGATTTTTTACTTTTTTCTTTACTCATATTCACCCTTTCTTAATTTATATTTCCATTATACATCATTATGCTCTCCAGATTAATATTTCTTAACCTTAGTTATAGATGTTAACAAAACGGGCGGACTTTCCACTTAAAATTGGTAGAAATAATAAATGTGCTACTATAAAATTAAGCCAGAAAGGAAAAATATATTATGAAAATAGGTAATAAAATAACAGAATTAAGAAAAAGAGACGGGCTATCCCAAGAAGAATTAGCCGAGAAACTAGGCGTAGCCAGACAGACTATCAGCAAGTGGGAGATTGGCGAAACTTCGCCGGATTTAAGACAGGCCAAAGAATTATCCAATATTTTTAAAGTTAGTCTCGACGAAATGGTCGATAACGAAATTAAAGATGTCTTGATTGAAAAGGTAAATACAACCGAAAAAAAATCCGACCAAGCCCTAAAGATTACAAAAATTATTTTAATTAGCATGTTAAGTATTTTTGCTATTTATCTTGTGGCTGAAATTATGTTCGCTGTTAATTTATCAAGGGGTCGTGTTGAAACTAGTGAGTCAAATACCACGATGCTAAAATGTTCTTTAGATGACAAAACATATACTTATCTCGTAGAAAGCGATAAGGACAACAATCTTGTCATAACTAGCGGCAGTGAATATATCGCCGATATTGTCCACGATAAAGAAGTTAAACAAGGCGAATCGTTCAAGAAAGGCTGGCAGTTAGTAAATTACATTATCTATTATTTTAAGGATAACAACGGCTCGTGCGAATAGAAAAGGGAAAAACAAAAAATCGCCTCTGCTGGCGAAAACCCTAAATCTTGGGTTGGTGCGGTACTCTCTATAGAGTTCGCACCTTTGTTTTATGCCATAGTTAATCCCACTATTTTTTCTTGATACTAAGTCGTTCGTTCTACCGGACAAGCAACTCATAATGGTCTTTTTTCGCGCATAGAAAGCTTCATTCCTTAAAGTCTAGTATCCCTACCACCTTCCTTTTTTAATTTTTCCAACTACTAAAATAATAGAAAAACTGATGACAGCCACAATGCAAGTAATCCATGCAGGGGATAACACCCACCACCAAGACCAATCAATTACTCCCGCTATCTTAAGTATTATAAACAATAAAATCAAACAGCCTACTACTCCCAAACCTCGGCTTCCTGTCTTTTTAATTATTTTAGCTTCTTCGTTTTTGCTCATGTTACTATTGTAGCATAGCCAGACGGACTCCATAAAGGCCACACAGAGACAACTGACCACTTATTTACGAGAAAAGGTTCGGACCGCTTCTGTATAGATGAAAAACGCCTCTTAAAGAGGCTGTTCATAAACACTGGTGCGGGTACAGGGAGTCGGACCCTGATCTCATCCTTGGGAAGGATACATAATAGCCGCTATACGATACCCGCGACTATATTTATCATAGCACCCCTTAGGCAAAATATCAACCCTCTTGCCGAGGGGTATCCCATGGCATAGCCTTGCGCTCTATATCGTCATCGGTTGGCACAGCATCGATAAAACTAACCACGCTCTGAGCAACATTTTCACTACCAATCGCAAACGTACCCGTTGTAGCATCTTTTGTTTGATCTCTGTCTTCGACGGCGACCTTATTTACCCCAGGTAGCTGATTAACTTTTTCTACATTGCAAATTTTTGGGATAAAATAATTTGCGTAATATTTTCCATCAGAGTCTTTTTGAATATCCATTGTCAGCGCATGTCCCCGGTCTCTTACCATCATCAAAATCCGATCCTTCAGGGATACGATATCTATTGTACTGTTAGAATACGCCCCCTTAATTAGTTCAAAAATCTCCCTCGCGACCAACGAATCAGTCTTTTCGGTCCCATACAACTTCACCTCGCCATCATCTTTGCTTGCCAAAACCGGCAAACTTTGCAAGATATTTTCATTATTCACAATCGAGGAATGGATTAGATGCAAAATCTCATTGATACTTTTCGCCTTTTTGTCCAAGGAATACGGATTCCTCCACAGATAATATCCGACAGTTTCTTTCTTTACATCGTCTACGAAACTACTGCGCATGTCCGCAAAATCTTCTCTGTAAGTATCTTTCAGCTCCTCGTAGCCACTGCTATGAATTACGCCAATCTTAATCGACTCTAGTCTTTTTTCAAGCTCCTCGGACTGGTGATAATCTTGCATGATACCGTGTAAATCAAAAGAAATATCTTCAAATCCTTTATACAGCCTATCCTGGTACGAAACAGGATCGTAATAGTCGTCTTCGATTGGGGCTAGGTCGACCAGCGTCTTCTTGATTGCGGCATCTCTTTTGAAAAAGTTGACAAACTTCTCAAAATTTTTCAGCTTTTCGTTATCACCGACTTTTTCTATGTGTTGCGACCAAGATTCAACTGGTTCTCCGTAATAGGCGCCAGCGTCAACGCCTACTTGCTCGTCTTGTGGGGTGGATGAAATATATTGTTCGCTCATAATGCCATTATAATTTATCCGCGTCTGTATGCCAAGTACGTCTCTGCAAGGAAGAGAGAATTATGGTATAATTATTTTATGCAAGAAATTATCGCAAAAGTAAAACTCACCATAAAAGATTTATACGACCTTGATTTTGACCCCGAAATTACTCCAGCTCCCGAAAACCTCGATGCAGATTATTCCACCAACGCCCCACTCAAACTCGCCAAAGAACTCTACAAATCTCCAATGGCAATAGCAGAAGAATTAAATAGAGAATTAAATGCAGAAATATCTGCCCCCGGCTTTTTAAATTTTAAATTATCTGATGAATTTTTAAACGAAGAAATAAATAATTTATCCAACGATTTTAACGATCGCATCGCATCGGATAAGTTTGCGGGCAAAACTGTCATTTGTGAATTCTCCGATCCTAATCCCTTCAAAGTCCTCCATGTCGGCCATCTTTATACCTCTATTGTCGGCGACTCAATTGGTAAACTCTTTGAATATGCCGGCGCCAAAGTTATTCGCGCAAACTTCGGTGGCGATGTCGGCCTCCACGTTGCCAAGACTATGTATATTTTGCAACAAAAATCTCTCGACAATTTAACCATTGAAGACATCGCAAGATGCTACGTAGAGGGCACCGCAGTTTACGAAGATGACCCAAATGCCAAAGCCGAAATCGATTCTCTCAACCAAGAAATCTATCGTATAAATGCCGAAAACATTCACGACGCCCACCTAGCCAACCTGTACTGGAAAGGCAGGGAACTATCTTACGAGTATTTCAACAACTTCTACGATTCAATCGGTGTCAAGTTCGACAAATACTATCCTGAATCTTCCGTTGCCGCCCTCGGTCTTAAAACTGTTAAAGAGCAGCTAGAAAAGGGCGTTTACGAGATGTCCGATGGCGCCGTGATTTTCAACGGCGAAAAATACGGCCTTCACACCCGTGTATTTATCAATCAAAAAGGTGTCCCAACCTACGAAACCAAAGATGTCGGCCTTATCTTCACTAAATGGGATGACTATCATTTTGACAAATCTGTCATCATTACTGCTAGTGAACAATTAGAATATATGAAAGTCGTCTTAAAATCTATCGAACAATACGCTCCTGAATTAGTAGAAAAAACTTCACACTTAACCCACGGCCTAGTGAGGCTACCAGGCAATGTTAAAATGGCATCCAGAAAAGGTAATTTCTTAAAAGCCATCGATGTTCTTAATATGGTAAAAGATGAGCTAAAGAGCGCCTACGATTCTTCCGACGACAAAGTCTCCCTCGCCGCCACGAAATATGCATTTCTGAAGTACAAAATGGGCGGCAACATCATTTTCGATCCTAAAGAATCTGTCAAAATGACCGGTAACTCCGGCCCCTACCTCTTATATTCCGCAGTCAGAGCCAAAAAAATTCTCGCAAAGAGTCTCGCGCAAACTGAAGGTTCTGGGAAATCTGAAAGTTTCGCGAAATCTGAAGGTCTCGAGACCGTGTCCCGCGAGGGTTACGACCCGAGCGAAGTGAGCGAAGCCCGTGACGACGGGCCTGAGCGAACGGGGTCGAGAGAGCTTCAGATGAGCGAAAGATCTCTGATAAAAAAGATTCTGGGATACAAAGGCGTACTAGAAGAAGCCGTGGCCGAAATGTCGCCCCATAAAGTAGCAAATTACTTATACGAACTCGCCCAAGAATTTTCAAGATTCTACGAATCCTGCCCAGTAATCGGCTGCGACCACGAAGCCGAAAGAATAAAACTGGTCAAAGTCTATCTCGAAACCATGACCCACGGTCTAAATATTCTCGGCATTAAAATCCCGGAGGAAATGTAGTGAGCGAATTCACCGGTGAAAAGCCCAAAAGCCCAAACGCAGATATTTGGAATATGGAAAATGCGCCAAAACTTGAAACATCCAGCAATCCCGAAGCCGAGAAAAACATTGCCGAAACTGGTGAAGATAAAGAGGCCATCGTTGCTGCTCGCGAAAATGTTTTAGCGAGCTTTCCCGACAAAGAATTTTCAAAATCCACTACAGAAGTAGTACCATCAGTCAGCTCATCTCTCGTTCAAGAAGCTCCAAAACCTCACCCAGTTTTACAAACTATTAAAAGAGCTGCCACTGCCACTGGCGGCGTTACACTAATTGGCGCCGCCACGGTGGCGGCCACATTGGCTCCTGCTAGTATTCCACTAGCCATCCCGGCCGCGATAATTGCCGCCGATGCAGTCGTTCACAGCATCAGAGGCGTTAACGGCTCAATGTTTCAAGTAAATCGTAAAAACCGTATTACCCAGCGACTCAACCCGCTTTCGGTCTTATTTAAGCATCGCGGTCAAAAGCCCGCAGAGATTTTTGAAGAAGAAACAAAAAAGTTATTCGGCGGCTTAAAACCTGGTGAAACATATAACACTCATAGTCAAGCCATGACCTACGCATTTCTTCGCCGAGCTCAAAAGCAGGGCTTGATTACGGACTTAACCGCCGAGAAAAACGGCACTTCTCGGCTTATCCTCGAAAACCTCGTTACCGGAAACTGGAAAGCCTTAAGAAGTGGTAAGAAACACGATATGTACGATGTTTCTTTTAAAATGGTATAATAATATTTATGAAAAAAGCAACCCTTCTTTGGCTCGACTTAGAAATGACCGGCCTTGATCCAAAAAAAGACAAAATCTTGGAAGTCGCCGCTATCGCGACCGACATGAAATTAAACGAAATTGCTGACTATGAAGCCGTAGTAAAAGTCAGCGACAAACTCATTAAATCTCGCATGGTCGGCGAATTTTGGGAGAAAAACGCAAAAACTCGTGACGCTCTAATCGCGCAAAATAAATCCGGAAAATCAGTAAAAGAAGTCGAAAGGGAATTGCTAGACTTCTTGAATCAAAACTTTAAAAAAGAAATCTACCTAGCCGGCAACTCCATCCATCAAGACCGAAAATTCCTAGAAGCCGAAATGCCAGAGCTAAACGAGAAACTCCACTACCGCATGCTCGATGTCTCAGCTTGGAAAATCTACTTTGAAAACGCCTTGAATAAAAAATTTACAAAACCCGAAACTCATCGCGCGCTTGATGATATAAACGGGAGCATAGAGGAGTTAAAATGGTACTTGACCTTTCTGAAATAAACGGGATAGAGAACTACGACGCCAAAGTCGATATCAATATCAAGCCGGGCAAACCGACTAAAAAACGCACCCTTTATTACTGTGACAAAAAAGTTTTTCTTGTCGAAAACGAAAACACCTTAGAAGTCCGTACCGATGAAAAGCTCGGCCATTATTTAAAAGAAAAATATGAATCTGTCATGGAATCGCGCTACTTCGGCAAAAACGGCATCGAAATTGTCCCTGCCGGCCAACTCACCGAAGCCGAAATCAAAGACCTCATTCGTTTAAGCTACGACCTCACCGTACAAAAATCCGCCTAAAACCAAGGCGGATTTCGCTAAGTACGCAATTATTTCTTTGCGGCTTTTTTCGCTTCGCGGCGGGCATTTAGCTTGTTCATGCCCTTAATCACCATAAAGATTGCAAACGCAATAATTAAGAACTGAATAATATTCTGAATAAAGTTGCCATAAGCAATCACTGCTTCATCACTGGTGCCAAAGAAATTTGGTATCCGAATCGCCAGGCCAGAAAAATCTACACCACCCGCAATTAAGCCCACAATCGGCATAATAATATCATTCACCAGCGAATTAACAATCGCCGTAAAAGCGCCACCAATTACCACGCCTACCGCGAGATCTACCACCGAGCCACGATTGATAAACTCAATGAACTCCTCCTTAAAAGTTTTCTTTTCTTCTTTTTCCACCTTTTTAGCTTCTGCCATTATTTTATCCTTTCTTTTAATTATTGGCCTCTGAAAAATCGTTAAAGTTATTATACAGGTTTTCCAGACTATTATAAGATTTTGTCAGCAGCTCAATCAGCTCGGTATCTTTTGAGGAATTAATGATTGCCGCTTCTTTATTTAATAACATTGCCACCTCATAAACCATCTTGTGAGTATAAACTCTGTCTAGTATTCCATTGATTCTTGCTTCGAATAGATCCGCCCCCAAAGCATCTTTGGCGGCATTTGCCTCAGTTACAACATTTTCGGGAATACTTTTATCGGTAAAATTATATTTCGCTGTCAAATAATTAGTTAATTCACTGTCCGTATTAGATAGCACACTCACCAGCGATGCGCTAGCAGATCTTAAGTCCGATGATTTTATAAGTTTTTGGTAATCCTGGACTACGCTAGAAGTGTTGTTGATGTTTAGCTTCAGTGCATAAAGTTTATTTTTCGCGCTATCCTTTCCGCCATCAATTAGCGATCCAATAATTAGTACAATAATTAACGCCACTAGCCCGATCGCACCTACCCAAAAAAATTTTGATGCCAATATTTTGTTCATCTTGGTTTGGCCGACAGGTCTATTACTAGCGGATATTTGATTAAGATATTCTTGCCCGTCCATATGCTATAATTATACCATGAACGACGCGAAGGAGGAAATCAAATCTCGGCTCGCGGTGGAGGATGTAGTTGGGCAATACATTGAGTTAAAGCGCGCTGGCCGCAACTTAAAAGGCCGCTCGCCTTGGGGTGTTGATAAAACCCCGAGTTTTATGGTTTCTCCCGAAAAAGGCATCTGGCACGACTTTTCCGCCAACAAAGGCGGTGATATCTTTACTTTCGTAATGGAAGTAGAAGGGATCACTTTTAAAGAAGCTTTAGAAAAACTTGCCAACCAAGCCGGCGTAGATATCAGCAAATATCGCGGCGGCGATGCGAACCTTGCCCGCAAAAAAACTCGTTCCCGCGAAGCTCTTGCTCTTGCCGCTAAATATTACCAAGCCTGTCTCGCTCGCGACAAACAGGTCTGCGAATATGTTTTTTACAAGCGTAATCTAAACCGCAGAACTGTTACAGAATTCAAAATCGGCTATTCGCCCGCCAATGGTAAGGCGCTCACTGCGGTTCTAGAAAAGCGCGGCTTCACCAAACAAGAATTAGATACAGCCGGGCTTTTAAACCGTTTTGGTGGCGACCTTTTTCGCGACCGCATGATGGTGCCATTTATTGATACGAATGGTGATATTATTGGCTTTACCGCTCGCATTCTAAAAAAAGGCGAACCAAAATACTTAAACACGCCAGAGACTATTCTATTCAACAAATCCAAATTTATTTTCGGCCTTTTTCAGGCCAAAGAATCCATTCGTCGCAGTGGCTATGTCGTAATCGTAGAAGGAAACATGGATGTTATCTCCTCGCATCAGGCCGGCGTAAAAGAAGCCGTAGCAACTTCTGGTACCGCCATGACCGAGCAGCATCTCAAAATTCTTTCCAAGCTCACCAGTGATATCCGTCTCGCCTACGATGGCGATGAGGCCGGTATCAAGGCCGCCGAACGCGCCATTATGATGGCAGGCGATCTCGGTATTGACCTTACCGTAATTTCCGATTACCACGGCGCTAAGGATCCTGATGAGCTCATCCAAAAAGACCCCAAACTCTGGCAAGCTGCCGTAGAAAAACGCATCCCGGCAGTAGAATGGCTACTGAAAAAATATGAGGAAAATCTAAACCTCTCTTCCGCCCCTGACAAACGCAAATATTCCGACATCGCCCTAAAACTCCTCGGCTATGTCAAAGATGAAGTAGAACGTGCCAGCTACGAAGAAAAGGTTGCCAAAAAACTAGACATAGAAGTAGGAATTCTTCGTGAAAAAGGCGAGAGATTGAACAAAAAACTAGCCGAGGCGCCCAAAAAATATCTCAAAAAACCCAAGACCGAAATTAGAAGCGACAAATTAAAAAAACTAGAAAATAGCCTCCTTGCGCTAGTAGTTTACGGTGGCTTAACAAAAACTAAAATCCCGCTCAATATTCCAGATGATGAAACCAAGCTCGCCGAACTTGAACTAGTTTTTAATCGTGACCACGAAAATGTTAAAAACCCAAATTACGAAAAGGAAGCTGCCGAACTTCTCGCTCGCTACAACAAAGAATTAAACACTCAAAGAATCAAAGAACTAAACGAAAAACTTGGTAGCTTGGATGAAGATTCTGAAGAATACATAAAAATCTTGAAAGAAATCTACGAATTGCAAAAATAATAACAAAGGAGGTAAATATGCAAAGACCAAAAAAATTGAACAAAGGCGATAAAGTAGCCATAGTTAGTCTATCGAAAGGTATTCTCGGTGAATCGTTTGCAAAACACGAATTAGATTTAGGCATAAAAAGATTAAAAGAATTTGGTCTCGAGCCGGTATTTATGCCAAATGCCCTTAAGAGTATGGAGTATCTCGAAAGCCATCCAGAGAAAAGAGCTAGCGATTTAAAACAAGCCTTTATGGATAAAGATATTAAGGCCATTATTTGCGCTATTGGCGGAGATGACACTTATAAAACCATTCCGTATTTAATGGACGACAAAGAGTTTGTTCAAGCCGTTAAAGATAACCCCAAAATTTTTATGGGTTTTTCCGATACCACAAACAATCATCTCATGTTAAACAAACTCGGGCTCGGTACTTTTTACGGCCCCGCTTTTTTGCCTGATCTTGCAGAACTAGATAAAGAAATGCTGCCTTACACCAAATCCTATTTTGAAAAACTGTTCTCAGATGGCGCGGGGTTTGAAATCGCTCCCAGCGAAACATGGTATCATGAGCGTAAAGACTTCGGCCCCGACGAATTAAATAAACCAAGAAAATCAGAAAAAGAAAAACATGGTTTTGAGGTTTTAAACGGGAAGGGAAAAGTTGCCGGAAAATTATATGGCGGTTGCATCGAAAGCCTTTATGATGCATATACTGGCGAACGTCACGGCGACGACCATAAAGTCTTTGAAAAATATCATATCTTTCCGACCATTGAAGAATGGCGCGATAAAATTCTATTCATAGAAACTTGCGAAGAAACCACGCCGCCAGAAAAACTAGAAAAGATTATGCAACTTTTCAAAGACTTAAAAATCTTAGAATCGGTTAAAGGCATTATCATCGGCAAGCCCATGGACGAGATTTATTACGAAGAATACAAAGACGTCCACAGAAAAATATTTAAAGATTTAGATACGCCAGTTATGTACAACATTAACTTCGGCCACGCCACGCCAAGGTGTATTTTACCATATGGCGCCGAAACAGCCATTGACTTTGATAACAAAAAGATTTTTGTCAACTCTCCAATTTTTGAATCCGATTGAATGTGAACTAAAAACTTGTCAAATTGTTTAAATTAGATTATAATCTCCTGTAATGAGCACCAAAAAAGATGATATTTTGAATGCAAAAGATTTGAGCCTAGAGCTAGATGGCCCAGAGAACGATGACCTAGAAAACGAAGAAGAGCTCTCCGATGAAGAGCTTGCTATCACTGCCGAAAACGTAGATGCTTTCGCGGACGATAGCGTTCGTTTGTATTTGCGCGAAATTGGCAAAATCCCACTCCTTACTTCCGAAGAAGAAGCCGACCTCGCTCAGCGCATTGTCAAAGGCGACAAAAAAGCCAAAGACAAGATGGTAGAGTCTAATATGCGTCTTGTAGTTTCTATCGCCAAACGTTACGGCGGCCGCGGTCTAGATTTTCTTGATCTTATCCAAGAGGGAAATACTGGCTTGCTTCGTGCTGTAGAAAAATTTGACCCAGACAAAGGCTTCAAATTTTCTACTTACGCTACTTGGTGGGTACGCCAGGCTATCACCCGCGCCATCGCCGACCAAGCCCGTACTATTCGTATTCCGGTGCACATGGTAGAGACCATCAACAAGGTTCTCCGCACTTCTCGCAAGCTAACTTCAGAGCTAAATCGTGAGCCAACCAACGAAGAAATCGCCAAAGAACTAGATATGGAGCCAGAAAAAATTGACTATGTCATGCGTATCAAACAAGACATTGCCTCGCTTGATGCTTCCGTTGGCCGTGAAGGCGATGATGAAGATTCCGTACTCGGTGATTTTGTAGAGGATGAAGAACGCGATTCTCCCGAAGATTCCGCCGCGAATCAAATCCTAAAAGAACAACTTTCCGAAATTATCGCCACCCTCACTGAAAGGGAACAAAAAATCATTCGCCTGCGTTTCGGTATTGGCGGTGGTCGCCCGCACACTTTAGAAGAAGTCGGTGCCGAATTTGATGTCACTCGTGAGCGTATTCGCCAGATTGAGGCCAAAGCTCTCTCCAAACTTCGCAAGAACAAAGACACTAAAAAATTACATGAATATTTAAGATAGGAGGAATATGAAAAAACTTTTACTTAGTATTATCGCAATTCTATCGGTGTTCATCATGAACACTACGCCAGCTTATGCCGAATGCAGCAAAGCCCAGCTAGAAAAAGGGTGTGTTAATACAAGTATTCTCGGAGAAAATGGCTGTAGTTGCAAAAGTGGCGAAACAGCTGAAAATGGGGAAGGTGTAAAAAGAGTATTAAATCTCGTCGTCGAAATTATGTCCATCGGCGTTGGCATTCTTGGCGTTGTCGGTATAACCATTGTCGGCATCCAGTACCTCACCGCTGGTGGCAGCGAAGAAAAAACCAGAAAAGCCAAGCGCCGCTTAGTTGAAATCCTCATCGGCCTCGCACTCTATGCCGTCATGGCCGCCCTCCTTACCTGGCTAAATGTAGACAGACAAGAAGAAACAAGTGAAATAAAGTTAGATACTGTAGCTGCAGTAGCAGAATAATAAATGAATCGTCTAATCATAGTCTACAATCCTCGCTCCTCCCGCTTTTCCGATGTCAAAAAAGAAGTTCTAGACAAAGTTACTAGCCTCAAAGGCTACATGATTGGCAAATACGAAGTCGAAAAAACCAATGTTGATGACAACGCCAAAAAGCTCGCCAAACTCTTGCAAGATGGCGACCTAGTCATCTCCGCTGGCGGCGATGCCACCGCTATTGTCGCTTCCAACGCTATCCTCAGATCCAACAAATCCGCCACGTTAGCGGTACTCCCCTACGGCAACTTCAACGACCTTTCCCGTACATTGGGTATTAAAAACTTTGATAGGATTTTTACATGGACGGGTGACGCCGCTGGGGGGACCCCCGCCGCGCGCAGACGTACGTCGAGCACGGTGGGGGAAGCTGCGGCGGCAGGACCCGTCCAGAAATTGTACCCCCTAGAAATTTATGTCGATGGCGAACTTTTTCGCTACGCCACCTGCTACGCAACTATCGGCATGATCGCAGAATCGGTTGAAATCTACGATGTAAAAAAGACCCGCCAAAAACTAAAGACTCGTTTTGGTCGCTTCACGGAAGCCTATTTCGGTCTTAGTATTTCCAGGTGGTATTTCAAAAATCGCCACAAGAAAAACTACCTTCCCGAATTCAAATTAAACGGCCGACTTCAATCAAAAAAGACTTCCGATTATATTGCTATTAACGGTCGTTACATGGCGCGCGTTTTAAAAAGCCCAGATTATTCTAAGAAGCCAAAACTCTTCCGTAGTCAAACCTTCCGCCTGGTTTCTTTTCCACGCCTCTTTCGTTTTATGGCTACCAGCATTCTTTATAAAGTTCCCGCCACGGATACCAAAGGTGATACTATAGAATTTCTAAAGCCAGCCACCATCGCCATCCAAACCGAAGGCGAGCAAAAGATTTTTAGGAGTGTCACCAAAATCGAAATCAGAAAATCTGAGAATCCTCTCAAAGTTATTCGCGCCTAAATCATCTTATCGTGATATACTTATCTCATGGATAACGTAAAAATACTTGCAATTGTAGGCATGAGCGGCAGCGGCAAATCCGTAGTCGTAGATTGCCTCACTGACAAAGGCTACCCGAAAGTTTATTTCGGTGGCATGATTTTAAAAGAAATGGAAAAGCGAGGGATTGAAATTACAGCCGAGAACGAAAAGAGCTTTCGCGAAATGATTCGCGAAACCGAAGGTAAAGATTGGGTCGTAAACCAAGTTATCAAAGAAATTAAAGATCTTATCGCTGCCGGTCAAAAGAGAATTGTTCTGGACGGCGTTTATTCCTGGACAGAGTATAAAATTCTCAAAAAAGAATTTCCCAAATCGCTAATTTTTGCTGCTCTCGTTGCAGATAAGAGCATTCGTTACGATAGAGTTGCCAAGCGCCCCATCCGCGCCTTTAATGCAACTGAAATTCGCGAACGCGACCGTTCCGAGATTGAGAACTTAGAAAAAGGTGGTCCCATTGCTGCCGCCGACTATTACATTTTGAATAACTCTACGGTAGAGGACATCTACACCCGAGTTGATGAAATCTTAAAAGAGGTAGAATTCTAGTGGATAACCAGGAAATACCTTTTGAGGACCGTAAGCTTGGGCAGACCGCCCCTTGGGACGCGGACGACCCGAAGGGTCGAGCGCCCTTGAGCGTGTCCGAAAAAGGTATTTCTGGTTATCTCAAAAGACTAGTTTTAATAGACGGCAAATCTGTGTTTTATCGCGGTTATTATGCCATGGGCGCCCTCAGCTTGCCAGATGGCACACCCACCGGCGGCATCTATGGTTTTGCGGCTATCGCTATGGAAATCGTGCGCAAATTAGACCCTACCAAAGTCGTAGTGGCTTGGGATTCCAAAACCTCTATCTCTAAGCGCCGCGCCCTTTATTCGGATTACAAGGCTGGCCGCATAAAGCCCGGTGATGACTTCTACGCCCAAATCCCGCTCTTAAAAGAGCTTATAGCTGATTTAGGCTGGTATTTCGCCGAGATTGACAATTACGAAGCAGATGACATTATCGGCACATTGAGCCGCGAGGCGGATGAAGCCAAGGGTTGGGAGACTTATATTATTTCTTCCGATCTTGACATGCTTCAAATTGTCGATGACAACACCTTTATGTGGCGTATATTGAAAGGATTTTCGAATATCGAAGAAATCAATGTTGCCGAAATAGAACAAAAATACGGCATCAAAAAGCCCCAGTTCCTAGATTTAAAAGCCCTAAAGGGCGATTCTTCCGATAATATTCCCGGCGTTCCCGGCATCGGCGAAAAAACCGCGGTGCAATTATTGAACGAATACGGCGACCTAGATGGTATATATAATAATATAGACAAAATCTCCGGCTCTACAAAAACTAAACTCGAAGCCGGAAAAGACTCCGCTTATCTCTCTAAAACTCTCGCCGAAATTATGTTTGACGCCCCTATAGACCTCGCCACCATTCCCGACTTTCGTTTCAATCACGACCGCACCATCGCCGGCCTCAAGAAACTCCAATTTAACTCGTTAATTCGCAAGATTAATGTAGATAAGCCGGAGCTTTCGTCTAGTTCTGGGGCATTTCGGAGCGCGGCAGCGCGAGAATTAGCGCCGGCCGCCCGTGGCGACGGGCCGGCCGGACGCGGCCCCAGAGCTAGCGAAAGTCCGGCAACCGTAGATTGCCGAGAGAGTTCCCCCAAAGACATTATTATCGGCTGGGATATTAAATCCGTGATGCACGAGAACGATAAAATTGCCAAAAAGATTGAATCCGGTGAGCCTTTTTGGGATCTCGGCCAAGCAGCCTTTTTACTAAATCCGCTAGAACGCACTCAGCCGGACCTATTTGACACTATGGACCCAGCCCCAATTTATGAAGAGCAGAAGAGGGAATTATCCAAATTACCCAAACTTTATCAAGTTTACACCGAGTTTGATTTACCGTTAATTCCTATTTTGTACAAAATGGAAAAAGCGGGCATGTTGATTGACCGCGATTATTTCGCGAAACTAAACCAAGAATACTCCACCGAAGTTAAAAAATTAGAACAAGAAGTCTGTAGTCTTGCCGGTGTCGAGTTCAATCTCAATTCACCAATCCAACTCTCCGAAATCCTATTTACAAAACTAAATCTCCCGATCAAGGGAATCAAAAAAACTACCCGCGGCTACTCTACTGGCGCCAAAGAACTAGATAAACTAAAAGATCTCCATCCAATTATTCCCAAGATTATTGAATATCGCGAGGCTTCCAAGCTTCTTTCTACCTATATTGGACCTATGCCGGACCTCGCCGATAGAAACGATCGCATCCACACGACTTTCACCCAAAACGTTACCGCCACTGGTCGTCTTTCAAGCCAAAACCCAAATCTTCAAAACATCCCAGTTCGTACCGAAGAAGGAAAGCGTATCAGGGCCGGCTTCATCGCACCAGATAGTAAACTATTAGTCTCCGCCGACTACTCGCAGTTTGAACTTCGTCTCGCTGCTGTCCTCGCCGATGATAAAAATCTCATCAACGACTTTAACAATGATATTGATATCCATACTAAAACCGCTGCCGAGGCTTTCGGCGTACCATTTGATGAAGTCACCAAAGACCAACGCCGTGCCGCCAAAGTGATTAATTTTGGCATCCTCTATGGCATGAGCGCCAAAGGCCTCGCCGACGCCGCCAAAATGCCGATCTATGAAGCTAAACAATTTATCGATAACTATTTTAAATTGCGCGCCCCGATCAAAAATTATCTTGACCAGATCCTAAAACAGGCAAGGGAAGAAGGTTACGTTGAAACCTACTATGGTCGCCGCCGCCCAACTCCTGATGTAAAATCTCCAAACTTTATCATCCGCCAAGCCGCCGAGCGCGCTGCGGCCAATATGCCAATCCAGGGCACCGAAGCCGACCTTATGAAGCGTGCTATGATTAAGGTTGACAAGGCTCTACCCAAAGGCGCCAAGCTCATCATGCAGGTTCACGACTCGCTCATTGTAGAGTGTGATGAAAAGCAAGCCGAAGAAGTTGCCACTATATTGAAGTCCCAAATGGAAAACATCGCTCCAGAACTAAACATCAAACTCGCCATCGAAATCTCCACCGGTAAAAACTGGGGGCAGCTCTAAATATTACTTACGACTATTCTTGCGAGTTGCGCTCCAGGCGTATCGCTGAAGTAAATAGGCAATCGCTACTAGTATGGTTGGTAGCATGACGCAAGATGCGATTATGCCACCATTTTGCTTCAGGAATGCCCCGGTATCTGGCGCTGGCAGATCATTTTCTGGCTCTGGCTCTGACTCTGGCGTCTCTGGCTCTTCCGGCTTTGGCTCCGGCTTTGGCTCCGGTTTCGGTTCTGGCTCTGGCTCTGGGATTTTCAGGCTATTCGTGAATTCATATGTATCAGAACCGTCAACATACCCATCTTGCGTGAAAGTATATTTGTTCGGAACTTCCTCTTCTCCCCAGTTTAATACCGTTGCCGCAGCTGGTATTTTGAATTTCGCTGTCCATGTATCGCCATCCTTTTGCCAGCTACTCACATCTACCGTTTTTTCATCTTCACCAAGTTTATATTTTAGGAACCCGTTTACGCTATCTGGGCGTGCAGCTGGATCGTCCTTATCATCCCAGTTAACCTTCAAGGTAACCTCGCGCATTACGATATTATTAAATACTACATCTGCGGTATACATATTGTTCTCGACATCCTTCGTCCACCTGGTGGCAACTAGTACATCGTCCACATAGACATCCACTCGAATACCCTTTTGCATTTCCTCATCTGTCTTTGGTGCGCTCACTATCATCTTTAGCTTTCGCGCGGCAGAATCATACACTATATTCGAGTCGTCGCCTTCCATCTCTTGAATTGTCCAGGCGTAGACATGTGAAATGTGTGTGCCGCCGCCATGCGTATTAGTCGCATCGTTAACTGTGCCTGGGTAGTAGTCAAGACCATCGATAGATACTTCTGGAGTGCTAAAATTGAAGGCCCCGAAGACCACATTCCCATCAGCATCATTCTTGGCCACAATCGGAGCACCGGTCGCCATATTGTTCTCTACGGTATCATCTGGGGTCAGAGTAAAGCTAAATTGGTCGGCCTCAAGTGTGGCGCCAGACAGCTTCTTTGTCACCGGCTCGAAGCTAATTTCACCTAGATTAATTTTGTCTGTATTCCTAAGCGCGTAGGTCGTGCAGGCGATGCCACTCGTCCAAGTGTACTTAGAGCCAGCCGCATCAGCTTTTACGGCAAATTCAGACCAAGTAGTGCTTGGATCGGAACCGGTAGTAATAATCTTGTTAGTGTCCACTAATGCCAGACCAGTATGTTCAGCAAAAGTTACGGTATCTAATTTGTTACCTTCGCCTAACACAAAGCCCTCACCGCCAATACCATAAATAGAATTTTCAATTGGCAGATAGTCGTAGTCGGCGTCATTGTTTGGGTAAGTCCAGTTTTGCTTCTCAGCGATATCTAGATCATCAACGTGGAACACGAAGGTTGTATCCGGGTTTGCTCCTTCGATTCCTACGGTGAAGTCGATATCAGTACCAGAGCCTCCAGAAAGCACTTGAAAATCGTTGGATATACCAGGAGTGGTATTTCCATCACCGACCCGTACATAATTCCTAAAGATCACACCTTCGCCGCGTGAGGCCTGAAGTACTGTACGATAGTATCCAGTATTCGTATCTGCCCACATACCTTGATCGTACTCGTCTTCCTTGCTAGTTGGATGGAAATCAATATATTTATTTCCATCATGGACCCTAGTACTCCCTGCGTGTGTCGGGATGCGCTCTAGATTTTTGAAAGTAATCTTATTGATAGTAATCACTAGATTGTGTTTCTTGCCATTTACGTCGATCGCAGCATCTTCATAGGTGATTACAATTGGGTTGTTTGTACGATCGATTGTGTAGTCGCCAGAAGTTGGCCATTCTATATCGCTACGAGTATTAAGCCAAGAGAAGTTTGCAGAATTGACTAGTACCAGCTGCGGATCAGAGCCTTGATCGGTGTTGCCAGTTTCTATAGCCTCAATGCCTTCAATCTTAAACGGTACATTGCCTAGATAAGCAACGCGGTAATAAGTCATCGGCAAGTCAACATTCTTCTCACTCCATGTGTCCTGCGAAATCGTATAAACGCCGGCCGGTAAACGATCGGCGCCATTTTGGTTCAGGTCATACAATACGTTAAGGTTTGTCGCAGCATCCGGTAGTGGACTGACCTCTGGGTTGATAGTGTGGTTTGTCGCTTCGCGGTCGGTGATAATATCTACATAATCTCGTTTGCTGTCAATTTCAACCGCATCTTTATTATCCGGCTCAAATGTTGTTACCGTGTTAAACAGGTATAGCAAATCAGTATCAGATGCAGCAGAATAATATTCAGCACCTGGTGTACCACGGTTATTGCGCACTACCCAGACATTGGAATTCTTCGCCGATATTTTGACTAGGTTAGGGAAGGCTGCGGGAATATCGTATACGCCCTTGCCAAAAATTTCTCGCCCATACTCGGCTGCACCGGTATGCATTGAATCTTCCTTGGTGACTATGTCATCGACGCCGTAGGCTTTTGTGTATAAATTATTCGAATAAGTATTACTATCGCTAGCAACCAAACTGTGGTTCTTTGCGGATGGACCGATATTTGAGTTGTCTAAGTTATCTATAATTAATGTCTCAAGGTTAGAAACCCCCTCGATAAACCCATCCATGTTCACGATGTCATTAAGCTTTCCAAAAGCGCTCACGTCCAAAGTTGTAAACCCAGTATTCTTAAACATATTTCGCATATCAGTCGCATCTGATGGTGCAAATCCGGTCAGATCGAGACCTTTTTCGCCGTCCCACTCAGCCAGCGAAGTACAGTTCTCAAACATTGATGCAAAGCCCTTCATTTTGGCTACATTGGTATTCGTAAGCTTGACGGTGTGAAGCTTGGTTTTATTAAGGAACAGGTTATCGAAACCAACATAATCACTCCATGCCGTAGTATTGACGCCTCCACTGTTGTAACGCTTAGTCATGTTAGGGAAGTTCCCGTCTGGCATGGTATATCCACTGACTCCAAGCGTGTAAGTCGTTGTGGTTTGACGCCCACCAACCGTGATATTGGACATATCTACATACTCTAGGTTATCGGAACCATAGAAAAACCCCTGCATCATCACGCCATTGCTATCTGAACTTCTAGTTTTAAAGTCACTGTTGTTCAATATTACAGTTTTTAAGCTGGGGTCGTTTGCGAACATTCTTTTCATTGTCCAGAGTACACCGTCATTTCTAAAGCCGCTAAGGTCTACCTTTTCGAGCTTTGGACAATTCATGAACATCTCATCAGCCTGGACTACTCGGCTGAAGAAGCTTTGTCCTTCTTGGTCCTCCATGGTAACCAGCTCTAGCCCGCTCGTGTCTACTTCTACGAGATTGGGGTAATTTGCAAACATCTTATTCATTTTCATACCCGTATCGGTATAGATCTTACCAAAAATCACCACTTTAGTAATGTTATTTTTGTGTTTTTGCCAAGGCCATTGATAAACAGTGCCAGCAACTTGGGTCTTGTCGGCTCGCCCAGTAATGTCATAGTTTTTAGAGAGATAGGCCCCGCCGGCATTGGTAGCACCAGAAAGCGGACGAATAGTAACAACGCCATCCGTGTCAATATTCCACCAGATTTTATTATTTCCACCGCCCCATCCGGCATTCCCAAAAAGACCTTCTTCTACTTGGGTCGCCGCAGAAGCGCTAGCAGCGCTAATTACGAGGGGCGCTAAGCCTACAAACAATAAGCATAGAGCTTTTAATGATAATCGTCTAAAAAATTTAATATTAGTTTTTTTCATTGTATACACCTTTTAACATTACCATTATAACATATATATTAATTATATAGTCAACATTTTTTTAAAATCGTGGTAGAATCAACTTATGTATCAAACACAAGTTGGAGCAAAATATGACAAAAGCAATCGAAGTTTACAAAGTAATAAACGGTGAAGTAGTTTTTGACGTGGACAAGGAAAGGGAAACGCTTTGGGCCACTCAGGAACAAATCTCACGACTTTTTGGTGTAGACCGGTCGGTTATCAACCGTCATTTGCGCAACATCTATCGTGATGGCGAGCTAGAAGAGAGTCGAACTTGTGCAAAAAATGCACAAGTTCAGACCGAGGGCGGCCGCAAGGTAGTACGCAACGTCAACACCTATAATTTGGATGCTATTATTTCTGTCGGCTACCGCGTAAATTCGCGTAAAGCCACCGACTTTCGCATCTGGGCCACCAAGACCCTCAAAAGTTATGTTATTAATGGTGTCGCAATTAATGAACGCCGCCTCAAAGAACTCGATTCTGAAAAGCTCCACGAAATCGAAGGCGCGCTCGGCATCGTGAGGCGCCTTGTCGCCGCTTCTGAACTCTCCGCCGATGAAGCCTCCGGCGTTCTTGAAGTTATTTCTAAATACAGTCCCAGCTTCAAGGCGCTCAAAGAATACGATGAGGGTCATATTATATTTAATAAAGGCAAAAAAGCCACAAAATTAATCACCACCGAAGCCGGCCTCGATATGATTACCCAGCTCAAAAAGAAAGTAGAAGGCGACGAGCTATTTGGCAAGCTCCGCGGCAATGCTTTTGCCTCTACTCTCGGCGCTATCACTCAGACTTTTGATGGCAAGGATGTCTACCCCTCCATTTCCGAAAAAGCCGCCAACCTCCTCTATCTCATCATCAAAGACCACCCATTTTACGACGGCAACAAACGCATCGGCGCTCTGCTTTTTGTGGTATTTCTCACAATAAATGATTATCACTTAACTAAAAACGGCGAGACCAAAATCTCCGACCGCGCTCTCACCGCCCTCGCCCTTCTTATCGCTGAATCCAACCCCAAAGAAAAAGGGCTACTCGTAGCCCTTATCTGTAAACTTCTAGAAAATTAGCGTGTCGCGTAGGCGATATTATGCGCCATCGCTTGGGTCTCTAGCGCCGCCAACCGTTCGGCATCGTTCACGGCAGAGTTCACCGAATGTTTCACACGATCATGTTCCTCGGCCTTCTTGGCATCGTTCCAGCGATCCAAAGTCCCCACTAGATATCCAGTAATCCGGCGTAGTCTCTCAAACTTGCTCTCATCAAACCAATTAGCATACTCATCAAAATATTCTTGCGCCGCCTTCGCGCCAGCCTTATTGTTGATAATCTTGGCCCCAGCTTCCACCAAGCAGGAAACATGCATAGTCTCATATTGGTCAAAATCCGCCAAAACTTCTTTAGCCTCTTTCTCCGACACCTTCGCGTACCTTCCGAGCGACTTTAGAAACCTTTTCATGTCAAAATTCTCGACTTCGTTCGGGTTTCGGTAGATAATTTTCTTCATGGTTTTTCCTTTCTTTTGCAGTATTTTTCTGCATTTTGTTATTTTATAAGCATTACCTGTACCTATTCTACCCCCCATATATAGCGCCTGTCAAGACTTTTTGACACTAAATATGGAGTTTTCCACAATTTTCTGTATTTTATGCTAAAATCAAGATAAGAACTATGCCAAGTTGGAATATTCATTTAGAAGCCGGCCATCGGCTAAATCAAAAACTCAAATTTTCTGGCCAAAATCAGAAAGAGTTTTTGCTCGGCTGTATTTTGCCAGATATCAATAATGGCTATGTCAATCACGCCAAAATCATTAAGCCGCAAGAATATACACATTATATCCACGACGGGGAAAGTCCAGGCAATTTTTATACAGAATATAAAAACGCGATAAATAGAAAAACACCAATTTTTCTTGGCTACCTTTTTCATTTATATGCAGACAGTTTTTTTAATTATCGATTTCGCAAAGCTATTGATAGTAGCCAAACTTACGGCGGGCTATCGGCCGATGAGCAACTCAAATTAAAACACCACGATTATTGGCTCTATGATCAAAATTTTGCTCATACGCCGGGTATTCATACATCAAAAGAGGCCAAAGAGCTCGCTAAAACCTCAAATCAAATTGCTCGCATTAGCATTGCGGGCGAAGATCTGGAAGAAGTGGAAAGAATATTTGAAAGCGGCATTCTGCGACAAAAATCAAATCCCCCCTACATATTCTATACGGAACAGCAGCTCGATACCATACTAGATGATATGATCAAAAGTTTCACCAAGGATTATTTAGGAGAATAAAATGCCAGAACTTCCCGAAGTTGAAACCGTAAGAAGAGGGCTAAACCAATTCATTTTGCATAAAAAAATTACTCACATCAAAGTCATCTGCGAAAAATCATTTTTCGGCGCACCTGCGACCGGCAAGGTCACCGAGCTTCGCCGCTTCGGCAAGGCCCTCATCATTGACCTAGAAAACGGCACATCCCTTATGATTCATCTCCGTATGACCGGCCAGCTAATTTTTGATGGCAAAGAGCGTTACGCCGCCGGCCACCCTAGCGAGAATTTCACCGCCAAGCTCCCGAACAAGCAGACCCGGGTTATCCTCGAGTTTGAAAATGGCACTCTATATTTCAACGACCAGCGCAAATTCGGCTTTATCAAAGCCATCCCTACTAGCGAAGTAGAAAACGACTCTTTCATCAAAAAGCTCGCCAAAGAACCTTGGGTCATGACCGCGACAGAACTACACGAAAAATTTACAAAACACAAAAATTCTCTCATTAAGGCCGCCATTCTAGATCAAACCATCATCTGCGGGTTAGGGAATATCTATGCCGATGAGTCGCTCTTTATGGCTAAGATTCATCCCGAAAGAAAGGCTGGCACTCTCACCGAAGCCGAAACCAAACAGCTTCTAGAAGCTGCCAAAACCGTCATGCAAAAATCTATCGACTCTGGCGGCTCCACCATGGCTACCTATGTCAAAGCCGATGGCACCAAAGGCGATTATCTCGAGAAATTCGCCCAAGTTTTCCGCCGCGAGGGCCAGCCCTGCCTAGTTTGCGGCGAAAAAATTATCAAAATAAGAGTCGCCGGTCGCGGCACCCATCTCTGCCCCAATTGTCAAAGGAGGCCAAAATGATCAAAATCTTCCACGGCGAAGACCGCCAGCGCGCCAAACAAGACATCGTCAAATTTCTCGGCCCAGACTACGAAGTCATTGAGGGGGGCAACATTGCGCCGGCCGATTTGCCCAGCATTTTCCTTGGCCACTCGCTTTTTTCCGACTCCCGCTCTATTCTAATTCACGATTTGTCCGAAAACAAAGAGGCTTTTGCCAAAATCAAAGATTATCTAAACACCCCACACCAAATCGCCCTTTTTGAAACTAAGCTAGATAAACGCTCGGCTGCCTACAAAGAATTAAGTAGGCTCGTAGAAATCAAAGAATACAAAGCCGCACAGGACCCAAACGCCGGCCTAGTTTTTGACATTTACCGCATTGCCAAAAAAGATGGCAAAAAAGCCATCGAAATGCTAGAAAAAATTAAACCTACTCAGGACCCCAATATGTTTCTCGGCCTTCTTATCTCGCAAGCGGCTAAAGATTACGCCGCCCGCCAGGGCAGGAAAGAAAAGAGCGCCCTAAGAGCGCTCTCCAAATTAGACATTGATCTAAAGACTACTTCTTTTCAGCCTTGGCTTTTGATTGAGTCTTTTTTGCTGCAGGTTCCTTCGCTGTAGTTTTTGCAGCCGGCTTCTTAGCGGCTGGCTTTTCCGCAGCCTTCTTGACAGCTGGCTTAGTAGCCGGTTTCTTCGCGGCCTTTTCCATCTTTACACCAGCGGCTTTTGCCATCTCGTAAAGCTTAGCCTTGCGGCGAGAAGCTGTGTTCTTCTTCATTAAATCTTTCTTTACGGCTTTGTCGTATTCGGACTGCGCAGCAGAAAGAGTTTTAGCGCTCGGCTTGGCTTTAAAAGCCTTGAGGGCATTCTTAATCGCTTTTTTGATGTCTACGTTGTGCTCGGTTCGCTTGTTAGCTTGCCTAGCGGCCTTTTTGGCAGATTTGATAATTGGCATTTTCTTCCTATATTTACTTAAATTATAATAATTTCACTATATTATAACTCTTTTATCAAAAAAAGTAAAGATAAAGTCCTTGACAATCTCAAACGCTTATGCTAATATGGCTACAGAAAGGACAAAATGCCTGACGAAAACACAAATCAAACAACTCAAACTACTCCTCCGCCCGAACCAGCGGATAATTCTGATGCCAAAGAAAAAACACCAGACAATACATCAATCTTATCTGACGTCAACGCCAAAATCGCCGACGCCCAGAACATCTTGATCGCTTTATCGAGCGACCCTACTGTAGACGAACTCGCGGCGGCAATTGGTCTTTCAATCCATTTAGACAGACTAGGGAAGCATGCAACCGCCATCTATTCTGGCTCTACGCCCAACGCCCTTGAATTTTTAAAGCCATCCGAGACTCTAGAGCCATCTATTGATGCTCTTCAGGATTTTGTTATCGCGCTAAGCAAGGAAAAGGCAGACCATCTTAGGTACAAACTCGATGGCGATTACGTCAAGATTTATATTACGCCATACAGGACACGCATCAGCAAAGATGATTTAAATTATTCATATGGCGATTTCAATATCGATTTAGTCTTGGCCCTAAATGTCTCAAACGGCATCGATCTCGATGACGCTTTGCGCGAGCACGGTAGAATTATGCACGACGCATCAATTATTAATATCACTGCCGGCAATCCGGGCAAATTTGGCGAAATACAGTGGAGCGACAAGACCGCTAGTTCGATTTCCGAGATGGTAGCAAGATTATTATTTAGCGAGAATAGTAAAATTGACGAAGAGGAGGCAACTGCGTTTCTTACCGGTATAGTCTCTGCGACTAATCGGTTCTCAAACGCCAAGACTTCTCCAATCGCTATGCAAATCTCATCTCAGCTCATGGAATCTGGCGCCAATCAACAACTTATTTCGAAGAATATTACGCCGGCTCAAGAAGGTGCCGAACAAAAGGCCAAACAAGCCGATAAGTCAGTAGCGGCCGAAAAAGAATCAGAGCAGACCAAAGAGTCGGAGTCTGTCGCAGAAGATGCCCCGATGTCGTCCCCCAGCGAAGACCCCACCAAGTTAGATATTACCCATGAAGAGGCGGAAGAAAAAACCGCAGAAGAGCCAGAACCCGTTCAAGTCGTGGAACCAGTAGCTCCAGCTGAGCCAGAAGAAACTGCAAGTGAGCCAGTCGTTTCCGAGCCAACAACGCCTGAGCCGATTTCATCTGTTCCGGCGGCGGACGAGGCTCTCCTAGACGACCTTCAGGCCGCTGCAGATAGTTTGTCTATGGCAGGAGCCGAAACCACTCCCGACACCAGCAACCAACCAATCAGGATAGAGGAGCCGACTAATCATATCGACAACAATCATATTATGAATTCTACCTTGCCGGACGTTCAGCCTCTCGGGGTAACCTTAAATACGCCGCCGATCGTCCCGAGCGAGAGCGTCATTGCTCCATCGGTAGATTTTAGCGCCGACACATCAGAAGATAATAAATACGGTAAAATGTTGGAAGATGCCTTATCTAGTGCCGGAGGAAGCACGCCGGCCGCACCAGAGCCAATTACGGCAGAAAACATCAACAATCCAGCTGCGCTCAGCGCTCCAGCGGTATCAACCGCCCCAGAAATAAACGGTGTTCCTCAAATCAATTACGCCACGCCGGCTGATGCTCCAATTTTGCCACCACCACCAGCTCCTCCGATCGCCCCAGCCGCGCCGATGCCGGCCCCTACCCCAGAGCCGCTCGGCCCGCAACCAGCCATGCAAGACCAAGTCTATACGCCACAAGCCGCAGACCCTAGCGCTTTCCAAATCCCAGGTATGTAAAGCAAAAACGAGACTCGATGCGAAGCACGACGTCTCGCTTTTTGACGCAAAAAAATAGAGACTCGCGCCGAAGGCCGATGTCTCGCTTTTTGTGCGTTCCGCTAGGAACGTGGCGGAACCGCACCGAAGGTCCGAGCTCCGCTCGACGAGACTCGCACCGGAGGCGAAGCCGGAGGTCCGACGTCTCGCTTTTTGACACGAAAAAAGCCCGAAGGGCTTTTGAAGTGGCGGAACCGACGAGACTCGAACTCGCGACCTCTGCCGTGACAGGGCAGCGCTCTAACCAACTGAGCTACGATTCCGTGCCTCTATTATATATTATCTTGTTTTATTAGTCAACCTATGATATAATACATTTTAATATGGCTATTAAAGTTACAAGAAAAGATCAGGGTGAAGCCAACGAAAACATCATTCGCCGCTTCAACCGCAAAGTTCTTCAGAGCGGAATCCTGCCTCTCAAGAAGACGCAAATGCGCTTTAGCAAACCTATCTCAAAGCGCGAGCGCCGCATTAAGGCAATCATCCGCGAAGAGCGCAAAGCAGAAAAGACCGAGCGCATCAAGTTAGGACTAAAATAAAAGTATCCCCGATAAGGGGATATTTTTATGCTATAATGAAAAAAAGGAGAAAAATATGATAATTTTATTTGGACTAGCGGGATCGGGCAAGGGCACACAAGGAAAGGCTCTGTCCGAGATTTTCGGTTGGCGCAGCCTTTCGGTCGGCGAAGCCATTCGTCAAACCGGCGGTTACGAAGAAATCATCAACAGTGGTCGTCTTATCCCAGATGATGATGTAATTAAAATCATGAATAAGCAAATTGAAAAGGCCGAAGCCGAGGGTTTTGAGTTAATTCTAGATGGCTACCCACGTGATGAATATCAGGCTAAATGGATGATGGAAAATATGCCCGAAAAGATCGACGGCGCCATTATTTTGGAAGTTCCAAAAGAAGAATTGTTCGAACGACTCGCTCTCCGTGGTCGCGATGACGACAAAGAGAGAGAAAGCATCGAACGTCGCTTTGCGGTCTTTGATCAAAACATTTATTCAATCATACCTTTGCTAGAAAGTAAAAATATCCCAATTGAGCGTGTAGATGGTGTTGGTAAAATCGAAGAAGTCACCGCCAGACTGGTAGAAGTCGTGAAAAAATTTAACCCTGCCGCCGCCGAGCAGGCCCAAGATGTCAACGGCGAGGAAATCGAAAACAGCTATGGCGAATAAAAACGACCTCAACCAAAAGATCACCGCTATGCGAAAGGGCGGCAAAATTCTCGGCAATCTTTTAAAAGATCTCAAAGACTATGTGCAGCCTGGCATGACCGGCAAGCAAATTGATTCCTGGGTACGAAAGGAAATCGTTAAAAGAGGAGCCAAAGTAGCCTACGACATGCTAGAGGAACCATTTCCGGGCGCCATCTGCATTTCCATCAATGACCAACTCGTACACGGCGCGCCATCAGATGAAATCTTAGAAGAGGGCGACAAAGTCTCCTTTGATTTGGACATTTATTACGACGGATACTTTACCGACTCCGCTTTTACTATGTTAGTTGGCGGCAAAGGCTCTCCCGCAGTTAAGAAAATGATTTCCGTTACTGAATCTTCCATGTGGGAGGGAATTGAGCAGGTAAAGCCCGGCGCTCATATTGGCGACATCGGCCATGCCGTAGAAAAAGTCCTGCGCCAAAATCACCTTGGAGTCATAGAAAACTACATCGGTCACGGTATCGGTAAAGAAATGCACGAGCCGCCCGAGGTTCCCAATTATGGCAAAAAAGGCCATGGTTATGTCCTGAAAGAAGGAGATGCTATTTGCATAGAGCCAATGTCTTGTCTTGGCAAGCCGGCCAACTATATAGACAAGGATGATGGTTGGAGTGTCAAAATGAAAGATGGGTCTATCGGTTGTCACTGCGAACATACGGTACTAGTTACAAAAGATGGCTACGAAGTTTTGACTTTACCTGATTAGGTATGCTACAATAAGCTTATGGATGAAAATGCTAATTACTTTACTGGCCTAGACGTTGGCACCGAAAACGTCCGCGCCGTCATAGCTTCATTAAACAAAGAAGGTAAGCTTACCATCGTTGGCTACAACGAAGGCAAATCTGCTGGTATGCGCAAGGGTGTTCCAGCCAATCTCGCTGGCCCAGCTGGCGCAATCGACCGGATGCTTGGTGATGCCGAGCGTATGGGCGGATACGATGTCCGCTCGGCCTATGTTTCAATCAACGGTTCCACTATTATTTCTACACGCACCGAAGGTATGATTGCTGTCGGTACAGTAGATCACGAAATCGATATTGACGACCTAGAAAGAGTAGAAGGTGTTGCCGTTACCGGTCGTATTCCGGCCAATCGCGATGTTCTAGATGTAGTTCCTCTAGAGTACGCTCTAGATGGCCAAGGCGGGATCAAAGATCCTATCGGTATGGCAGGAGCTCGTCTAGAGATGCGCGCTTGTGTTATTTCTGGCCTCACGCCAAATTGCGAGAATCTCAAGAAGGCTACAGCCTCCGCGGACGTTAATGCCAATAAATTAGTACCGAGCGTGGTAGCTGCCGCGAAAGCCGTCCTTACCGAGCGCCAGAAAGAAAACGGCGTTGCCGTAATTGATCTCGGAGCCACTACTACGTCCATCGCTGTTTACGAAGAAGGCGACTTGCAATATGTTGGTGTCATTCCGGCCGGATCAAACAATATCACCAACGATTTAGCTATCGTGCTTGCCATCGACACCGACTTAGCCGAAGAAATTAAAACAAGATTTATTACCGGTGATTTTGATAATAGTAAGAGCCCCGCTATCAAAGTAGGGAAGGACGAGCGGGTATTTGATCGCAAAGAAGTAGAGATGGTTGCAAAGGCTAGACTCGATGAAATTTTTGGCGAAGTCCGCAAGAAGCTCAAATCTGCCAAATATGATCAACGCTTGCCAGAAGGTATTATTTTGGTTGGCGGTGGGGCTAAAATGCGCGATATCGACCTGTTTGCCAAAAATGCTCTTGAGGCTGCCGTAAAGATTGGCACTCCAAAAAATCTAGACGGGGTATCGGAGGCCGTAGAAAAACCAGAGTTCGCTGCTGCCGTAGGCCTAGCTATGCTCGCTGCCGAGGAGGCTCAATTTACGCCCCAAATTACCAATAAAACCAAGAAGGCTAAGTCTTCGCAAAAGACTAGTTTTCTTAAAAAAATCTTCAGCAAATTTTAAGCACGATTAACCCTTGATTTACAAACTTAATAGGTATATAATAGAGTTATATTTTAAGAGAGGTAAACAACATGCCAGAGGTAAAACCAACAGAGGTGGAAAGCAAAGCTAGTATTAAAGTAGTAGGCGTTGGAGGCGCCGGCGGTTCTGCAGTTGAACGCATGAAGGAGGTTGGGCTTTCTGGCGTAGAATTTGTCGCTATCAATACTGACGCGCAGGCGCTGCATCATTCTCCGGCCGATGTTAAGGTTCACATCGGTAAGGGTCTTGGTGCCGGTGGTGACCCAGAAAAGGGCCGCGAAGCCGCCGAAGAGGGGAGAGAAGCTATCGACAAAGCTCTAGATGGTGCCGATATGGTATTTATTACGCTTGGTGCCGGTGGTGGCACCGGCTCCGGTGCTGGCCCAATCGTTGCCGAAGAGGCTCGCAAAAAAGATATTTTAACAGTAGGCGTAGCCACTAAACCATTCACATTCGAGGGCGCTCGCCGTCGCGCCAACGCCGAAGTCGCTATCGATAAACTTGCGCACCAGGTGGACGCACTCATTACTATTCCAAATGATCGTTTACTTCAGACTATCGACCCGCGCACCCCACTTCTAGAGACTTTCAAGATTGCCGACGATGTCTTGCGTCAAGGCGTACAGGGAATTTCGGAACTCATTACCGAACATTCGCTTATCAACTTAGACTTCGCCGACGTCAAGTCCATTATGAAAAACGCCGGCTCTGCTCTAATGGGTATTGGTCGTGCTTCTGGCGAAAATCGCGCTGTGATTGCTGCGCAGCAAGCCGTCGAATCGCCACTTATCGAAGTCAAGATCGAAGGCGCTCGTGGCGTATTATTCTCAGTTGCTGGTGGCTACGATATGTCTATGAGCGAAGTCCAAGAAGCTGCTGAAGTTATTACCGGTGCTGTCTCGCCAGACGCCAATATTATCTTTGGCGCATCTATTCGTCCAGAGCTAGAAGACGAGATTATTGTTACCGTAGTAGCGACCGGCTTTGATTCTGACTATTACGATGAGCCAAATCCCGTCACAAACTCTGACTTCTCAGACGAGAAGCCAGAAACCGAGCCAAAAGATTTCGCAGAGGAGAGTAAGTCTAACATGTGGGACTCAATTAAGAACGAGCCAGAAGAAGAAGAGCTCGCAGAAGAAGATGATATGGATATCCCACCATCTCTAAGAGAGCGCCTGAGAGGGAAGAAAAAGAAAGAATAATTTTAGGAGGCGCGGATGGATCGGAAATTTCGAATCGGAGATAGCAAAGTCCTAGAAAGCCGCGAAACTGTAGACGGCACTATGATTCGTCGTCGTCGCGAGGCTGCTGATGGCCGCCGCTTCACTACTTACGAGCGGATTGAAATGCCGCCTCTTACAGTCCTAAAACGCAGTGGTAACAAAGAAATCTACGACCGCGACAAGTTGCTTCTGGCAGTACGTCGCAGCGTGGGCAAGTTTTTCAACTCCGAGCTAGAAGTCGAAGATGTGGTTAACCAAGCCACCGATATCCTCTACGCCTACGGCACCGATCAAATCACCAGCAAGCAAATCGGCGAAGCCGTGCTGGATGTCCTCGCCGAAGTCAACGAGGTTGCCTATGTTCGTTTCGCCAGCGTCTTTCGCGAGTTCAAGACTCTCGAGGATTTCGAAAACATTCTAAAAGAACAAAAGAAAAAGAGGTAATTATATGCGGGTGGTATGTATTTATCGGGATAATCAGGATTACTCTAGGTCAGTTAACGAGTGGCTAGAGAATTTTCGCCGCCAAACCGGCCGCGAAATTGAAACCATGGATCCAGACAGGAATCCAGGCTTTTGTGAGACCTACGATATTGTAGAATACCCTACCATCATTGCCTTGGGCAGTCGCGGCGATATCCGCGCTATTTGGAGTGGCCGAGACCTCCCACTCATCAACGAAGTTTTATATTACGTGTTATAATAAGCATATGGATTTTATAAAGGGCATCTTCGAAAATACTTGGGTTCAACGCGGCTTTTGGTCGGTCGTAATTGTTTTGTTTAGTCTATTTCTTTATCGCATTGTTACCAGGGTCCTCACCAATAAAGAGAAAAAAGCCTCTAAAATCATGAGCAGTAAGAAGAATAAAACTATTATTCGCATGCTCAAAAGCATTATAGCTGGCGCTCTCAGTATCGTTACGGCGCTCATGGTTCTTCAGATTTACGGCGTTAACGTTAACTCTATGCTGGCCGGTGTCGGGATTGTCAGTATCGTGGTAGGCTTTGCTCTGCAAGACTCCCTCAAAGACATCATCCGCGGTTTTGTGATTATCTCAGACAATTACTACGAAATCGGCGACGTGATTAATTATGGCACTAATGTCGGGCCGGTCATTTCCATTAGTTTACTAACTACTAAGATTCAGGACATCAACACCATGAATTTTGTCTCCATCGCCAACCGCAATATAGATAAGGTCGAGGTGAACCCAGGTTATATCTATATCCCAGTACCTTTACCTTATAAAATTAAAGTTGAAGATGCCGAGGTAATTATGCACGAAATCACCAAGCAGGTTAGTAAGCTGGATACTGTAAAAGATGTCAAATATCAGGGGATCAGCGATCTCACGCCTAACTCGCAAAATTATCAGTTTTACGTGATTGCGGCCGACCCATCTAACGCTTTGCAAACTCGCCGCGACTGTCTTAAGGTTATCGCGAGGACCTTGGAAGAACACAAGATTTCTATCCCGCAAAACAAACTTGACATCCGCAACCAAAAATAGTCTTGACAATTTTATAAACATAATCTACTATATCCTTATAAAGGTCATAAAATAAAAAAAGGACAAAAAATGAAAAACAAAAAAGCAATTTTAGCGGTTGGGGCAATTACTTGCTCTACCCTATTAACTCCGGCATTTTCAGCAATCACCTATGCGGAAGGAGCTTCCAGCTACTTCGATTGGGCTGCTCAAGAATGCATCATCGAAAATTATAATAGCGAGTTTAACAAAACTGCCACCGAGATGGAAAAAGTTGAGCTTGCCAAAATTACTACACTTAACTGCGCGAACAAGGGAATTAGTAACTTCAGAGGCGTTACTTTACTAACGGCCTTAGAGAGCCTAGATATCTCCGGCAACACCAAATTAAATCTCGAGGGACTGGATTTCTCCCAGAATACCAAGTTGAAATCTATCAATGTCTCCGGTATGCCAAATCAACGTTATCTTAATCTTGTAAGTAACAGCGCCCTAGAAACAATTATTACAGATAGAAATCTCACGATTGCTTCACCGGCTTATTTAGCAAAGCTTAGTGACGCCAAAGAGTATGCATACGGTATGGATTTGAGTAAATTAAAATTATTTACCTCATCTACCGCTAAGCCGGTTACGGATGACGCTAAATACCCGGCCAAATTTGATGAAAAAGCCAAGTCTATATCATATAAGTCTGAAATCCCACCTGCGGCCGTTCTTGACTTTGGCGATTATACTATAGGCTTAGAGACTAGGCCGAACACTATATTTAAAATTACGCTTAAGTTAATGGATAAGGACGACACCGATAAGTACAAAGAAATTGATCTTGACCAAAATTTTGTTGGCAACTTGTATTATGGCGATACTATCGACACGGATCAGATTTTCGCCAAGATCAAAGAGCTCTACAAGGAAAAATATGATTTTTCTAAGTATACACTTGCCAAGGTAGATATCAATATGCCAAACAAAGACAAAGCTTTGAAATTCTCGACGGATAAGGCCGAGTCTAAAAAAGCCATAATTAATGCTGCGGGCGAACGGATTTCTTTGGTGTACCAGTTGGATCTCCCAAGCGTTAAAACACCAGACACCGGCGCGTTCACCTCTGATAGCAAAACCTTGATTGCGGCGGCATCATTTACGGCTATTACTACGATTAGTATCTTAGCATTTGTGGGTAGTTACGCTGCCAAACGCTCAAAGGCAAAGGTCAAGTTTAATAAGTAGAAATTTTTCCGAATATCTAGAACCCCGCCTCGCGCGGGGTTCTTTTATGGTATAATATACTCTATGAAATATAGAGCTGGAGAACGCCGCAAGGCCATAGAATACGAAAAAGCCATCCTCGAGTGGTGGAAAAAACATCAAACTTTTGAGCAATCGGTTGAAAACCGCCCGATTGACAAATCCTATGTTTTTTATGATGGCCCACCGTTTATTACCGGCAATCCTCATCACGGCACCTTACTTAGCTCTATTGTCAAAGATGCCGTGCCACGCTTTTGGACCATGAATGGCTACCGTGTAGAACGCAAGTGGGGCTGGGATTGTCACGGCTTGCCAGCAGAGAATTTCGTTGAAAAACAGCTCGGCATTACTGATCGCCGCGATATCGGCACCAAGTGGACCCTTGAAGATTATATTATTAAAGCTCGTGAATCTATGGTCGCCAATTCCGAAACCTGGCGGGGAACTATTGACCGCATCGGCCGCTGGGTAGATTTTGATAACGCTTATCGCACCATGGACAAAGATTTTATGGAATCAGTCTGGTGGGCTTTCAAGCAGCTTTACGAAGCTGGCAAAATCTATGAAGGTCGCAAAGTCTTGATGTACGACACCAAATTCGCCACCCCAGTCTCCAAGGCCGAAGTCACCATGGATAACGATGCCTACCAAAAGGTTACCGACCCAAGCGCGTACGTGAAGTTTAGGCTAGTAGGCGAGATGGCAGACACGGTGTGTTCTGCGGAACATAAAGACTTGGCCAGAGCGGCCCGGAGCGTGTCCGAAGGACACGCTGTGTCTGCCATCTCGCCTACATACCTTTTAGCCTGGACCACGACTCCTTGGACCTTGCCTGCCAACATGGCGCTAGCCATCAATCCTGAGCTGGATTACGGTGTTTATGATGTTAACGGCGAAAAGTTAATTGTCGCCTTAGAACGTGGCAAAATCTTGTTTGAAGGCCTTAAGCCAGAGAAGGCCTTTAAAGGAACTGCCCTAGTCGGTAAAAAATACCAACCAATCATCGAGGTTGCCGATAGCCTGTTTGATTTGGGCCTTCGTGGCGACAAAGGCACAGTCAAGAGAAAAGATACCTATACAGTACTTGCGGGCGATTTCGTTTCTGCCGATGATGGTACTGGTATTGTCCATATCGCTCCGGCTTACGGCGAGGATGACTACGCTCTCGCGGGAAAGTACGAGCTAGACTTTGCCGATGTTCTAGATGAAAATGGCTACTATCTGCCCGAAATGGCGGCCGAACTATACAAACTCGGCGTTCGCGACACCGATGAAAACGGTATTCAGGTCTGGGCCGGCAACAAATTCATCGCCAAATGCCTGGAAGAAAAGGGAATCATTCACAAAATCGAATACATCCAGCACGAATATCCATTTAACCCCCGTTCCAAGGAACGCATCATTTATCGCGCCTTCCCATCCTGGTTCTTTGATATTGATAGTCAAAAGTCCCTCATGCTTGCCGAAAACGAACACATCAACTGGTTCCCAGAATACTTAAAACATGGCCGCTTCGCTAATAATATTGAGCAGGCTCCAGATTGGAACCTCTCTCGCGACCGCTTTTGGGCTACCGCCATGCCAGTCTGGAAAGGCGATAACGGCTCGGTTAAAGTAGTCGGCAGCTACGCAGAGCTCGAAAAGCTCTCTGGCAAAAAACTTGAAGATTATCATCGCCCCTGGGTGGATGAAATTGAATTCGATATCGATGGTGAACATTTCAAACGCATCGAAAAGGTCCTCGACTGCTGGTTTGAGTCTGGCTCTATGCCTTTTGCGCAGCTTCATTATCCATTTGAAAACAAAGAAAAGTTCGAAAAGAACTACCCGGCCGACTTCATCGTGGAATATGTTGGCCAGGTCCGCGCTTGGTTCTATTATGTTCATGCCGTAAATACTGCTCTAGCCGAGATTGGCGCCTTTGGCGACAAAGCCAAAAAGGGCCACAAAAACGCCTACAAGAATGTTATCACTACCGGTACTTTGGCCGGCAATGATGGCCGCAAGATGAGCAAATCTCTCGGCAATTACACCGATCCTAATGTTCTGATGGACCAATACTCCGCCGATGCTCTTCGCCTACTTCTCTTGTCTTCTCCAGTACTGTCTGGCGAAGACTTCGCCCTTCTAGACAAAGATGTCTCCGACATCAACCGCCGCCTCGCCATGATTTGGAATGTCTACGACTTTTTCACCACTTACGCCGAGGTAGAAGGCCTAGATAGTGACGGATTTGAAAGTATCCAATTCGCAGCGAGCGAGCATTTTTCAATCCCGAGTGAAAGTCGAGGAGGCAAGTCAAGCCGAGTACCGGACAGTACCGGGCACAGGCCTGATTTGCCGACGAGAGTTTCGCTCGGCGCGCAGAAAACCGCTTGCGAGTGCGAGTTGGAGCTTTCAAATCCTCTGGACGTCTGGATTATCTCTCGCTTATATCAGTTAAGAGACGTCGTCACCGAAGGCATGGAGGAATACAATTTGCCAAAGGCCTTGTCTGAAGTTACCCCATTTATTGAGGATTTGTCCAACTGGTACGTTCGCCGCTCTCGCCGCCGCTTCTCCAAAAACGAAGATGCCAGTGATAAAGAAGCCGCTTTCTCCACTCTATATTATGTACTGGTCTACCTCAGCCAGTTGATGGCCCCATTCACGCCCTTCCTAGCCGACGAGCTTTATCAGAAAATCACCGGCACCGAACAGTCGGTTCATTTGCTAGACTGGCCAAAGCCTGGCGTGATTGATACCGATATTCTAGACCAAATGTACCGCACCCGCAGTATTATTACCGATGCTTTGGCACTGCGCATGCAAAAGTCCGACACCGAAGACCAGATCAAAATCCGTCAGCCACTTTCACAGCTCACCTACGATGGCGAAAAGCTAGCTGATTTCTACGAACAAATCATTGCCGAAGAAGTCAATGTGAAAAAAGTCGTAAATGGCAAGAAATTCACACTTGATAAGACCCTCACCCCAGAATTAAAAGAAGAGGGCGCTGCCCGCGAGCTCATTCGCGCTATTCAATCCGCCCGCAAAAAGGCCGGCCTTCGCCAGGATGACCAAATCAAGTTGTCGCTATCGCACGACTATCCAAAGAATTACGAAGAGCTCATCAAAACCGAAGTCGGCGCCAAAGAGATTAATCAGACAGGGAACTACGCCTACGACGAAATCGCTAAACTAAATGGCGAAAACATCACCATCAGCCTCGAAAAGATATAAAACTAAAAACTAACTTGAGAGAACATTGGTAACGAGCCCTAGTAATTTTTATCAACTTTTCCTCTTCCGAGGCGAGTAGAGTTGCGAGCGAAGCGAGGCAACTTGATCGAGACGAGGATTGAGCGAAACGTTGTAAAAATTATCAAGGCGCGAGTTGCTAGCGAACGAAAGTTAGTTTTTAGTTTTATTATTTATCTGTTAATTTGACTTTTCCCGCATTTTTAAACATAAAAAGTATTGACAAATCAAGCAAAGTGTGCTACACTAGAATTAAGTTAGAAAATAAAACAAACATTCTAACAAATAACAAACATAAACAAAGGAAAACAAAAATGAGACTCACGCCATACGAAAACGAATCAAGCTTTAGTAGCGCGACGAATATTTCTCCGGAAGCTGAGAAAAGAATCGATGCCTTCCAAAATAGGCACAGAGGAGCAATGTCATTGCTAGCCGCTTTACAGCAACATTAATTCGAATATAACACACAAGAAAGGACAAAACCAATGTAATACCAAACAAACACTAATATAATTTAAACAAGGAAACTTATTTATAAGATAGACAAACCATAAATTACTTAAAAAACCGAACACCGTGTTCGGTTTTTTAATACCCATCGCTAACACTAAAACCCGACCCAGAACCATTGCCAACCTCCTCGCAAAAAACTTGACTCCACGAAACGGTTATGCTAAGCTAAAGCCAGAAAGGTCAACATTAATAAAATTTAATCAAATGGACAACTTTATCGTCGATCGGGAAATTCTCGCCAAGATTATCGATAGTCTTATCGAGCAAAAACCTCTCGATCTAAATTCATCGGAGGAGCTAGATTCTTTCCGAGAAAAAAATATCAAAAAACTAAACGACAGGCTAATGTTCGCCGTCTTCAACAAACTTAGCGAAGAAGAAATTGAAGAGATCGAACGCCTAATGGATGAAAATTCATCAGAAGAAACCTTCATGGATTACATGAAGAATCATGGTATCGATGTAGAGAGCGTTATCGAAAAAACAGTTATCGATTTTAGCAGCAATTTCCAGAAAGGAGAAGGCTATGCCCAGTAACCCAAATAAGCCGAATAGCGGAGAAGAGAATCCCGATGCGAAAAATTGGTATTTTGACGCCATCGCGTCTGACGGAGGCGAAGCAAAGACAATCGAACATGACGCGACCAAGCACAATGAATCCAGCCCCGATAATTCCGAGACCAAAAAACTTAAGATAGAGGATATTATAGATACTAGAATTTATGATCCTCCCAAAAATAAGCATGCACAACTAGAGAAATATATCAACGCAGGCTTAAGCCCAGAAGAATATAATGAGGCTGTCAAATTAAACGACGAAGTAAATGCTTGTCTTCAGAATATCAGAGCCCTCACGGCCGAACTAGACGAGATCAAAAGCTTTATGGGACCGCTTACGGAAGAGGATGAGCGAATAAGGAGAGAGGTAGAAAAAGATCTTGAAGCCGAGCATATCCTACTTGTAGAAGCGAACAAAAAATATGACGATAAGGTGAACGAGTTATTTGCTAAAGTTAATCCTGACCCAACCAAGAAAAAAGAGGTCGCGCCGTCAGAGGACGGTGAGATAGACGACGAAAGTGAGACCATTCTTCCGCCAGAAAAGAAGGAGAGAATTAAAAAACTATTCGAAAAGAACCCAAAGCTTAAGAAAATCATCGCGGGGCTAGCTATCGGCGCTATTGCTGTAGCCGCGATACTTGGCATCAGGCATCATATAAACAGCAACAATCGGAGCAACGCTAGTCAAACAGAAACTATTATGGAATTTGGAGAAAACTATGGTATTTCCGACAAGCAAATTCCGCTAGATCCGTCCTACGCGTCGAGCGTGCAAAAAGACGATACGGCTGACCCTCAAATCGCGAACGTTGACCAAGATGCAGACACTTCAGACTCTGTGGCCCAAACTAGCTCTGTTAGGGAAAGAGGCCAGAAGATTCACAAGCTTACATCCATAGAAGAGAATGAAAGATTGCTAGAAGATCTCATAGCAGAAAACAATCAAGAAAACAAGAACAACCAAGAATCGATGGAGATAGACGGATCTTTTACGCAATATGATAATCTAGGCTGTTTCCTATCAGAGAATAAATTGACCGGAAACTCAGTCGGCAAACCCAGTGCAATTCTAGAAAAGAAAGGCATTGATTTTGCTACCGCTACGGCTTCTGAACTTGCCGAAGCCATGGAGTTTATTGCAAAATCTCAAAATGTGCAAGCCGCTACAATTCTAATCATGGGCGAGTTCCCAGGATTCGAAGGATTAAACCAGCAGCAAGCAGAAAAGAAGATACTAGAATCTACACCAGACGAAAGGTCCGCCTACCTAAACTTTATTGACCAATACTTTGAAAACACATCATTTAGGAAGGAGACTGGCCGCGGCATCGTTCGGGACCAGTCAATGCACGTACGCGGTGACGGCAGTGTATTTGGATGGTTTGACAAAAAAGACGTGACTAACAAGACAATCGTTTTGGGTAAGACTACGATTAATGGCGTAACCATTACTTGGGGTTTTGAGCCTGAGTGCGCCAACATCATTATTGAATATACCGTAAAAGAAGATGTCCCAACTCCAGCCCCGACCCCAGTTCCGATCCCTGAACCAGAGCCAGAACCAGAACCCGAACCTGAGCCCGAACCCGAACCAGAACCTGAACCAGAACCTGAGCCCGAGCCCGAACCCGAACCAGAACCTGAACCAGAACCTGAGCCCGAACCCGAACCCGAACCAGAACCTGAACCAGAACCTGAACCAGAACCTGAGCCCGAGCCCGAACCCGAACCAGAACCTGAACCAGAACCTGAGCCCGAACCCGAACCCGAACCAGAACCTGAACCAGAGCCTGAGCCAGAACCAGAGCCTGAGCCTGAGCCAGAACCAGAGCCTGAGCCAGAACCAGAGCCTGAGCCTGAGCCAGAACCAGAACCAGAGCCAAAAGACGCAGAAAACCTTACCCGCATCGACGAGCAAATCTTAGATGATATCGCTGAAGATATCGGTACGGGAGAAATTGAAGTTACTCAAACTCCTACCGAAGAGGTGGAAAGTCAGACTCCGACCGAAATGCCTTCTGGAGAAGCTTATGAAGGAACTGAAGCGACGATCGTAGAAAATGAGCATGCACAGGAAGCTGAGCCAATACAGGAACAGGTCGGTGAGGAGAATGATTATAGCGAAAATCTTGGCGGAGCGCATGATAATGAATATGCTCCAGTTGAAGAGGATGGGCAGGCCCAACAAGAAGCTGATGCAGGCGAGATACCAGAGGAAGAAGCTCCAGGTGTCGAAGATATAGGCGGCGACGAACTAAATGATATCTTAGGTGACCTAGGTATAGGATAATAAAAGGGAAGGCAGAAAGGAACTATATGAAAAATAATACTAAACTTAAAAAACTGGGCTTATTGGCTGTAATATTTGGTTTAAACATCCTTACAACCGCATCAGTTTCCGCTTGGGGGCCAGAGCGTGCAACTTTCACCATGGAAACCCCAGCAACTTATCCAACTTTTAACTCCATTACCAACAACCCAACAATTGGTGATGAGCGCGATTTCGTGCGGGTAGGTGAGATTAATGCTGATGTCACTAGTCTCAAAAACGAAATAGAAGTAGTACCGGGTAGGCAATACTTAGTGTATGTATATTTTCACAATAACGCCTCGGCTACTTATAATGACTCGGCTCATAACAATTCTGGTGTGGCCCTACGGACAAAGATGTCAACGTCTTTCTCTACGGTATTGACCCCTGCTGAGAAAGGTACGATTACTGCGACCATCACAGCAGAGAACTCAAACCCTGGGTCGGTTTGGGACGAGGCCTATATGACTACCAAAACAGATAAAATCCTGATGCATTATGTAACTGGCTCAGCTAAAATCTACAATGATTGGCAAGCTAATGGCTCGGTAATGCCAAGCAGTCTATTTACAGAAGAAGGAACCCTAGTTGGTCTTAATGCGTTAAATGGCGTAATTCCAGGTTGTGAAAAATACCATGGTGTAGTAACTTATGTACTGCAAGCCGAAGAGCTGGGCGGGTCAATCGAAAAGACAGTATCCAAAGATGGCGAAGATTATAAAGAGGCAGTTAATATTGCACCGGGCGAAGAAGTATATTTTCGCCTAACAGTTCGCAATACCGGCGACGTAGCTCTAACTAACGCGGTTATCAAGGATACCTTGCCCGAAGGTCTGACCTTAGTACCAGGTAGCGTAGGTCTTAGTGCTAATGATTCTACTACTGTGGATACTTTATCTGACAATATTATTAGCGCTGGTTATAATCTCGGCACAATCGGTACCGGTAATGTAGTCTATATTACCTATAAAGCTAAGGTTGGTTTGGACTTTGACTGTGCCGGCAAAGATCTCACAAATACTGCAACTCTAGTTTACGACAGCGATGTAAGCACTGGGGACCGTAGGGAAGACACTGCGTCGGTTAATGTCAAAAAAACTGATGGATGCGACGAGCCAGATAATCCACCACTAGATACTTGCGAAACCAACCCAAGTATGGAGGGTTGCGAAAAACCAACTTGCGAAACTAATCCCGAGATGGACGGCTGCGACAAGCCCGAACCAGAAAAAACCTGTAAGACCAACCCCGAAATGGAAGGCTGCAAGGAGCTCCCAAGCACAGGTCCACTTGAAATCGTGATGGCTGTTCTTGTAGTGCTTGGTATCGGTGGCGGTGGCTACTACTTCTATCGCAGCCGCAAAAACCTAGGCAAAGCCGAGAAAAAAGCCAAAGGTCAATATCTCGATAAAAAGCCAGAAGATACGCCAAAACCCGAAGCCCCAAAACAGGTTTAAAATAGCCTAACAGAAAAGACCCCTTTAGAGGGGCCTTTTCAAATTTATAATAATATGATAAAATCTTTAAAGAATTAATTTAAAGGATTAATATGAAGAAAGCAGTTATCCTCGTAGGCGGGAAACAATATCTCGTCGAGGAAAAAGAGACCCTACGGGTGGACCTCCTCCCGGCAGGCACCAAAGAGCTCGAAACTGATGCTTTACTCGTAATCG
>JAFWIY010000023.1 GCA_017514675.1 Candidatus Saccharimonadota bacterium | reverse complement strand
GCTTTTTCTATGTTTTTACCTGTACAATATGACATAGGTAGATCCTTTCTTTATTAAGTGATATTGATATAAGTATAGAATCTACCTTTTTTGATGACAAGAAGCCAGCATTTTATGTTGCAAAGGTTGTGAGTTAATACGAACAAATTTACTTTATATGAATAATATGATATAATATTAAAAAGGGTTGGAGAACATTACAAAGGAGGAGAAGACTATGGCTGAATTAAGCAGCGTCACAAAACACTTCAAAAAGGGTAAGCTGCACCACACAATAGTGCGACTTGCCGATGAAGACAGGATTTCGGAATACATGATACCAGCCAAAGATAGATTTAAGGTGTTTGACAAAGAACGCCTCATTTTCTTCAAGGACTGTTGTATACCATTTCCGAAAGAATGCAAAGAACTAACCTTTATGGGTTTTCTGGACTCAAGCATAATTTTCACATCAGATGCAGGTTACGGATGCCAAAAAATGATAAGCATATCGCCTACCTCACCGCAGCCAATTGTAATGATCGAAACTTTTGATCACCATTGGCCTCACAAAGAAGGCTTTGAACACCCAGTAATAAAAAGACTGCTTGAAGTAAACGATGCGAAAGAAATACACATCTTTACCAACAGTCGTGAAGAAAAGGTTAAAGAAGAAGCCGTAATGTTCGCTGTAGGACACGATGATGAACTAATCCATATTAAATTCTGTGTCTTTCACGGCTGGGGAGGGATCGATAGATTAATTCGATCGGATGGTTCGTCGGATAGAGGTCTCATTCATTCACACACTGTTTTCGACATCATAGAAAGAAAGACATTCCTTCTTGGAAGAAGAACAGATTGCGAAGATGGCACTGATCCTATAATCTGCGGACCTAATGATGTCGTTGAACCCGGAAAATTATTCTGGCAATCAATTTAGCTAATTCTCCACCCTTTAAGCCCACCCTCTCTGGTGGGCTTTTTACTGGTTTACCAGTCCATACAGCGCAATCCCCGCCGCTACGGATACATTTAACTTTTGCAAATTTCGTGATCTAATTTGTCACGCAAACGCGGCAATAAATACAAGTTGGTGTTGTGTAGGCCTTTATCATCTTATAATCCCGTTAAACAATTATTAAATATTAGCTCTTTCAGCTCGTCCCCCTCGCCGGTTTCATAAAAACCTACCAGTAGCCTTCCAAACTCCTCCTTCAACTCCGGCGGTAAGGAAAAAATCCCTCGCCCGGTCGCTACTAATACCTTATTACAAGCCAAAGTCGCGACTCGCTTGTTTCCATCCAAAAATAGTTGCGCCCTCATCAAAAACAGCATCAAATCTACTGCCTTGTCAGTATCGGAAGCATCAGAGCCAAGAATCTCCTTAATCCAACCGCTAACTTCCTCTGCGTCCGGCACCGGCGGCAAATAATTTGTCCCCGTAATCCGTACGTTCTCTATCCGGAGCTTCCCTAGCCTATCCCAAGGTACGTCTTCGCGTGCAATAATCTCATGCAAATCCTCCAAAAATTTCAAGTCAAGCTCAGCATCCAAATTATTCAAGATATATTCCCAGCCATCCCGGAGCTCAATCACCTTCGCCACATCCTTCGCCGACACATTACTTACTACGGCATTTTCCAAAATCGCCTCAGTTTGCGGAAAAGTCACCGCCATCCCCTCTAAAAAGGCGCTTCGATACACCGAATCCTTCAAATATTTCTTCGCCACAAAAACATTCTCTTCCCGCGTCAAATTATATTTATTATCCAATCTAATCATAAACCCATTATACCATATTTTATTTTAATAGCATAAGGCTAAATTTGCCGTATGTAAATAATATGATATAATATTAAAAAGGGTTGGAGAACATTACAAAGGAGGAGAAGATTATGGCCGAATTAAGCGGTATCACGAAACACCCCAAAAAAGGCAAATTACATCATACAGTGGTGCGATTTGCCGATGAAGACAGAATTCTAGAATACACAATACCCGCCAAAGATAGGTTTAAGTTGTTCGAAAAAGAACGCTTTATTTTCTTTGAGGATTGTTGCGTACCGTTCCCGGAAGACTGTGAAAAGTTAACATTTATGGGATTCCTGGGCTCTAGTATAATTTTCACATTCATGTCTTTTAGAGGCACCAAAATAGTAAGCATATCTCCCACTTCATCGCAACCAATCACAACATTAGGGACTTTCCAACATTATTGGAAAAGAGATAAAAAGCTTATTCATCATCCGGTGATAGACAGACTACTGGAGGTGAACGATGCGAAAGAAATACACATCTTTACCAACGAAGACGAAAGCCGTGATTGCGCCAAGATGTTCGCAGTAAACAGCGATAATGAAATCTCAGTAATAAAATTTTTGTTAGGTAGTGAAGGCGGAGGAATTGATAATCTAATTCATTCCACCCACCCATCCCGTCCATCATATATTTTCGGCGAGATTATAGTCGACTGTCTTATGGAGAGATTGCCATTCTTAATCGGAAAAGCAAATGGCTTACATCACACAGAGTTCTACGATTCTATTATAATGACTGGACCAAACGACGTTGTCGAGCCAGGTAAATTATACTGGCGAGTAATTTAATTCTCCAACCCTTTAAGCCTACCCTTGTGGTAGGCTTTTTACTGGCTCGTAAGTCCGTATAGCGCAATCCCCGCCGCTACGGATACATTAAACGATTCTTTTTTACCTTTCATTGGAATTTCTAAAAACAGATCAAATATATCATAGAGAGAATTATCTATCCCCTCTACTTCCTCGCCTAGCACCAAAACTACCTTCTCACCTAATTTATAATCTCTTTTATTTAGCTGGTGCAATCTGTTGTCGGCGATATTATTCTCTAGCCCCACAATTTGCCACCCATCATCCCGCAATCTAATTAACTCTGTTTTTATATCATCACACGCATAAATATCTAGCATATCCTCCGCACCTAGCGCGGTTTTGTGTATTTCTTTATCTAACTTCTCGCGCAGATGCGGCAATAAATCCTTATCATGCACCCTCGGCGTATAGCCCGATAAAATCACGCGCTCTACCCCAAATCCTTCCGCAGTCCTAAGAATCGCGCCCACATTATAACACGAGCGAATATTATCTAGCACCAAAATCAGTTTCATACTACGATATTTACCAGCTTGGCTTTTTTCACGAAAATGGTTTTTTTGATACCGTTTTCGGTAAACTTTTTTACTTTTTCATCCGACTTCGCTAATTCGGTTATCTTCGCCTCATCTTCTAAATCATCTGCGTTTACCATCAGTTTGGCGCGGAGCTTTCCGTTTACCTGTACTACCACTTCTACGGTATTGCTCACTAAATACTTCTCATCCCACTTTGGCCATTCATCATCCGAACCTAATTTCTCCAACATTTCACTCGCCAAATGCGGCGCAAACGGCTTGAGTAACTTCGCGAGCGTAACTAAATCCTCCTCCGAAGCCCCAACTTTGTAAAGCTCATTCACATACTCCATAAGAGCCGCCACTGCGGTATTAAAATTATACCGATGAATATCCTCGGTTACTTTTTTGATGGTCTTATTACGTATGATGGCATTTTCATCTTGACTCGGCGAATTTGGCGAAACCTCTTCTGAGGGGAATCCGCAGTCGCTACGAGGACTCAGCGACGAGCCCCGTGAAGACGGGCGCGAGGAGCGTCCCGAGGAAGACGGTTTTGCAAATTCGCCTAATAAGTTATAGCAACGATTAAGAAACCGATAAACACCACCCACCGACCGCGGGTCCCACGCCGCATCCATATCGTATGGCCCGATGAACATTTCATAAGTCCGGAGAGTATCCGCGCCATAACCATCGTTTATCACATCTAACGGGTCAATTACGTTACCTTTAGACTTACTCATCTTCTTGCCATCCGGCGCGTTGATATAGCCATTGTAAAGCAGCTTCTTTATCGGCTCGCGAAACGGCAAATATCCCTCATCCGCAAAAAACTTACACCAAAATCGGATATAAAGTAGATGCGCCACCGCGTGGTCGCCGCCACAATAATAATCTACTGGCTCCCAATATTTCACCGCCTCTGGGTTCCAAGCCGCCTTCTTATCATGTGGTGAAGCATACCGCCACAAATACCAACTTGAACATGCATAGCCATCCAACGTATCGGTTTCGCGAGTCATCTCCTCGCCATCTATCGTGACTTTCAGCCAATCCTTCGCCTTCGCCAGCGCGCTCCGGCCAGACTTATCCGGCTTGTAATCGCTAATCTCCGGCAACATCACTGGGAGCTGATCTTCTGGAATGGGGTGCGGATTGCCTTCCTTGTCGTAGGCAATCGGGATTGGGCAGCCCCAATAGCGCTGGCGAGAAATCAGCCAGTCACGCATCCGATAAGTCGTTTTCGGTGTGCCAAACTGCCCAAACTCACAAAGCTCCGCTTCTACTATCGGCAAATCAAACTTCTCGGCAAATTCCCTATCTCTCTCATCATAGGCTGGAACTGCCATAATCGCACCAGTACCATACCCAACCAAAACATAATCCGCTACATAAATCGGGATTTTTTCCTTAGTCGCCGGATTTATTGCATAAGAACCTGTAAATACCCCGGTCTTTTCCTTATTTTCTTGCCGCTCAATTTCCGACTTCTTCAAAGCCGCCGCCTTATATGCCATTACCTCTTCTCTCGTATCGTCATTCACGAGAAACTCTACGCTCGGATGTTCCGGCGCAAGCACTAGAAAAGTCGCACCATAAATAGTGTCGGGCCGAGTAGTAAATACTGTAATATCTTCTGCACCGGCAACTTTAAACTCGATTTCCGCCCCCACCGAACGGCCAATCCAATTTTTCTGCATGGTTTTAATTCTCTCTGGCCACTCCAGAGCATCAATCCCATCTAGAAGCTCATCCGCATACTCGGTAATCTTAAAGAACCATTGCTTCATCTTTTTCTTTTCAACTTCATGGCCACAACGCCAACATTTGCCATTCTCTACCTGCTCATTCGCCAATACCGTCTGATCCTCTGGGCACCACCACTGGTAAGACTCCTTCTGATACGCCAAGCCCTTTTTATAAAGTTGCAAAAAGCACCACTGGGTCCACTTGTAATATTCCGGGTCCGAAGTACTAACCTCACGCGACCAATCTATCGCATAACCCAACCTTTTGGCTTGTTTGCGAAAATTTGCCACATTCTCCGCCGTAACATCTTGCGGTGCTCTGCCGGTTTTAATCGCGTAATTCTCCGCCGGCAACCCAAAGGTATCATATCCAAACGGACGCATTACATTCAGCCTCTGCTGCTCAAAGAACCGCGTGAGAACATCCACAATGGTGAAGTTCCGAACATGCCCCACATGTAGCCCAGCCCCAGAAGGATACGGGAACATCTCGGCTAGCATCATCTTTGGCACGCCAGGCTTTTCGGTGGACTTATAAGCCTCCGACTCTTCCCAAATCTTTTGCCATTTTTCTTCAATTTTTAGCGGTTCATATCTATCCATACCTTAAATTATACTATTTCTTGCACTTTTCCGCAATCTTACTAACGCAAGGTTCATTTTATGATTTCCAGCAATCTCCTCAAATAATCCGCATCTCTAATTTCGTGTATTGCAAAACAATACAACTTAAATTCGGCTGATATCCACGAAGCGAACTCAAAGGCGATATCTGAATGTGCATAAGTGCCGCCATTATAACGACCGCGCTTCGAAACTATACCAATCGCATTAACGCTCTTTATCCACTTCTCTGGCGACATAGTAAAACTATGTAAGCCGACTTCGCTTTTAAACCTATCGAATTCGATAGGTTTAAAATTCGGATTATGTAGCTCCTCCCACAAGCCGAGAAATTGTAAGGTTTCGCGATCTCGCATCTAGTTGCAAACCACAATGAACGGATCCTTACTTTTACATCTCGCAATATCTGTCAGCGAGATAAATTCATTATTAAAATCGTTGGTATAGATGCCAATTTCTAGTCCTTTGGCACGGATGGTTTCTTTAGGCATAAAAATCCTTTCTGTCTTATTGGATTTAGTATTTCTATCCATCCTTCGTTACATTAACATAGCACAAAAACTAATTTTATGACAACTTTTTCCTAATTCTCCTCATTTCTAAAACTCGCATTTTTTGCAAGTTTTGGAAATATCATAAAGCCTTCCCCACTCTTTTAATCCCAAATCCCCTGGCCTTGCATCCGGCGAGATGCCGAGTTCGCGCAGAATCTGCTCCACTTCAGGCTTTGGCTTTATGGTCGCTAGATTATGCACTAGTTTTTTGCGTGGCGCCCTAAAACCTATCTTCACCAGCCGAAATACCTCATCATCCACCACCGGCGCGTGTGGCATTAGCACTATCACCTGACTATCCACCTTTGGCGGCGGCGTAAACTCTGCTCTTTTTACTACTGGGCCTAGCTCTATTTCGGCGCGATTTTTTACTAGTAGCGATAGTTGGGTTTCTTTTTTGTCCGCAATCCGCTCCGCCACTTCTTTTTGTATCAGCAAAACTATCCGCTCTGGCAAATTTTCTAGCTTGAGCAGCTTCTCTATTATCGGGCTAGTAATATAATACGGTATATTCCCCGCCACCACGTATGGCTCGGTTATTCGGCCAAAATCAAACTGCAAAATATCCTCATTTACTACTTCTAGATTTTTACCGGGGAAAGATTTTGGTAAATTCTCTGCTAGTCTGGCATCATATTCCACCGCTATCACGCGGTCAAATCGCTTCAAAAGACTAGAGGTCAGTGTGCCTAGCCCCGGCCCAATCTCTACACACGTTCTAACCTCGCTCTTGGCAAGCTCCGCAATCTCCTCTAGTATCGCTCGGTTTTTGAGCCAGTGCTGACCAAGCGCTTTGTTAGTTCCCATTTCTATTAGTCCAGTCGGTGGCTAGATCAAACTGCTCTGGATTACCAGTTGCAAACGAACCAGTATCGTAAACTTTACCTGGTCCAAGGCTAGTTTCTACCACCGAACACCTCGGATACCTACCCAGATGCGCCGCTACTAACACATAGCCATCTGCATCTACTTTTACGCCATCTTCTCGCACGGTGTAATAATTTTGTGCGCCACAACTCCGCGCCGCAATCGCCATCACTCCAGACATCGGCAAGTCGTAATAAGTTTCCTGTCGCTCTATCACGGAGCCGTCATCTAGTGTTACCGTATATCTATTGCGCCCCATTGCCGCAGTTAGTGGCTTTTGCTCAATTTTGCTCGCGCCTACTGCTACTACTCGGCTTACCGGCTCTTTTACTACTTCTTCATTTAAGAACTCACGCGAAACTTCCACGCCGTCCACATACAGCACCTCATAAACCACCGTTTTTCGTCCTACTTCACCCAGTTGCCGCACCTCAGTCGCCCCCGGCGCCAAATTAAAGTCCTTCACTTTTTCCTCCGCAAACGGAATTTCTTCTTCCATGGTTACTTGCCGCCCACCGTTTCGTGTAATCGTATAAATACTCGCCATTCCAGCCTCTAGGAAATTACTATTCATCGCGACATCAATTTTGTCACCATCATAGATAGTTAGCCCCGCCTCTTTTGCGATAGTTTTTGCCTCGGCGCTCGCAGTCATCATGTATTTTTCCACTCCGCCATCTTTCACGATTACTGGCCGCGCCCGGTAGATATTAATAAAGAAATTATCAATGTCTATCTCGGTATCTAGAGCCGGCTCTACCAAATCACCACTATTTATAGTGATATCGGCGCGCTCCAAGGCCTCACCTACGGTCTTTGCGCTAGTCCGTACGGTCAACTTGCTACCCTCATCATAAAAAGTCACAAATCTGGCTTCGTTTGCAGTATAAAATCCATCTTCGTTTTCGGCGAAAGTAGTATGCGTAAGCCCGCTCACTACCGCACCAAAAACCAAGACCAAAGTAGCCACTACCATCAAAACCATAACTTTATCTAGTTTCCTAGCAAGTTTCATATCTAAATTATATCACATTTATCCATAAACTAAATAAAAACCCGCCTTTAATTTACGGGTTTTTACAAACTAATTCCTAGGTGGCACTAGAATACAAATCATCTAGTCAAAACTACTCTACACTCTCCACCCGGTTCTGGTTGCTCTCAACGTCGGTTCAACCCGAACCTAATCCTATTTTAGCATAGGCAAGATGCTTGTCAACATTGTTTTTTGAGATTTTTCATGTTCTAATATGTTCATGCTTATCCCCAATTTTACAGAGGTAATCACCGAAAACCGAACAAACTATTATTGACAAATTTAATATATTATTTTATGAGTATTTTAGAGTTTACGAACAAAATATAATATCGCGTATGTTATAATGGGATGTATGAACTGGAGGAAATGGTGTGATGAATTTGTTTTGGCCGGCAAAGGCATTTTGCTCGCCACCAAAGAAAAACGTTTCTGGTACGGCTTTGTTCCAGCTTTTTTGTTTTTCGGCCTCCTTATGAATTTACTCTCCGGTGGCACCGCCAAATTTGAACTAATGTCCGCTGTGGGCCTCCCCGGCAGCCTTAAAATCATCGGCGACAGCCTTCTCGGTATTTTCGGCTTCAACCACCCATTTCTAGACTGGCTACCAATTTTCGCAATTTCCGTTTTGCAGGGCATCCTAATCGGCCTTATCGTTCTCTTGTGGAAAAAGAAAAAGGACCAAAACTCCGCCAATCTTGAAAAAGCCGGCATCATCACCGGACTGATCGCCCTAGGCGCTGGCTGCCCCACTTGCGGCACCACTCTACTTACGCCACTTATTGGCGCCATCTTCTCTACTGGTAGCCTCGCGATCGCCGGCGCCATTTCTACCATTGTCACTTGGCTAGCTATTATCATTGCAATTTTGTCTTTGAAACGCCTTGGGCTCGAAACCTATGTTATAATCATAAATGAAAAATATCTAAAAAAGGAGGCTCGTGCAAAAAGGTCTTAGAATTGGCGCAATTATCGCTATCGTAATCGTAATTTTTGCCGCCATTATTACCAGCATGAATGTTAAGCCATCCAATGCCGAGATTGTCTGGGACAAAGATATGACCATCGGAAACCTTGATGCCAAAAATTACTTTATTATTTATTCCGATATTATGTGTCCGTACTGCGTGGCTTTTGAGAATGCCATCTTTGAAAACGAAGAAAGCTTTGAAGAATATATTGAGCAAAATGACATTCTGGTAGAAGTCCGCCTGTCTGATTTCCTTTATCGCTACGGCGAATCTCGCCCAATCAACTCGCACTATTCCGCCATCGCCACCTACTGCGCCAAAAACGAAGGCAGATTCTGGGATTATTATCGCACCGCTATCACTACAGTCTGGAATGATTATTTCAAAGCCCTCGGCAAGTCCGCCTTTTCGCAGCTTAATTCTGTCGGCAAAAGCTACTGGATTGACCTCGGCAAAAAAATCGGCCTCGGTGAAGAGTTTGCTTCCTGTGTTAGAAACGACAGCCCAGTAGAAGAAATCAAACAAAACGCCGCCAAATCCTCCAAGCTTGTCAGCAGCATGCCGTATTTCAAATTTAACAACTACACCAGCTCTGGCTTCGACACTTCATGGGGTTACGAATACGTCTTGATGTATTTCCAAGCTGGGCTAGATAGCTAAAAACCCTTAGCGTGCTCTAAGGGACATAAAGACTTTTGGCCAGAGCGGCTTGGGAGCTGCTGCCCGAAGGGCACGCCTAAGGGTTTTTAGCTATCTTTACCTCATCGGGTAGGTAATCTTTATTAAGATGAAATCCGGCTTCCCATTTTTGGCCCTTGCCATAACCCAAGTCTTTCATAAGTTTGGTCGGCGCATTCCTCAGCCACACCGGCACCGGCGCATTAGGATTTTTGCGCGCTAGTTCCAAGGCGCTATACCAAGCATCTGTCGTAGCCCGCGACTTCTTAGACTTTGCCAAAGCTACTGCCGTATGCGCCAAAATCAGCCCAGATTCCGGCATCCCCACTCTTTCTACCGCCTGAAAACACGCGGTCGCCAAGCTCAGCGCCCCATTCCCGGCCAGTCCAATATCCTCGCTCGCAAATATCACCATCCGCCGCGCAATAAACTTCGGGTCCTCGCCCGCCTCTACCATTCGCGCCAAATAGTATAGCGCCGCTTCCACGTCCGACCCGCGCATCGACTTAATAAACGCCGAAATCGTGTCATAATGATTGTCGCCCTTCTTGTCGTACCCCGGCATCTTCTTCCCCGCGGCTTCAAGTACCACATTTTCATCCACTTTTTCCGCCAGTGATAAAGCTAACTCTAGATCCCCCAACGCACTCCTCGCATCTCCGCCCGAAAGTTCCGCAATTAAATCTAATGCCTTCTTGGTGATGAAGGAGTGATTGTTGAGTTCGAGGGGATCCGGAGGCTGGCAAGCCGAGGACGAGCGCCGGCCGCCCGTGGCGACGGGCCGGCCGGACGCGCCCCGAGAATCAATAATAACTCCTTCCTTTTTGCAGGCCCTTTTAAGTACTTGCAGAACCGCCGACTTCGTCAGCGGCGCAATTACCACCACACGCGAGCGCGACAACAGCGGCGAAATCACTTCAAATGATGGATTTTCGGTAGTGGCGCCAATCAGAGTAATTAGCCCACTTTCCACATGCGGCAAAAACGCATCTTGTTGCGCCTTGTTAAACCGATGAATTTCATCCACAAACAAAACTGTTCTGGTTTTCAAATTCCAGTTCAACTTAGCCCGCTCTACCACTTCTTCTACATCTTTTTTCTTGGCCGTAACCGCCGAAATTTCCACAAAGTCCGCCTTAAACTCATTTGCTAGTATCCTCGCAAGTGTAGTTTTACCGGTCCCTGGCGGGCCCCAAAAAATCAAATTCACCGGCTCTTTTTTCTTAACGATTTCGGTCAAAATCTTGCCTTCGCCAATAATCTTTTCTTGCCCAAGCACTTCGGACAATTTTTTGGGCCTCATTCTCTCCGCTAGTGGTACTCTATTCATATTTATATTATATAAAATATCTTTACTTTTTTTAATCGTTTATGATAAAATCGAAGTAATAATAATTAAAGGAGTTATCCAAAATGGATGAATTATTTACATCATTAAATGCACTCTCAAGGGCTGCCGCTGAGCCAAGTGGCTGGGAGTACGCCAGCATTATCATTGGCGCGCTAGGTGCTATCGCGCTATGGGCTTTCCTTGCTTTCTTCCGCAAAGGCGGCGAAAAGCGCAAACCCGGTGAAACAATCAAGAATTTCTTCTGTTTCAAAGGCAACTTTGCTGAAGATATGACTCAGATCGTCTACTTCTATATGTCTATCAAGGTCTTCATCGCTTCCCTAGAAATCATTTCTCTAGATTTCTGGACCTTTGCCAAGACTTTGGTTGGCCAATTGGTTTGGTACCGCTTCGTTTACGAAGTCATCATGGCTGTCATCCGCAACAGAAAAGCCGAGAAATAATCTCGACCCAAAATCCCCTCTTTTTAGGAGGGGATTTTTTATTGCTCGGCTAAACTTTTTACTCTTTTCGCTACGCCGCGATTACCATCTATTAATTTTGCCTTTGGGAAAAACTTTTGGATTTTGTCTTTAATCAAAGAATAATGCGTGCAGCCCAACACTACGACATCGTGTTCTTCATCTACCCCATCTAGTAGCTGTTCCAAAGTTTCGTCAATTTTTTCATCATGCTCTATCGCATCTGCTAGCCCCGGGCAAGCCAAAAGCTCAATTTCTTGATCTGGCTTCACATTTTCGTGAATTAATTTCGCCACCCGCTCAGATTGCACTGTACCAGGAGTCGCCATCACTAATATCTTTTTGGCGCCGGTCTCCGCCGCCAGTTTAATCGCTGGCTCGGTGCCGACAAATTTAATTTCCGGATATTTTTCTCGTAAATATTCTATACATCTAGTAGTGGCGGTATTACAAGCAATCACGATAACCTTAGCTCCCCAGTCTTCTAAGTCGTCTGTGATATTAGAAACAATTTGGTTTAGTTCCTCATCGCTTTTCTCACCATACGGACAATTTTTAGAATCACCAATATATTTATATTCTTCGTTTGGTAAAATTTTCTTTATTTCGGCTAGTACGCTAGTACCGCCTTTGCCAGAATCAAATACGCCAATTTTCATGTAGTATATTATAGCACAAAGTGAGTACGATTTTTCGCTTCGCGAAAAAACGGGAGGGGCGGGGATCTCGCTCGCTTCGCTCGCTCGATTCGAACTCTCGCAACGAAGTCCGAGGGTTCGCCAACAAAAAAGCTCCTGCTGGAGCAAATTCGTGGTGAGTCGGGAGGGGCTCGAACCCTCGACACCGGGCTTAAAAGGCCCGTGCTCTAACCTGCTGAGCTACCGACCCAAATTATTAATGGTGGACGCTAGAGGAGTTGAACCTCTGACCTTGTCTACGTCAAAGACACGCTCTAGCCAACTGAGCTAAGCGTCCAAGCATGGCAAAACGGCCACCTACATCACATTATACCACAGTACCATAGAAAATGCTATAATTATAATATGAGCAAGATTATTTATTTAACTACAAATCCATTTAAGTTCCGAGAAGCAGAGATAGTGCTGAAAGGCAAATACGGCCTAGATATCGAAATCATTGACCCAGACTTTGAAATTTATGAAATACAGGCCAAAACCTGTGCCGAAGTTGCAGCATTTTCCGCAAAATACGCCGCCGACAAATTAGGTAAGCCTTGCTTAAAATCTGATACTGGCTTATACATAGAAGCTTTGGGCGGACTACCCGGACCTTATAACGCATATTTTCATAAACAAATTGGTGTAGAAAAATTCCTAAACATGCTCAAAAATGAAACAGATCGGAAAGCAAAAATCGAACATTGTTTCGCATTTTGTGAACCCGGCAAAGAACCGATTGTCTTTACCGGCGAATGTCATGGCACCATCTCAAAAGTCGCTCGCGGGAAAGATGGCCTCTGGCACGACTTCTTTTTTATCCCAGATGGCGAAACGCGCACATTCGCCGAAATCGGCGATGAAAACCCTAAAGAAAAAGCCAGTAATTACGGCGATGCCATGGACAAATTCGCCAAATGGGCAAAAGAAAACCTACAATAAAATAAAATGAACCGAAGGTTCATTTTGTAATGGTGGCGCCGCACTGAAGACCAGGCGACAACAAACCCGCTAGGGTTTGGTGGGGGGGCGAATTGGGCAGATATTAACAGAATGTAAAAAGTGTGGTATAATACAAGAGATGTGCTCACTATGATAGGAGGTGATGAATGTGAGTCGTATTTTTAATATTTCCGGTAATTTCATGCAGTTCGGAAAATGGTCAGAACCTGATCCATCATTTTCTGGTAAGATTGTTGTGAACGAAGAGGGCGAATTCTATGGTTTTTGCGAGGAGCTCTATAGTAGCAACATGTCGGATGCTAATCGTATTCGATATATTGCTGGGGCTTTTGCGGAAAACGGTCGTAATGGACAGCAGGGTATTGCATTCTATAAGATGTCAAACGATTCAGAGCAAGACCCACTTATGTACGTTACACCAGATTTGACGGTTCCGGAGAGTGGCTCATGGGCTGCGCTATCTGTCTTTGGATATTTCCAGGAGCAAGGGAAATCAAGGATTACCGTCGAAGAAGAAACGTTTTCTAAAGAAGTAGAAAATAGCATTAAGGCTAAATACGACACTCTCGATAAAGGCATCAATGGAAACGATGAGCTCCTTAAACAAATCCAATGCTGTAAAGATATCATTATCCATGCAGTGTAAGACCGGGAAACCAGGCATTTTTGCCTGGTTTTTTTAACAACTAGTGTCAAAATCTTGAACGCTTAGGGTATTAACAGACATTTCAACAGAGGCAAAAACTGCATTTTTGGCGGTTTTTTGCTGTAAAAATGCTCTAAAAATGAATACTATTACTGCAGAGTACTTAACAGAAATTTACTACTAAAAAATCGGCCAAAATGCCGAGTTAGATATAACTTAGTGGCGCCGCCCGCAAAACCTAAAGTTCCCATTTGAGATTAAAAGCCGGCAGATTGGTGTTTTCTTCTTGCGAAGCGCTATTATTGATAGAGCGAGCAAGAAAAAACGCCGAGATGCCGGCTTTTAAATCAAATGGTGGCGCCGACTGGACTTGAACCAGTGACACAAGGCTCTTCAGGCCTCTGCTCTACCAACTGAGCTACAGCGCCAATATATCATATTATATCACACCTATGTTATAATTAAAAGTATGAATAAAATCAATACTTCTCCAATTTCTGGCACTCAAGAACTTTTGCCGGAAACTCAGGCTATTTTTGATAGTCTTAAAACCAAAATCAACGATAGCTACAAAAATCACGGTTTTTTAAACATCGAAACTCCTTCTATTGAACGCACCGAGATTTTACTAGCCAAAGCCGGCGGCGACACCGAAAAGCAAATTTACAAAGTCGCCAAAACCGCCGAGGATATCACCGAGGCCGACCAAGCCCTCCGTTTCGATCACACCGTACCACTTGCTAGATATATCGTAGAGCACGAGAGCAGCCTCACCTTCCCGTTAAAAGCTGCTCAAATCGGTATCAACTTCCGCGGTGAACGCGCCCAGAAAGGCCGCTTCCGCGAATTCTATCAATGCGATATCGATATCATTGGCCGCAGCGCCCTGCCAATTGCTTACGATGCTGATGTAATTTCTACCTTACTAGATACTTTTAACGCTTTCGGGCTTCAAACTCCCGTACTTGCCCGCATTAGCAACCGCAAAATCATTTCTGGTTTCTTAACTGCATTAAATTTAGAAGAAAAATCCGCCAAAATCTGCAGCATCATCGATCACTCCGAAAAGGTTACGCCCGAAAAAACCAAAGAAGACCTCGAAGTCCTTAAACTCACCAAAGACCAAGTCAAGACGCTTCTAGCTTTTATCGAACTTCACGGCGATCGTTCTACCGTAGTTACAGCTCTTAGCAACCTCGAGATCGACAACAATACTTTCCTATCCGGCGTCACCGAACTCGATCAAACTATGTATTATCTAGAGTCGGTTGGTCTTGCCGACCAAATCGAAGCCGATATGAAAATTGTCCGCGGACTAGACTACTACACTGGCACCGTATTTGAATTTATTTTACCAGAACACAAGAATATCGGCTCGGTTTGCGGTGGCGGTCGCTACGACAATCTCACCGGCTACTTCACCGATAAAACCTTCCCTGGCGTTGGTGGCTCTATCGGCCTAAACCGCCTCTTTTATGTTCTCAACGAAAAAGAACTCTTACCCGAAACCGAAAGCTCCGAGCTCGTAGATTACGCCATTATTCCAATATCCGAACAAGAATACGATGAAGCCTTTAGTGTATCTAGTCGCCTACGCGAAAAAAATTATTCCACAACTTTAGTCTTGTCCGACAAAAAACTTGGCGACAAATTATCTTACGCTGCCAAAGTCGCAAAGCACGGCGTAGTCATCGGCGAAGCCGAAGTCGAGAGCAAAATCCTCCAGGCCAAGAACTTCGAAACCGGCGAAACCACCGAGCTAAACATCGAAGTCATCTCCAACCCAGAAGATTTCTGGAACGATTAATATGCGAAAACATCAATTATCTCAACATTTCTTAAGGTCGCCACGCCTGGCCTTATTCTTAATCGGTCATTCAAACCTCAAAAAACGCGACACCGTAATAGAAATTGGCGCTGGCTCCGGTGTCATTACCGGCGCCCTCGCTCACCGCGTTAAGCATGTCATCGCTATCGAGCCCGACCCAGAAACCGCCAAAAAGCTAAAACAAAACCTCGTCAGCCGCAACATCACAAATGTAGAAGTGATTAAAAAAGATTTTCTAGAATACGATTTACCAGAAACGCCTTACAAAGTTTTTAGTAATCCACCTTTTCATCTCAGTTCTAAAATCGTACACAAACTAATTGAAGCTAAAAACCCACCCGAAGCCTTTTACCTTATTCTCCAAAAACAGTTTGCTTTGAAACTTTTAAACACCGACCGCCACTACACCTCGCAGCTCGGCCAAGAACTTATCAAAACCTATCAAACCAAAATTCGCCTACCTCTAAAGCCTAACGATTTCACTCCTCCGCCAGCCGTACCGACTGTTTTATTCGAAGCCAAAAAGATTACTTCTCTTTTAGAAACGCCCCTGACTGCCTAGACCAAAGTTTTTTGTATTCACCATTTTTCGCCAGCAACTCTTCGTGCGAACCTTGTTCAACAATTTTTCCATCATTTAATACTACAATCTCATCCAGCCCCGCAATCGTAGAAAGCCTGTGTGCCACTACGATAGAAGTCCGCCCCTTCATCAAATTTTTTAAAGCTTCCTGAATCAAAGCTTCCGATTCCGAATCTAGAGCGCTAGTCGCCTCATCCAAAACCAAAATCGGCGCATCTTTCAAAATCGCCCGCGCAATCGCAATTCTCTGCCTCTGCCCACCCGATAATTTCACGCCACGCTCACCCACCAAAGTATCATAAGCTTGGGGTAAATCACTAATAAACTCATCCGCATTGGCGAGTTTCGCCGCCCTCAAAACTTCTTCCCGTGTAGCCTCCGGCTTGCCATACGCTATATTCTCATAAACCGAACGATGAAAGAGCGATGATTCTTGTGGCACATAAGCAATTGCTTCGCGAAGACTCTTTTGTGTTACATCCCGAATATCCTGCCCATCGATATAAATCGCCCCCGCCTTCACATCATCAAATCGCAGTAATAATTTTGTCAAAGTCGTTTTGCCAGAACCAGAGACCCCCACCAGCCCCACGCTCTCCCCCGCCGAAACACTTAAATTAAAATCCGAAAACAATTTTTCTTTTTGCTCTTCATGCCGAAAACTAATATGCGAAAAATCAATCGCCGCTTTCGTTACCTCCAAAGGCCTATCCGTCTTGTCGTCAATAATATATGGCAGATCTAGAATCTTCACCATTTCTTTTGCGTCACCAAACGCCCGATTAATGTTGCGCAAAATATGATTAACCGTCCATAAGTTTTGTAATAATGAATTTGACAGCGAATACAAAAACACAATCTGCTGAATATCAAGCCCAAACCACTCGTGGCTCATTACGATCAAAATTATCACCGCCACAAATGTTATAGTGTTTACAATATTCATTGATAAGTTACGCCAAAACGAAACTTTTGCTACGCCAAATGTCGCATCGTGTGTCCTTTTTGTCGCTCGCGCAAACCTTGCCCGTTCAAAATTTTCCCTGGCATAAGATTTCACCGACACCTCGTTCGTAATTGAATCTGCCAGTTGTCCAGTTTGCTTGTTTTCCGCGCTAGCTAACTTTTCATCATACGAAAGTGTTTTATAGTAAGTGGTTATCGAAACCGCCAAATATACTATAGCGTAAATCAATAAAATCAACGCAAACGGCAAACATACAAACGCTGAAACCACGATTGAAAAGACCAATGTCAGCGCCAACGGATAAATATCCCAAACAAAACTAGACTTTAAACGAATAAATGCACTCGGTAACTTATTTGCCGCCGACGTCAAAGACCCCGAAAACTTATTATTGTGAAAAGTCATTGATTGATTTATCACGGCGCTGAACGCTAGCTGCGACAAATATTCACCACCTTTCGCATCTAGCGACCAATCCAGCCAATCAATAATCCTAATCAGGCCTAGATTACTAACCGCTGCCGGCAAAACCGTCAAAAGAATAATCCCTACATAATTAGAAAGCTCAAAATCACCTTCCGATAACTTTCCGACAATAGTTGATGTCCCATACGGCACCACCACATTAGAAATAAAAATCCAAATCGGCACCACCACCAAAATCAATGCCGTCCTGATTTTATGCCGCATCAAAGCCTTGCAAAAATAATACAGCGTGCGTTTATAAACCCGTTCTTTTTGACTTCTCATAGATATATGATAACATGAAATATTCATTTCGAGGACCATAAGCTTGGGCGAGCGCCCTCGAGCGTGTCCGAGAAAGAATATTTCATGTTATAATTAGGTTATGAGTAAATTAGAAGATATCGTAAGTTTATGTAAACGCCGCGGATTTATTTTCCAAGGCTCTGAGATTTATGGCGGCATGGCCGGCACTTGGGACTTTGGCCCGCTTGGCGTTACCTTAAAAAAGAAAATCACCGATGAATGGTGGAAGTATTTTGTGGAATCGCGTGACAATGCCTACGGCCTAGATGCTGCAATTCTGATGAACCCGCGCACCTGGAAAGCTTCCGGCCATCTTGATACTTTTGCTGACCCACTCGTAGAATGCAAAGAATGTAAATCCCGCTTCCGCGCCGACAAAATCGCCGATAGCATTACCGAGTCTGTCACTACGGAAGAATTTCTAGAAACCCACACCAAATGCCCAGTCTGCGGCAAAGAAAATTGGGGCCCAATTCGCAAATTTAACATGATGTTTTCTACTCACGTTGGCGCCGTTTTACCAGAAGACACCGATGAAAATCCCGAGCTCGCCGAAAAAGGCCTCGCCTACCTTCGCCCCGAAACTGCCCAAGGTATTTTCACTAACTACAAAAACATCGTAGATACGATTTACCCCAACATTCCTTTTGCCATCGCCCAAGAAGGCAAAGCTTTCCGAAACGAAATTTCCCCACGCGACTTTATCCTGCGCGACCGCGAATGCTCTCAACTAGAGCTAGAATATTTCGTGCATCCAGATAATTGGGAGACCGAATTTGAAAAAATTTATAAAGATTTCAACAACTTCTTTGAAACCAGAATGGGACTAAACCTAAGCGACATCAACCATCTCGAAGTTGCACCAGAAGATCGCGCTCACTACTCTAAGCGCACCGTAGATTATATGTTCAACTATCCTAACGGCGAAGAAGAGCTGATGGGTCTAGCCTACCGTACCGACTTCGACTTGCAAAACATTCAAAGAGAATCCGGCAAGTCCATGGAATATCGCGACAAAAATACTGGTGAGACATTTGTTCCACACGTTATCGAACCCTCGCTCGGCGTAGAGCGTATCTTTCTAGCGGTTCTTTCTACCGCCTACACCGAAGATGAAATCGGTGGCGAAAAACGCATTGTCCTAAAACTTCCCGAAAATCTTGCGCCATACAGATTCTGTGTTTCCCCACTTCTCAAAAACAAGCCAGAGCTAGTAGAAAAGGCTAAAGAAGTCTATAGTAGTCTCCGCGAAAAATACGGCAATGTCACTTGGGATGATTCCGGCAATATCGGCAAACGCTACCGCAAGCAAGACGAAATCGGCACACCTAAGTGTATTGTAATTGATTTTGAAACTCTAGAAAACAACACTGTTACCATCCGCGACCGCGACACTACCGAACAAATCCGCCAAAATATTTCCGAATTATAAAACTTATGCTATAATTGTCCTATAATAAGGAGATATTATGGCAGAAAAAAGTCAAAAAAATAAATCGATTATTATTGGCGCTTGCGTTGCAGTAGTAGTCGTAATTGCAATTATACTTGCAATTGTTCTGATCAACAAAAATCAAGGCATCAACGATTCTTATTTTGTTTCTGATGGCACAAAGTATGTACTCACTATGGATATGGATCAAAGCGACCCAGAAGGTGACCCACATACACCAATCAAAACTCACGCCGTTTATTTCTATAAAGGCAATGAAATTACCGGATTAAAAAACTACTTAGAATACGAAAACCACGATCAAGCTAAATCAGCCTACGAATACGCTAAAGAGAATGAAGGCGACAGCTATAAAGAAATCTTAGTCGACGGTAAATATGTTGTTCTAGTGGCAGATGAGTCACTCTACGAAAACACCACCGCCGAAGACGTCAAGCAGCAAATCGAATTTATCGAGTCGCTCAAAAATTTCCAATTCGATGATAGCGATACAGAAATCATCGACGAAGAAGTTGTCGTAGAAGAGCCAACAGAAGAAATTGTCGAAGAAGAAGTTATCGTAGAAGAATAAAACAAACCTAAAAAAATAGCCCCGCGAAGGGGCTATTTTTCTAATTATTTAAATCTCGCGATTGCATCAGCAATTACTTTTTTCGCCTCATCAATTCCCTCGAATGCTTTTACTTCCGTAGTGCCAGGCTTCTTCAAATCCTTGTAATGATTAAAGTGATATTCAATCTGCTTCAAGGTTTGCTTCGGCAAATCTTCTAACTTTTCGTAAGCATCGCCGTTGTTGCGATCATCTGCCGGCACACAAATAATTTTGTCGTCCACCTCGCCGCCATCCACAAACTTCATCACACCAAGAATCTTTGCCTTCATCCAAATTCCAGTCGTAAGTGGCTGGTCGGTAATCATGAGAACATCCAATTCATCGCCATCCTCATCCAAAGTTTGCGGAATAAAACCATAGTTGCATGGCTTTGCGAACGCCATCGGCTCTACGCGATCCAGCATAAAGCAAGCATGCTCGCGATCCCATTCGATTTTGTGATTTGAGCCAGTCGGAATTTCAATCACGACATTTAGCTCGCCGTTTTCATAATCCCCCGGGGTCAAAACTTTATTAAAGTCTGCCATTTTTATCTCCTGTTTATAGTAATAATTATACCACTACTTTAACAAAATTAAAAACGCGCTCCCATACTACGTCGTCCGCCTTTACACGTCTAACCACGGCTAGCTTAGAACTACCCATAATCCGCAACAATTTAATTTCGTTCGCACTATAATGCCCACCATTCTTTTCTTCAAACCCAGATTCGCCCACATTCCATTCATATTGTTTTTCACTCGCCAACTTTTCGCCGTTTATATCACGATATAAATTAACTTCCTCGCCCATCACGCGTTTTAGATTTATCAAAAACCACGATTTTACCAATTCTTCACGCGCGCCGTGGTTTAGTTCGCACAAGCTCTGATGAGTTACCTCAAATAGCTCCGCATCATCAGTTCCCTCCGCCGCCGCACTAATCTTCTTCAAAATTAGCGACGCTAACTCCATACTTTGAAAATCTTTCACTAAATTACCATAGTGATCCAACATTTTGGCGCCAGTCACCGTCCATAAATCACTTTTACCTTTATGTAAATTAACATCAATCAAAGAGAACATCTCGATTCCGCCAGCTAGCCTAGATTTTTCTTTGCGCGCAGATTTCGCAATTGCCGAAATCTTACCCATAGGCGTAATAATATTCAAAATCCTGTCCGCCTCACCGTAATTTGTTCGCCTCAGTACATAACCTCTTGTACGAATTGTATCAGATGTATTTTTTGACATATCTCCTTATCTCCTCCGGCAACATCGTATCTTTGTTCAAAAATCCAACTACTCCATACTGGGATAAATCTCTCCCGCCAAAATCCAGCGAAGACACAATCACTACTGGTACTCTCGCCGTGTCATCATAAGAACTAATTTCGTTCAAAAAAGTAAAACCATCCGGCCCATCCAGCAAAATATCTAAAAAAATCAAATCTGGCAATACATTATCAGATATCTTTCTCATCGCGTCGATCGCGTTACTAAAAACTAGACAATCGCTCTGTGTGGCTTTCGCAATACAGCCCGCCATCACTTTGTCATCGTCAATCACAAAAATCATACAAATAAGCTCGCTTGTTTAGACACTGGTAAATTTACATAAAAACTCGTACCGTCACGATGCCTCACTGCGCCAACTTCTGCATTCATATAGCGTGAAAATTTAGATGCAATATAAAGCCCCAGCCCAGATGAACCCGGTCGCATCGCAATAGATGTTGGTTTCTTGATCCAGCCGCGCTTCATTTCGCGCCATACATCCATCGGCAAAGCCGGACCATAATCTCTTACCAAAATCTTCACACGATCATAATAATCTTTTACAACTAGCTCCGCTCTCGTTTCTTCACCCGAATAATGCATTGCGTTTAATAAAAAATTATAAATCACACTATAAAGCAACTCACGATTCGCAGTTACAAGTTTTGTCCTGTTTGAATATTTAATAAACAAATCCCTCTTGTTAAACCTAAACAAATAGCCCAGCTCTCTAGATACTTCATCACAAACCGCGCGCACCGAAACTGGCTCCATTTCAAACAACCCATCCTCAAGTCGCCTAATTTTCGCAAGATCGTTAACCTGCTTCATGGCCCTTTCCGACACCCGTACCATCTCCGAACGCGTCTTTTCCCCGCCTTCAGTCAAATCATCCAATGATAGCGCTAACTGCCGAAGCACTGCAAGGGGCGCCTTCAGCTCGTGCGCCACCACCAAAATCCCATCTACCTCGCTTTCCATAGACTCATTATAACACTACAAAAATTATAATAAAAACTTAAGCGTTAAACGTGATGGTGTTTATTAGGGTATTAAAGTCGTTTTCGAATAACATCGAATCGGTCTGCAAAACTGCAGTCTTATCACGAATCTTAAATATTACAATGATTCCATTTAGATCGGTGCCTGGTATATTACCGACATATCTATTTGCCGCAGCGCCATTTACAGTTACAGATTCTATCGTCAAGGTCGGCTCTTTACCCTCTACGTATCTTTTGTAGCTATCAATTACCGAATCGAAACTTTTATCCTGAATGGATAAATTTAGCGCATTAATACTATTTCGGCCTACCGCATCGACTTGTATAGGATTAAAATACGCCTCAAAGTTTCCGCCATTTACAGCATCGGCTGCTACATATACACTCCAGGTCTTCGGATAATCAAAAGTCAAAGCGCCATAATCTGCCGGACCAGAAAAAGTTCTAAACGGCTGCTTCTCTCGCTCCATAAATTCCGCTTCAAGTTTTTGCGCCTGCTCATCCTTTGCCTCAGCTACCGCCACAGCAATCTGGCCATCCACATCGGTTTTTACTTCATTATATTGTGTCGTTTTCCAAATAAACAACCCAATAAACGTCACTGAAAGCAAAGAAGTAAAAATCAGAGCGATAATCTTGACTAGGCTCGCCACATCCTTCTTCGGCGCCATCATCTTTTCTACCTGTTCGGCAGTATAATATTGTTGCGGTTGCGACACACCGACCGGCTGCGCAGCCTGTCCCTGCGTAGGAAAATTAGACATTGGTTGCACTGGTTGAAAATTAGAGCTATCCATAAGCTTATTATATCACACTATTTGCTAAAATCTTGACTTAAAACTTCCACTTCGTTTTTTAAGTTCTCAAGGTCTTTTTCCAAATCCTTCGCGAGCTTAATCGCTTCCTTATATTTTTTCACCGCTTCGTCCAGATTAAACTCTTCCGAATAAAACCACTCGGTGCTTTCCTCTAATTCTGCAAGTTTTTGGTTCAATGTTTTAACCTCTTTCATTAATCTCCTTTATTTCTGCTTTAATTTGTTTCTCAAATGTTGTAATTTTTACAACATTCCCTACGGATAGTTTACCATTCAAAATTGCATAGCCCTGCTTTAAAACTCTTTCTGGATTATGCGCCTCCAGAATTTGGAATTTAGATTTAAGCATCCGCTCCATATCACTAATTCTAAGATTAATTGCATCAAATATCCTCCGATTACCATCCATCAACTTAGCTTTTTCATCATCAATTTTACCTATCAACATGCGGCCCAGTCTACTCACCAAATTATTCGTGCTAGCAATCGCCTCACGCCGGTCCGGCACCAATAATTCCGCCGCATTTGATGG
>JAFWIY010000022.1 GCA_017514675.1 Candidatus Saccharimonadota bacterium | reverse complement strand
TTGGATCCATCGGCGATATCTTAGGCTAGAAAAAGAATTTGGTGACGAAAAAAATGCCCAGAGGGCGGTGTATTAAACGTGGTTGGTGGAGCGTATGAGATTCAAACTCATGACCTCTACTATGCCATAGTAGCGCTCTAATCAGCTGAGCTAACGCCCCAATATTTTTATTTTATCACAAAGCGTGCTAAAATAAAAGTATGAAAGTTTATCATCCTGCATTGTTACCACATTGGCGCGCCTAGAAGGTGACTGCTATTAATGTTAAATGAAAGGATTATATGAAAACAATTTTAACTGGTTTTAGATCAAATTCGGTACTAACGCTTGGTAATTATCTGGGCGCGCTTTTGCCAATGGTACGGCTGGCTAATAAACATTCTAAAGATAGCCACATTAATTTCTTTGTACCGGATTTACACTCCATCATTTCTGCGGCGGATGGCGATTTGAGAGAAAACACCATGCGAAATCTAAAATACTACCTTGCGGCGGGGTTAGAAATTAACGATAATGTCCACATTTATCGCCAAAGTTATGTACCGGCCCACTCGGAACTGTGTTGGATTTTAAACTGTGTGGCAACTATGGGCGAGATGTCGCGGATGACACAATACAAGGAAAAATCCGAAGGTAAAGCGAGCTGTAATGTTGGGATTTTTGATTATCCGGTGTTGATGGCGGCAGATATTTTGCTTTACGATGCCGAATATGTGCCGGTCGGCGAGGATCAGTTCCAGCATTTGGAGCTTACCCGCAATATCGCGATACGGTTTAATAACCGTTTTGGTGAAATTTTTACGGTGCCAGTAAAAACTAGAGATCAGGTGAAGTTTATGGAGATGGATAACGCTCTCCGTATCCGCGATTTATTAAATCCGGAGAAAAAGATGAGTAAATCAACCGTAGCCGAGGGCTCAAAGATTATGCTAGATGATGCGCCGGAAAAAGCTGCCAAGAAGATTATGTCGGCGACTACTGATTCGCTTGGCAAGATAAAGTTTGACATGTTCAACCAGCCGGGGATTTCAAACCTACTGCAGATTGAGGCGCTAGTGAATGACATTCCGCTTCAAGATGTGATTTCTACCTATGCCGGTGAGACTAGGTATGGAGATTTGAAACAAAAGGTGGCTGAAAGTGTGTCAACCATGCTAGAAACTTTCCAGGCGAGATTGGCGGAAATTTCGGATGAGCAGGTTTATGCGCTACTAGAAGTAGGCGAAAAATATGCTAACGAGGTGGCGAATAAAAAGCTAGCAGAAGTACAGAAGGTAGTAGGACTGAGATAAAAAAGATGATTAGAACTGGCAAAAAATTCAGCAAGCCCGAAATGTCGCGCGTGATAAACGGCGATACGGTGCTTGCTGAACCTGAAATCGGTCCGGAAAAAGTGCGGCTGGATATTTTGATGTCGGAAATATTCAAGAGCTACAATCGTTCTACTTTGCAGAAGTTTATTGAATATGGTTTTGTGACGGTGGATGGCAAAATGGCGAAAAAAGCAAACCAGAAGTTTGAACGCGGAGTGAAAATTGACCTAAAAATCCCAACTCTAATGAAAAATGCCGACCTAGTGCCAGAGGTAATTTATGAGGATGGTAATGTAATTGTGATGGACAAGCCGGCAGGTTTACTGAGTATGGCGAAGGGCGAGTATTGCCCGGAGAATACTTTGGAAGCGTATGGGCTTTTGGTGCATCGCCTAGATCGGGATACTTCCGGTGTGGTGATTTTGGCAAAAAGTCCAGAGGTGCAGAGCTTCCTAAAACGCCAGTTTCAGGATCGCAAGACTCATAAGACCTATTATGCAGTAGTGGAAGGCCGGCCTAAGCTTGATGAGGCGGTTTTGAATTTGCCTTTGGCGCGAGATTTGAAGCGCCCAACTACTTTCCGGGTGGATGCCAATGGCAAGGAGGCGGAAACTTATTATAAGGTGATTAAATCTAATGACAAATATTCACTAGTGGAGCTAAAGCCTAAAACCGGCCGCACGCATCAACTAAGGGTGCATATGAAATATCTGGGTCACCCGATTTTGGGCGATATTGTGTATGGCAAAAAAGACAAGCGGCTGTATCTTCATGCTAACAAACTAGAAATTACCCTGCCGGGCGGGAAGCGGACAACTTTTGAGGCTAAACTCCCGGAGGAATTTTTGGATGTTTTTTGATAGCGTTTCTGAGATTGCCAAAATTGCCGGGCGGTGCGGCACGAGTATTTTTGTAGTGCCAGATAGCGTGGATGTAGAGATTAAGAATGCTTTGGTTTTGCAGCCGGAGGAAAAAAGCGTGATTACGATTGAGCAAGTGCGGCAAATGCTGGGTAAACTTAGCACAAAGCAGACCCAGGATGTATTTGTGGTGATACGGCCGGCGGATTTACTAAAAGAGGCGGCGGCTAGCGCGTTTTTGAAAGGGTTAGAGGAGCCGGGGAAAAAGGTACATTTTGTGCTAATTACGGCCAATATTTCGCAGATTTTGCCGACCATTCTTAGTCGGGCGGAGGTGTATTTCTTGAACCAAGAGTTTCGAGTGGATAAAATTGCTTGCGATGATGAAAAAGTAAAAGCTTTGGCTAAACGGCTAATTGCGGCTAGAGGTGCTGAACTAGTAGCTCTGGCGGATGAGATGAATAAGAAAAAAGATGACAAAAGGGAATATGCGCTACTGGTGCTAGGGGTGGCAATTGAGATGCTGTATAAGGGGTATTTAATTAACCAAAAGCCAGCGCTACTTAATAAAATAGAGAAATTTTTGGCGGCTTATGAAAATATTTCGCTAATGGGCCACATAAAACTACACCTCGTGGCGGATTTGTGTTAAAATAAGGTTATGATTGCAATATTTGTAATTTTGATTTTTGTGGCTTATCTGATTTTCTTTTTTCCGATGGAGCCACGCAAGAAAAAGGAAGAAGTAAAATCGCCAAAATATACTGCGCAGATGAAGAAACTTTGGCAGATTGCGCAGACCGCGATGAAAGAAAGAAAGCCGTTTCGGGCTGAAAAGGCGTTGTTGACTATTTTAAAGTTTGACGAGAAAAATGCTGCGGCATATAACCGTCTGGGAATTTTGTATGCTAAGGGGCAGAAATACGATGAGGCAGTGGAGTGTTTTGAGATTGCACAGTCTTTGGATGATAATCCAGCCTCGATTCATAATGCAGGCTTGATCTATCTTGAAACCGGGGCTTACGAAAAGGCCGAGATGGCATTTTTGCAGGCGATTGAGATGGAGGGCGATGTACCGGCGAGGTATATTGCGCTAGCTAAGGCTGAGGAAAACTTGGGTAAGCCGAAAAAAGCGGTGGAAGCTCTAGAAAATGCTTACGAGTTAGATCCCAAGGTGTCTACGCTAAGGCAGATTTTGGCAATTTATGAGGGAATGGGTGATGCGGAGGCGGCGATGGCAGTGACCGCTCGGATTGAGGAGCAAATCGCCAAAGATAGCAAGATGAAGCAGAGAATGGTAGTGAACCGCAGAGCGATGCCGAAACGTAGAGTTCCGGCTAGGGCTGTATCTCCAATCCCGCGGCGAAATGAGAGGCAGACAGTGGCAGGGCCGGTTCCTAAGACCTCGGCACCCAAGATTATTAAATCACATGCTGGTCGCAAGCGTATCTAAATGTTGATTTTTGTTTAGTTTTTGATATAATTTATGTAGTGCTGGAATCGTCTAGTGGCAATGACAAGAGACTGTAAATCTCTCGCCTTCGGGCTTCGTAGGTTCGAGTCCTACTTCCAGCACCATGACTCTAGTGAGTCTTTTTTTACGGACTCGTACTTCGTATCGAGTCCTACTTCCAGCACTAGTGTTGATAAACAGGCGTAATAACAATTTTGTGTGTATACTCACCCCTTAACCTCCAGATAACAAACTAAAAAAGATTTTAATTTTAAGCTTATGCGAATAGCCATGATGGAGCTTTAACTTATCCTTGGCATTGCCAAATTTGCCTTCTAAT
>JAFWIY010000021.1 GCA_017514675.1 Candidatus Saccharimonadota bacterium | reverse complement strand
ATTAGAAGGCAAATTTGGCAATGCCAAGGATAAGTTAAAGCTCCATCATGGCTATTCGCATAAGCTTAAAATTAAAATCTTTTTTAGTTTGTTATCTGGAGGTTAAGGGGTGAGTATACACACAAAATTGTTATTACGCCTTAGATTACATAGGAAACCAAAAACTAAAAAAGTTACCGTTATCGTAGAAGAAAACGGTAACAGCTAACCCATGGTGGCGGCTAGGCGCCGCCTTTATGATTTAAGTATAAACGAGATCGGTGGGGGTTGTCAAGTTATTTGCGAAAGTATTGAATTATTGCACCCATATTGACTTTTTAGCGTAAGTGTGATATTATGAAAGCATAAGGGGGCTGCACTTTAATAAGCGGCAACAAATACTTCAATAATAAGGAGGGGATTATTATGAAATTTGAAGGTGTTAAAGAAGTGAGCAGGGCTCTGGCGGAGTTTGATTTTTCTGGTGTTCTTGGACGTGTAGTTATCTTGATCGGTCTTCCTGATGATAATTGTCTTGATGAAGTGGTAGACATTGACCTTTATGAGGATGGAAGGCCTAATTCGGCAGCTAATTGGAGTGAAGAAGAGTGGTTCGTATTTATCAATGGTATTGCGAAAAGTATACAAGATTCTGCCCTCGAGGAATATGGAGAACTATCTCTCATGAACCCTTATGTGCAAATCTGTTTTGCGCGAGGCGATAGTGAAATTCCGGAATTTATGTATATTGATTATGATGATAACTATGATTATGTTTGCGAACTAGAGGTATGTGGACTTAACGATGATGGGGGGGTCGAACTAAACGTTAGTATGGCAGTAGGCTTTCGGCCGAATGTAGGAGAAGAAGGAACCATCCCAACATTCAAAAGCGCCGATGAGGTAATAGATTACGTCTGTTCTCGCTCGCGGCTTTTGCCGGAAGATTTCGGCAGAATTAGGTCTTGACATGTTGCTACCCCCGGCTGTATCAGAAACGATACGACCGGGGGATTTTTTATCCCAAAGTTCAATTGTTGTAATTTTTACATTTTAGCATAAAAAGTATTGAAATGCTATATTTAGTGTAGTATACTAGATATAAGACACTAAATGTAGCGGTTGGGCGCTAAATGCATTACCGAGTGCCTAACGCTACTTAAAAGGTCATATCATAATAAAACACATAAAATTATACGAAGGAGGTAGGTTTTTATGTTCAAAAGAATTGTTAAACGCGATGGTAAAATCGTAAAATTTGATCCAGAAAAAATTATCGAGGCGATTACCAAGGCTGGTCTTGCCACGGAAGAATTCAAAGCGGACCGCGCTAAGGCTTTGGCTGAAAAGGTATTACAAAGAGCGGAAGAAAAAATCACGGCGCGCACGCCGAATGTAGAGCAAATTCAAGATATCGTGGAAGAAGTCTTGATGGAATCTAGCTTCAAAAAGACCGCACGGGCTTATATTCGCTATCGCCAAGAGCGCTCTAGAGTCCGCGATGCGAAGTCTGATCTAATGATGATTTATCGCACGATTTCTCACGCTGATGCTTCGGAGGATTCCGATGTAAAGCGTTCTAACGCCAACGTAGATGGTGACTCGGCGATGGGCAAGATGCTCCAATTTGGTGCGGAAGGTTCCAAGGTCTTTGCCAAGACTTTGCTACTTCGCCCGGATATCGCAGCGGCGCACGACAATGGTGATATTCATATTCACGACCTAGATTTCTATGCGACCGGTACTCTGACTTGTTGCCAGAGCGATCCATTTGTGCTGTTTGAAAATGGTGGGTTTAATACTGGGCATGGGCATCTGCGCACGCCAAACTCTATCGGCTCTTACGGGGCGCTAGCGGCGATTTTGTTGCAAGCTAATCAAAACGAGCAACACGGTGGCCAGTCAATTCCAAACTTTGACTATGCAATGGCGCCAGGGGTAAACAAGTCATTTAGAAAAGCTTTGAAACGCAATCTGGCCAAATACAATAAATTTGCCGGTAAAAAACTCGACCTAGAAATTAAAGAGTCTTATGAATATGGTGATGACAAAAAATTAGAGAAAGCTAAGTGGCCAAAAGAGGTAGTAGAAGCCTCCAATGAAGATGTAGAAAAAGAAACTCTGCAGGCGATGGAGGGCTTTATTCACAATCTCAACACGATGCATTCTAGGGCTGGTGCACAGGTGCCGTTTACTTCCATTAACTTTGGTACCGATACTACTCCGGCCGGGCGTTTGGTGTCTAAATATCTGCTTGAAGCCACCGAAAATGGCCTCGGTAAGGGTGAAACCCCGATTTTCCCAATCTCAATTTTCAAGGTGAAAGAAGGAGTGAACTATAATCCAAAAGATCCGAACTATGATTTGTTCCAGAGGTCAATGGAAGTGTCGGCGAAACGCTTGTTCCCGAACTTTAGCTTTATTGATGCGCCGTTTAATATTGGGTACTACAAGAAGGGTGATTATCGGACCGAGGTGGCGACCATGGGCTGCCGCACACGGGTATTTTCATCGGTGTTCCCAGAGTCGGATGGTATTGTGACTGGGCGCGGCAACTTGTCGTTTACTACGGTAAACTTGGTGCGCATTGGTATTAAGCACGGTGTATGCCTAGGTGAACGCAAAGAGGCGGACTGGGATGGGTTTTATAAGGAACTAGATGAGAAGTTTGACCTCATTAAAGATGAGCTTCTAGAGCGCTACGAGTTCCAGGCCAACCAACACGTACGCAACTTCCCATTCTTAATGGGTCAAGGCAACTGGTTTGGCTCGGAAAAGTTAGGGCCAAACGACAAACTGCGCGATGTGATTAAGCACGGTACGCTCTCAATTGGCTTTATTGGTCTCGCGGAAACTTTGGTGGCAATGACCGGCAAGCATCATGGCGAAGATGAAGATTCGCGCGAACTGGGCCTAGACATCGTAACCCACATGCGCGAAAAATGTGATGAATATTGCAAGAAATATAAACTCAATTTCTCGCTGCTCGCAACTCCGGCCGAAGGTATTGCTGGTAGGTTTACCAAAATTGATCGTAAAGAGTTTGGCGTAATTCCGGGCGTAACTGACCGCGAATTCTACACCAACTCGTTCCATGTACCAGTATATTATCCGATTTCAGCTTTTGAGAAGATTGAGATTGAAGCACCCTATCATGCGCTTTGTAACGCTGGACATATTACTTATATTGAGCTAGATGGTGACCCATCGCAGAATATTGCGGCCTTTGAATCGGTAATTCGCAAAATGCATGATGCGGGAATTGGTTATGGCTCGGTGAACCACCCAGTAGATCGCGATCCGGTTTGCGGTTTCTCGGGTATTATTACTGGTGATAGATGCCCACATTGTGGTCGTTTGGAAGGCGATTTGCCATTTGAGAAGGTTTGTAGCTGCGCTAAGGGAGATGCCTAGAGTGAACAAAACGGATGCTAAAACCATGCTAGAAAAGCATCGCTGGCAGCTAGACAAAGTGAAGCAGCAGCTAGAAACGCCGAAAGGTTACATTCGCTTGTCGGGGCCCTTAGAGCACGATAATATCGTAAACGGGGACGGCCTGCGCGCCGTCCTCTGGACCCAGGGTTGCCCGAATCATTGCAGAGGTTGCCAGAATCCCGAAACTTGGGATTACGAAGCTGGACAGCTAGTAAAGCTAGATGATATCAAAAAGGAGCTCGCGACTTTTAAGGGTCAGGCAGGGCTAACCTTTTGTGGCGGTGAGCCATTCGTACAAGCGGAGGCCTGTAAAGAGATTGCCGATTACGTACGAAATGAACTCGGTTGGAACGTTTGGAGTTTTTCAGGGTTTGTGTATGAAGTAATCAAAGAAAATGGCGGTGCGCCGTGGGAACTACTAAAATCGCTTGATGCGCTGATTGATGGGCCATTTATTCAAGAGCAACTAGACCTTAGCCTGAAGTTTCGTGGTTCACGTAATCAAAGATTGCTACATTTAGAGCACGGCACTGGCAAAATTTTGTCAGTTGAATAGTTGTGCTATAATAGCATTAATTAAGTGGAGGTTTTATGGAAAATAATTCATTTACGGTCTTGCCGATGTCGCAACGGTTTACGATGAATCCGGGGCAGACTTATACTGGGTCTTTGACGGTAGTAAATCCGGCTGATGCTACAGAGAGTTTGAAATATCACGTTTCGGTGACGCCGTATGGGGTAGTAGGCGAGGATTACACGGCCGATCTTTCAACTACGACTGGCTATTCGGAGATCATGAATTGGATTAAGATTGCTGAACCTAAAGGCGAAGTCGCTCCAAATGAGTCGCGCGAGATAGAGTTTACTATTACGGTGCCAGAAGATGCTAAAGGTGGCGGACAATATGCTACTATTGCGGTGCGCACAGACAACGATAAAGTTGGAACAGATGGCGTGTCGGTGAATAGTGTATTTGAGTTGGCGAGCGTGGTGTATGGATATGTGAATGGTGAGATTGTTCGTAACGAAGGTGGGATTATCGAAAATAAGATTCCTGGCGTTTCGGCGATTGCGCCAGTGCGACTGGATGCTACGATTAGTAATACTAGCAATGTACATGACGATGCGACTTTTGTGATTACGGTGACCGATATGTTTTCCGGTAGGGTAATTTTGCCGACTGAGGACGACGACGGTCAATACAATGAAATAATTATGCCAGATAGTACACGCAAAATTACGCGCGAGGTGAGCAATCTACCGAAGGTGGGGATGGTGAAAATTTCGCAAACGATTCACTACAATGGCGAAACTTCACAATTAGAGCAAAATGTAATTATCTGCCCGATTTGGTTTATGCTGCTAGTGCTAGCTACGATTATCGCGATTGTTTGGGCAGTGGTCAGTATTGTGTTTAGGCATAAGCGCAAAAAGTCTGGCTACAAAAAGCCAAAGAAGCTTGAAGAATAAAATTGCCTATGCTAAAATAATGGTAATTTAAGTGGGAGTAAGAGATGAGATTAGTTGATAAGGAAATAGGCGCTTCATATATATATATATATATATTAACAGCCACCATTCTCACTAGTCTTTCTTTTGTTTCATTTCTATTTCTTGCATCTTCTTCTACTTCCGCTTCAGACCATGTTTCTAATGTCTCAGTTACAGTACCAGTATCGTGTAATATTAGTAGCACTCTAGATACTGCCCACACTGCTACTATTAACCCAGGACAGTATAAAGAAGATATTGGTACTACTACCTTCAAAGTGTTCTGTAATGATAATACGGGATATGCCATCTATGCTATAGGCTATAGTGGAGATGAGTATGGTAATACTAATATGTTACCTACTAACCCTACTACTTCTACTAATCCTAGTATAGTTACTGGTACTGCTACGAGTGGAGATACAAGTAATTGGGCTATGAAGGTTACTCCGGTAGCAGGTACTTATGCTCCCACTATAGAGAATAGCTTTAATTCATATAGAACCATACCAGATACTTATACCAAAGTAGCCTCACTTAATACTAATACAGACTTCACCATAGGTTCATCCTTCCAATCTACCTATAGAGTATTTGTCTCTCAAACCCAACCAGCTGATACTTATACTGGGAAGGTTAAATATACCATCGTTCATCCCAATGACGCAGACCCACCACTCCAACCCCACGCTGCTACTCCAAAATGTATCTCCTACTGGCCTAATGCTTCTGGTGTGGTGGATAGTATGGGTGACCAATGTAGCTTTGGTAATAATGCTACAGTAGGTGCACTTTGGGCAAGCAACTTTCGCCGCGATGGCTACGGCTTCGCCGGCTGGAGTGATAAGTTTGATTGGGTGTTAAATGAAAACGATGTAAATGGTGATGGTACCGGCCCAAACGAGGGCTACCACATCTACGGCCCCAACCAAAATATCATTACACCAAGCGATATGACCGAAAAGGGCCTATCTCTCTACGCCGTATGGGTACCCGCAAAGGATACTCTCCAAAACTGGAATGGTTGCTCCAGCTTAAATATTGGCGAAGTCACTGCTCTAAAAGATGCCAGAGATCACAATGCCTACGCCGTTGCCAAACTCGCGGATGGTAAATGTTGGATGATAGAAAACCTAAGGCTAGACAACACCGCTGCTCTCACCACCGCAAACACCAATAACCCCGCTATTAGTCGGCTTTCTGCCTTCACCAATCCTACCACTACAGCTTGGTGCAATGACGACGATTCCGTCGCCTGCATTGACCAATCTATGCTCTATACTGGTAATACGACTAATCCTGCAACCAATATGTCTAAAGACACAGGCCAAAATATCTACTCTTATGGCAACTACTACAACTGGTACTCTGCTACAGCAGGTAGGGGTACATACTCTAAATCTTCTGGTAATGCCGAAGGGGACATTTGTCCTACTGACTGGCATTTACCTACCGGTAATGAATTCGGTGTTTCTAATTCTGTTAGTGCAAACGGAAAACTCGTAAAGTATCCCAATAACTTCATCTACTTCAAGTTCGGGACAGTCATTCAAGGCATTATCGTCTATTCTAATGCTAGACACGGCTATTATTGGTCGTCTTCGCCACTCAAAACAATTCAAAACGATGCAATGTCGCTTCAAATTTTCTTCAACAGCAACTTCCCCCACAGCATGGTGGATAGACGGAAGTATTACAGTGCCGCGGTTCGGTGTACTTTGGGTTCGTAATTTTACCATGTATCCCACAGCCAAGCCCCTCGCTCGCACTCCTAACCTCTCACCAAATCCCAAATCTAATTTGAGTTCGCATCTTTTGCGAACCCGATAAAAATAAAAGTTTCAGGCAGGGCTGCGCCGGAATTAGCAGTTCCGTACTCGCCCTGTGAAACTTTTATTTTTATCAGGCGCGAGCAAAACGCGAACGAGAATTAGGTTTTGAGAATTTTTGTCTAGGGGGTGGGGAGGTGTAATTTATTCTAATCTGTGCCTAAAATAAATTCCTCGGCGTAAATCCGCACCGAAGTATGGTAAAATAGTGGTATGAAAGTGACTATTTTAGGTGCGGGGGCGTTTGGGACAGCGCTCGGAGAAATTCTAGAGAAAAATCGCTATGAGGTAGTATACTTTGACCCGCGAATTAGCGACAAAACCATTGCTGAGCTTACGGTGGGTGCGGATTATTTACTTCTAGCGGTGCCTTCGGTAGTGGTGGCGGAAGTAGTGAATGAACTACCAAAAAATATTCCGCTAATTGTTGCAACAAAAGGTATTTTGACTGATAAAATCTTCCGTGAGTTTAGTGATTATATGGTGCTGTCTGGGCCAGGCTTTGCAGATGATATTAAGGCCGGTAAGGAAACTTTTCTGACCGCCACAGACCAACGCATTGCCGATATGCTAGCAGCGGATTATATGAAGTTTGATTTTACCGATGATAAACTCGGCGTTTTGATGTGCGGGGCGCTAAAAAATGTCTACGCGCTACTTGCCGGTGTTTATAATTTAGAAAAATATTCTCCAGAATGGGAGAAGTTCATCGGCGAGGTGGCTGGGGAAATGAAGAAAATTCTCAGTACAAATGGCGCAAAGCCAGAAACAGTTGATTTGGCCTGTGGAATTGGTGATTTGAGGTTGACTTGTGCCTTGCCTTCGCGTAATTACGAGTTCGGGCAAATACTTAGTCACGACAAAAATGCTAAACCGGACAAAACCGTAGAAGGTCTAACTGCGCTAGACAAAATCAAGCGTGGTGAGATTGTGGTACCGAGCGATGCTCGCCATCTGGTCACGCTAATAGAAATGAGTGAAGGATGGGCCTAAACCAAAAGCAAAAAGAAGCGGTAGAATATTTGGAGGGGCCGCTTTTGGTGCTGGCGGGGCCAGGGACCGGCAAAACCCAGTTACTATCAGAGAAGGTGGCTTATATTCTAAAAAATACCGATACCAACCCAGAAAATATCCTTTGTCTAACTTTCACCGAAACCGGGGCTAGTAATATGCGCGAGCGGCTTCGGACTATTGTGGGTAATACTGGGCAAAAGGTAAATATTGGCACTTATCATGCCTTCGGTTCGGATATTTTAGCGCAATATAAGAACTATTCTGAGGAGTATGATCGCAAATTGGACAGTGCCATAGATGAGGTAACCCAATTTAAGATTGTGAAAAATATTCAATCTGGGCTATCTGGCAAGGATATTTTGCGCGGTGATGGAGTAAAAGATATTGTAAGCGTGATTTCGGCAGCGAAGTCGGCGGGGCTAACTGCGGAGCATCTTAAGAAAATTGCGGAGATTAATTTAGAAGATTCGGAAGTATTGTCTAAAACTATTTCGCCTTTTTTAAAAAATATCGTGCCACGCAATTTTGAGCTGTCGTTTAAAAACGCTTACGAGCCTATATATAATATATTAAAGGGCTATCTTGAGGCGACTCCGACTATTGTTTTCGGGACACACTCAAGGCCGTTCGGCCAAGCTTACGGTCCCGAAAACAACAGTCGGCAGTCGCTTAAAATCGAGCGCTTAATTTCTGTTTTAGCTAAAGATTTAAAGGAGGCCGTTATTGAAGCGGAGAGTTCCGAAAAGATTAAGCCATTATCAGCGTGGAAAGACAAGTATTTTGAAAAGGATACCAAAGGGAATTATCGGCTGAAAGACCGAGTAGCGAATAAGAAGCTGCTTAGCCTAGCGCATGTAATGAGCGAATATGATAAATATCTTAAAGAAAATGGTCTGTATGATTATGATGATATGATTACCGAGGCGGTAAAGGTTTTATCTAGTGATGCTGGTTTTAAGACTACGCTATCGGAAAGATATCAGTTTATTATGCTAGATGAGTTTCAGGATACTAATCCGGCGCAGTTTGCGATTATTAAGGCACTGACCGATTACGAAAAGCCGATAATAATGGCAGTGGGCGATGACGATCAGGCGATTTACGAATTTCAGGGGGCGTTAGCGACTAATTTGACTGATTTTCAGCAGCATTACGGCGCACATGTAGTGGCGCTCGTAGAAAATTACCGTAGCACGCAGGAGATTTTGGATTTTTCGCGCGAGGTAATTAAACAGGCGCCAGATCGGTTCGCCGATAAAGAACTATTTGCCCATCAGGATAATCCAAAGCAATCACAGATTTATCGCCACGAGTTTTTGTCCTCAGATATGGAATATGGGTTTATTGCTGATAAGATCTCGGAATTAATCAAATCTGGTGTGCCGCAAAACGAAATTGCCATCATCTCGTATAAAACCAAATATTTTATGCCGCTTTTGCCTTTCTTGAAGGCGAAAAAGAATATTAATATCGCCTACGAAAAACGCGATAATCTCCTAGAAGATGAAAGAATGCACCAGATTTTTGCGATGGCGCAATTTGTTTATGAGCTCGCCAACGACAAGAAGCCGACCGTTTCGGCGCTTGAGGTGTTGTCTTATCCCTTCTTTGGATTACCGATTATTGGAGTGGTGAAGTTAGCAAATAGGGCTAGAGCAGACAAAAAGGCTATTTTTGATTTGATGCTAGAATCTGAAAATCCAAAATTGCAACAAGTGTCGCATTTCTTTGCGGACTTGATTGCGAAATCTTTTAATGAGCCGCTAGAGATATTCTTGGACTATCTGATTGGGGCTACGGAGCTAAACGGCTACCGTTCGCCATTGATTGAGAGATGTATTAAAGATGGCGAATATGAGAGTTTCCGATTATATGAGAATGTCGCATCTTTGTGCGGCAAACTAAAGCGCCATTTTGGCGATAAAAGCCTCCGGCTTGCTGATTTAATTGCCATGTTAGAAGATTTTCGGGGGGCTGATATGCCGATTAATACTACTAGCCCTTATCGCGATGCCGATGAGGCTGTATCTGTGCTGAGTGCCCATAAGGCCAAGGGGTTGGAGTTTTCGTATGTGTTTATTATTTCGGCGGATCATATTGCTTGGGGTAAAGGCAAGGGAAATAATAATCTTTTGGCGCTGCCAAAAAACCTAATGCATATTCGCCACACCGGTACGACCGATGGCGAGAAATTGCGCATTTTGTATGTAGCGCTAACTAGAGCTAAAAATACTTTATTTATTACCAATTCTTTGCACGATTTCAATGATAAATCGCCGGAACGCCTAGAGTATTTGGAGGAATTTGAAAAGGACAAGGTGGTTTATTCGCCGTTTTTGCCAGATAAGACCGTGACTTTGCATTACGAAGCGAGCGCCTATGATTTTGCCGAAAATAATATCCGAAATTGGCTACTACCATACGCCGAATTAACGCCGGATATGAGAATGCTATACAAAAATCGCGTGAAAAACTATCGGATGTCAGCATCATCCTTAACTTCGTTTATTGATATTGTGTATGCCGGACCACAGGAGTTTTTCAAGAATTATATTTTGCAGGCGCCATACGAGCCAGAAAGTGAGGCCTTGGCCTACGGTGATTTGGTACACAAGACCTTTGAAATGGTAACAAATCGTGGTGTCTCGGATGCGGAAGCGGTGCAATATTTTGTGGATGAGCTTGAGAAAAAAGATTTGCCGGTAGAGATAAAACAGAAGATTCGCGAAAAGGGTCCGGAGGATATCACGGTAGCACTTAAGGCTTTTTCTGGTATACTGAGGCGCGGTAAAGCAGAGGTGAACCTCGGCCCAGAGAAGCTGTCGGTAGATGGTGTGCCGGTAACTGGTAAAATTGACCATATTATCGTGGATGATACTAACAAAACCATTGAGATTTATGATTTTAAGACCGGCGGATATCATAAGGAAAAATGGCAATCTCACGCTACGCTGTATAAATATATGTTGCAGCTTGGGTTTTATAAATTGCTTTTAAATAATTCGCCGACTTATGCAAAGTATAAGGTAACGCAGGCGCATATATTATTTGTAACTCCCGACAAAGATGGCGAAGTATATGATAAAGTGTATGAGTTTAATGCGGATGATGAAAAAGAGCTAGTGGCGCTAATGGCGGCGGCTTACCGACAGATTGAAAGTCTAGAGTTTATAGATGACCCAGAGTTATTTGTATCGCCAAATAATCAGCTCGGGATTAAAGATATCAAGAAATTTATTGCGCTTGTGCTTGCGAAAAACTTGCCAAAATAGTATAATTATGGCATAAAGGTCGTTGCCTACAGAAACCTTTATTATTGGCAATCGTGCCGTCTAGTTCTTTATAGAAAGGGGGTGAAATGAGTGATTATTATCAGAGATGATACTATGGGAAGATCCTGGGCTTTCGTCGCTACTGACGAGGGCTATCATCAAGCCTACGCAAAGATACAGGAAATCATCCAGATGGGCCATAAAGTCGGCGGTGACGTCGCTAAAGTCCGTGCATATTGCGGATAAACCCATCCAACGTAACTAATCGGCTCGTTTCTCGGGGCAAGCTTAGTCTTGCCTTTTTTCTTGTTATGTGGTAAACTAATCTAAGTTATGGCAAAAAAGAATAATACTAAGCGCAAATTGGTTGGCCTGGTTTCGGAAGAATCCGGCGTGCGTGCTTATTACACCAAAAAGAATACGATGAATACTCCTGATAAGCTAAGCCTAAAGAAGTATGATCCGGTTCTAAGAAAGCACGTTGTTTTCACGGAAACCAAGAAAAATCTTGGCCGCAACGAAGTCAAAGAAAAGAAGCGCTAAAAATAACCCCTCAGGGGTTATTTTTTGTTGTCGTTACCAATTCTATATTCTATGTCGCGGAGGACATTCATGAAATACATGAAACTTTCGTAGGGCGAAGCGTAGGCAGAGAAGTAGGCGTGGACATCGCCATCATTCCAGTATTTGGTACACATAGCGTAGGGGTGGTCGCTGGTGGTTAAATAACGCCAGTCGCTGATTAGGTCCATATTGTTGCTGGCTAGAACATTGTTTCTTAGATTATATAAATCTTGCATGACTGATGTTTGCATGGGGTTTGAGAGCCAGGCGGATAAATCACGCTCCATATCTGCCCATGTGATGGTGTGAGGCATAGAGATTTCATCGGCGGCTGGCATCAAATCGCAAGCTTCGGATACTGTAACAAATTTGTTCTCGTAGGTAGAAAGCCAAGCGTCGATAAATTCTTCCATAAAACTAAATATTCCTGTATCTTCCCACTGGTGTTCGCCGAAAGTCTCAAAATCCATGAATAGATTAACTAGATTGCCGCGCAGACAGTCCATATTGAGCCAATCGATATATTTTGGTACAGTAAGCGGCCATTCACTCCAGTTGCGATTAGAGAAACGAAACGCGATATCATCAGACAAGCGATAATTTTTAAGTAGCAATTTAATATTATCGCAGCCGTATGGTTTATAAACATGATTCGGACTGCGCCAGTCTAGGATTTTGTCCCAGCCCTCGGCTAGAATGCCTTTGTAGCCATTCTCATCGGCCCATTTGGCTAGGCTATCGTTGTAAGCAAGCTCGGTATTACGAAATACTTTTGGCTTGACGCCAAATAATTGCTGGATTTTTTCGGCATGCATTTTGACTTGGGCGGTGAACTCGTCTAGGTTATAAAAATAGGCTAGGGAATGATAATAAGTTTCGCCAACAATTTCGACTTTACCAGTGTCTACTAAGCGTTTTATGACGGCAATAAGCTCTGGTTCCCATCGCATGGCTTGCTCTAGCCAAGTTCCAGTAATGGAAAGCGAAACTTTGAAGTCGGGGTGCTTTTTGATGTTACGTTCGATGAGGGCGAGCATTGGACGATAGCTTTTGTCGGTGACCTTTTTAAAGATGCGCTCGTTGGACTGGCGACCGTTGTATTCGCCATTGTAATAATTTGTATCATTCGAGATATCAAAAGCGGAGTATTCGCGATAGCGAATCGGCTGATGCATGTGTAAATATAAACAGATTGCCCGCACTTAATACCTCTTTTTAGTTGTTGTCTTATTATATATCCTTAAGCATTTTTTGGCAACTTGGTTCCAAGAAAATTGGCGATACTCGTTTTTGATGTTGTCGGTGAGGGACTTTTTGAGTGCTGGATTATTGGCGATAGCCAAAATCTCATCGGCGAGTTTTGCTTCGTCCCAAAAATCATATTTCATGGCTGACCAGATAATCTCGGAAACGCCGGATTGTTTGGTGAGAATGAGCGCATCGCCATGATGAGCGGCTTCTAGGGCGGTAAGACCAAATGGCTCGGAAATAGAACTCATCACGAAAATGTCGGAAATAGAGTAAATATCGCGGAGTTTACGACCACGAATAAAGCCGGTAAAAATGACATTTTTAGCAATGCCTAGTTCGGCGGCTAACGCGATTAGCTCATTGCGTTCCTCCCCGTCGCCGGCCAAAATAAATAATAGTTTAGGATTTTTGGATAAAGCTAAGGCTGCAGCCTGCACAAAGTTTTTAAGGCCTTTTTGAATAGTGAAACGGCCAACGGTGGAAATAATTGTATATCCGGACGCCTTTAGCGATTCAATATATTTGTAAGTTTTGGTATCGAAAAGATATTTCTCGGCTTCGTAGTTTTCATCAAGCGAATTATAAACCACGTCAATCTTCTTTAATGGAATATGGTATTTTTCGTGAATGATGCGCTTAGTGATCTCGGAGACGGCAATAATTCTGTCCGCCATCATCAGGCCTTCGTATTCTATTTCATGAATCAAAGGATTACCCACCTGCATACCGGAGCGATCATATTCGGTAGCGTGAACATGTGCAATGAGTGGTATATTGTATTCTTTTTTGGCGAGAACGCCAGCTTCGTAGGTGAGCCAGTCGTGGGCATGAATAACATCTGGCTTGTGATCGACTAGATATTGACCTACGTAATCGCAGTATTTCTTTTGGATGTCGCGAATTGAGACGTAGCTGTTTTTTAAATTATCTGGGATAACTTTTTCTTCTACATAAAACGAATCGTAGGCGCCGCCGCCGTTGCGATAAATCGGGTCTAGATTGGTAGCAGCCAAAATATTCATAAAAGTAGCATTTGGATGTTTAGCAGAATACGGTAAAACAAAATCTATATCAGCGCCTTCTTTAGAAAGGGCGCGAGCCATATTTAAACACGCAACTCCGAGGCCTCCACTATTATGAGGCGGGAGTTCCCAGCCTAGCATAAGTATTTTCATCTATTTTATTTTAGCACATTTTTCGAATTTATGGTAAAATTAGAAAAGAACTTTATGAAGGGGTGTAGCTCAGCTGGTAGAGCACAGGTCTCCAAAACCTGGTGTCGCGAGTTCGATCCTTGCCACCCCTGCCATGTATGCTATAATGGAGGTATTATGGAAGGTAATAAAACTAAATCACGCGCGCTCTTGGTATTTGGTGCACCATGTAGCGGCAAAACTACATTCGCGGAGAAATTCGCAAAAAAATTTGGGTTGGCATATTATAATTTAGAAGAATTAAAGGCGGAAAATAATTTTTCGTTTGAGAATATTCTGCTGATATTATCATTAATTGCTCGAACTGGTCAGACGATAATATTTGAAGGATGCCTAAAAACCGAGAATGAACGTGCTGAGATTAGAAAACTTCTAGTGAAAAATGGCTATGAGCCTACTTTGATCTGGATTCAGACCGACGTCGCTACGATTCGCATGCGTTTAAAGCAGCGCTATAAATCTGTATCGAAAGCTAAAGAAATCTACGAAAAGGAAGTTGATACTATTGAAGCTCCGACCGATACCGAAAGGCCAATTATTCTTTCTGGCAAACATACTTTTGAAACTCAAAGCAAGCACGTGATTATTGGTCTTTCAGAACTATAAAAATGATTATCAAAGATGCCGAGTTTGGCGAAGTAATTGTGCGCAAAAATCCGTTGTCGCGCGGAGTTAAGTTTAGTGTTTCTACTTCTGGGCGGCTGCAGATGTCGGTACCAAAATACACTTCAGAGTTTTTGGCAAAAAGATTTTTGAATTCTAACCGTAAAGTAATTCGCGAAAAGTTACCAATCAAAGACCCGGGTGAGCAGCGCGCGCGCGACTATCAAAAGAAATTATTAATGAAACGCGCGAAAGAATATTTGCCGTATCGTTTGGAATACTATGCAAAGTTATATAATTACAAATACGATAAGTGTAGGTTGACACACGCCAATACCAGATGGGGGAGCTGTTCATCTAACCGCACGATTTCTCTTAATATCGGACTGATGAAAGTGCCGGAAAAATTGCGCGATTATGTAATTCTGCACGAGCTTGCGCATCTAAATCACATGGATCACTCTAGAGCGTTTTGGCAGGAAGTCGGCTCGCACGACAAAAATTATAAAATTCACGAAAAAAAGTTGAAAATGTTTAGTCCTGGCGTATAGCTTATGCTATAATTAAATTAATGAAGGGTGTGATAAGTGGGCGCCGCAGTGCGTATCGAATTATTACTGCTATATACGTACTATATTTTGCGTGGTTTTTTGGTGTAGGCTTAATGCCGGCCGAAGCGACAGAATATAATATTATTGGCGAAATTAACATTCCAGCGATTAACTTATCTAGCGATGTGGCAAAATTGAATTTAGAGAATGGTAGGCTCAATACGCCGGCTGAAATCGTAGGAAGTTTTACGCGCGCCAAAAATAAGACTTTACTGATTGGTCATGCTAGCTCGGTTTTTCGCGAAGCTAAGAATTTGAAGCTTAGCGATAAAATTATTTATGGTAATAAAACTTACGAAATAATACAAATAGACTACCGAGCCAAGTCCGAAATTAGTATGAATAAACTTTTGGCTAGCAGTGAAAATGATACCATTATAATAATGACCTGTGCTGGGCAAGATTTAGGGGATGGCGATGCGACACACCGCCTGATTATTACTGCTACTAGGATTTAGGAATTAGTCTAATTGCAAAACCACCGCCTGGAGCTAGGTGGATTTTTAGTTTGTCGCCTTTAGCAACTGTTTTGTGGTAAATATTAATTGCTAAAGGATTAGTGCGGTAGTGAGAGTCATGAGCATCCGTGTAAAATTCGCCGAGATAGCTGTCTTGGTCTAGAAAATTAAGCTCTAAAGTAATATCTCGGCTAGTTTCGCTTGTTACGCCGCCAATATACCAATCATGAGAATCGCGGTCTTTTCGTGCCACCACATAATATTCGCCGATTTCGCCAGCTAGTGGCAGGTTTTTTTCAAATGAGGTCGGCACATCGTGGATAAACTTAAAGGCTTCTTTGAATTTTTCTTCATAGAAAATGGGGCGATCGGCGGCCATTTGCATGCCGGAATAAATCGTGACAAAATAAGCTAATTGGCGCGCAAGCGTGGTAGCGATGCGCTTGGCTGGATTTTCTATATCAAAAATACCGCTAGTGTAATCCATACCGCCGGAGAGTAATCTAGTGTATGGCAAAAAACAAGCGTGCGATGGCGACAGGGCGCCGCCTTCGTATTCTTGGCCCCGTGCGCCTTCTCTGGCGAGTAAGTTTGGCCAAGTGCGCTCAATACCGGTGCCTTTGATTGGTTCGTGAATATTCAGGCAAATATGTTTCTTTGCGGCGAGCTCAATAGTTTTTTGGTAATGATTGACGCCGAGTTGCGAATGATGATATTCGCGCCGACCATTGATAGTCATTTTGCTACCTGCATAACCAGTTTTAATATAGTGGATGCCGTTTGCGGCATAATAATTATAGGCGGCCTCTAGTTGTTTTTCGTAATTATCTATGAAACCCACTGTTTCATGGTGGCCGACTAGTTCGATGTGATTTTGGTTAGCATAACGCGCTACGGTAGGTAAATCAAAGTCCGGCATGGGTGTAGTGAAATTAGTTTTGGCGCCATTTTCCAGCCAATCGCCTTCCCAGCCATCATTCCAACCTTCAATGAGAAGACCGCTGATACCGAGGCGAACCGCAGCGTCAATATATTCCTTGGCGTGTTTCGTGGTGGCGCCGTGTTTTTCGCCGGGCGCCCATGTCCACTCGCCAACGTACATGGACCACCAAATGCCGATAAACTTTAAAGTTTTGACCCAACTAAAATCTTGGCTAGGAGAGTCGTTTAGGACATAGATTAGGCGATTTTTAGTGAGCTCGGTAGCGGAACTCGCCACCATAATTAAGCGCCACGGAGTAGAAAATGGTAGCTCAATATGAGCGATAGTATGGTCGGACATTGGTGTGATATCGGACTTAAGAATATAATTGTCGTTTAATTTGAGAGTCATAGAACCGTAATCATATAGGGCAGCCTCGTGGATAGCAAAATAATATCCGCTGGGTGCTTTGATAGTAAACGGAGTATGGACAGAGCCTTTCAGATGACCGAGTTCGGTTTTTTTGTAATCGTATTCATAGCGGTCGGGCTGGTAGGCTGGGATATACCAAACCGAGCTAGCTGGGTTGAAATTAAATTCGGTGAGCTCTTCGGTGATGGTGATGCGTTTGATATTGTCGTATGGAAAAAGTTCATAACGAAAAGCCACGCCATCATCAAAAATCCTAAAAATCAAATTAAACTTTCGTGGATGCTTTTCGTTTTCTACTAAGTGTACGGTTAGTTCGTTGTAATGATTTTTAATTAGGCGATCTTCGCCCCAAAGCATCTCGATGGTTTCATGATGGGTACGTTGGCTAGATTTTAGCAAGCCGACATTATTGCCGAGTATATTTTCGCCGGCGATTTTAAATCCGAGTTTAGACCGATGTACTACGATGCGATTTTTAATAATGATTTCGTAGTAGGCCTGGCCACGATAAATAGAAAATCTAAGAGTGATATCCTCGCTCGGAGATTTTATTTCAAGAGCCGTAGCTTTAGTCTTGCCCACGCTAGTAAACATAACTTTATTATAACATGAGATGTGATACAATAGAGTTATGGAAATTAGAAGGCGAGGTAAAAAACCATTATTATTAATATTAGTGGTCGCCGTTATTGCAGTCTTAACATTTTTCTTGGTTGCGTTTATCACAAAGACTGGGATTTTTAAGGTTTACGGCAAAGTTTACTATGATGAAAGTTTAAGCGAAAGCGAAATTAGTGAACTAGAGGCTATCTTTACGAACGAGTTAAAGCTAGAGTGTGATGTGACAGTTTCGGCAATGGATAAATTAGAAGTTCCTACGGTGGATAACGAAATTTTAGTGAGCATCAAAGTACCGATTACGGATTTTTATAATCCGATAGATAATATTGAAGTGCGGGCGGCTGATGAATTATTGGTGAGTGAATATGGGTTAATTGATTTTGAGGAATTAGACTTTTCCAAAAAATTATTGAAGATTAACGATAAGTATTTCTTAGATGATTTTGTAGCCGGAGCGGTGTTTCGGGTGATTAAGTTTCAGTCTGAAGCCTTTGAAGAGGAAATCGCACCGCTAGTTGAAGGATTAGCGTTAAATAGTCGGCCAGAGGCTGACAACACTTTGACTTTTGCCCAGACCGGTGTAACCGCGCTTTCGCGCGGGATGCATAAAAAATTAAACGCGGTAGGAAATGGCGCATACTTTGCAGAGGGAATCGGCGAATTTTTGTCTGACTTTGATCTAACACATACATCAAATGAATCATCATTTTCTAGTTATGCTAGCTCCAGTAATATTTGCTCGGACGATAGATTTATGGATACATTAATTGCGATAGGTCTAGATATCGTAGAGCTAACTGGCAATCATAACCAGGATTGCGGAGATGAAGATGCTAGGCGTACGATTGATATGTATAACGAGAAGAATATTCGCATTGTGGGTGGCGGTAAAACTTTAGAAGAAGCAAGAAAGCCGCTTAAAATTTCCGAAAAGGGAAATAAGATCACGATGCTTGCTTATAATCAATCTACCGGGGGTCAGACTTATGATACTACGCCTGGCGCTAATCCGTATAATGAAGAAAACGCCGCAAGCGAGATTGCAGCAGCTAAAACACGTGGAGATACGGTGATAGTGGATGTCCAATATAATGAGTGTATTTTTTATGATACGGCTAGCGAGGATACTACTTGCGATGCGGCCGATTCGGCTGCGGGTGATCAAGTTGGATTATTCCGGCACTTGATTGATCTCGGCGCTGACGTGGTGGTGGGAACCTCAGCACACCAGCCGCAGACTTATGAATTATATGGTGACGGTGAGATATTTTATGGACTCGGTAATATATTCTTTGACCAGGTTTGGTGGCCTGGGACTACGAGAAGTTTGATTTTGGTACACTACTTTTATAATAATAAATTAGTTCAAACTCGGATCTTTCCCACCGTTTATGATGAGAATATGCAAACCGAGTTAATGAACAGGGAGACTTCGGAATGGTTCTTGAACCGATTAGTGAACGCAAGGCCATAGTAAGAGAAGGCCGCATAGTGTATTTCGGTTTATTATTAACGCTGACTGTGACATTTGTCCTAATCATTCCGCTAATGATGCGGCCGCTGCCAGAAAAAGAGCAGTCGGTAGAAGAATTTGCAGTTGAATCAATGGTAGAGATAGAAGAAGTACCAATAGATAATTTGCCGGAAGAAATTGACTTTCAAACAATAGTTGATGAGTGGGTAAATACAGTTGGCGGAACTAAGAGCATAGTAATTTATGATTTAGAGCGTGATGAAGTTGCGGCGACTTATAATGCTGAGCAAAATTATAATACCGCTTCACTTTATAAATTGTTTGTGGTGTATGAGGGGTATAGGCGGGTAAATAGTGGCGAGTGGGACAAAGATGCAAGCGTTGGCTCAACTGGGTATACGGTAGAAAAATGTCTGGATCTAGCTATTCGTGAATCTAACTCGCCCTGTGCAGAAACTTTGTGGGCATGGATGGGGCATGGCGATCTAGATGATATTATCGTAAATGACTATAATATTACCGACTCAGCGATTTCTAGTTTGCTATCAAACGCCACGGATATTACCAAAATGATGAAACTTTATTATGAGCACCCAGATATTACAGATGCAGTATTGGTCGCAGCGATGAAAGATTCAATGTTGAATCAACCTATTACAACTTACAATTGGCGACAAGGGCTGCCGAGTGGATTTTCGGAAGCGGTCAATGTTTATAACAAGGTGGGGTGGCTTTACAATGGCAGAAGTTGGGATATTTACCACGATGCGGCGATAGTTGAATTCCCGGAACAAGATCGGCATTTCATTGTAGTAGTGATGACAAACAATATTTCGTTTACTAAAATAAGAGATTTGGCAACTAGATTAGAAAATGCGGTTTAGGGGCGGGCCGGTGGTGGGCCTTGCTGTGGGGATGTGCCTGTATCGCCGATAGTGGTAACAATGCCGGAAATGGTGAAGGCCTGGTATTTTTCGCCATTTAGGTAGATAGAATAAGTTTCGCCGAGGATGAACTGGTCGGAGCCGGCGGCGAGATGACTGAAAGTTTTGGCGGAAGTGTGAGAAATAATATTGTCGCCGGCGGGGTTTTTGACCTCAATGACAGTGTTTTTGGCTAACAAGTCCGAGAAATATACGCTGATATTATAAATAGTGGATTTTTGGCCAAGGTTGACTGCCATAGAGCTAGTCCCGACAGCTACAACTTTGCCGCCGGTCATGGTAATGCCGGAACCGGAATCAAGAGCACCGTTGCCGTTATTGGTGGGGCCATCTACTACGACATTGCCACCATTAAAATATAAATAGCCGTTACTATCTATGCCATCGCCGGCGGAGTTAACATATAGTTTGCCGCCGTTGATTGTGAGTTTACAGCTTAGGTCGGCATCAAAAGCGCCCGCGCCTTTGCGGTTGGTAGCAGAAGAGTCGGCGCCACCACCAGCATTGATACCGTCATCTAGGGCTAGTATAGATATATCGCCGCCGTTAATCGTAACAACTTGGGCTTCCAAGCCTTCGTAGGCTTTTAGAATGCTGATTTTACCGCCATCAATAATGAGTTCTTTGTTGGCGTGAATACCATCATCGCCAGAATGAATCTCAAATTCGCCACCGGAAATGCCGATGTAGTTATCGGTATGGATGGCGTCATCGTAAGTCTGCAATTGATACTTGCCATCATAGATAAGAATGCTGCTAATAGCTTTGATGCCTTTGGCACCGGCTTCTAGGTTGAATTCGCCGTTTTCTATGACCACGAAGCCCTTGCCGGCATCGTATTGGTTGGTAGATTTGATAGTGTCAGCGCCGGCCGTTAGATTGAAGTGGCCGTTTTTGATATAGACAGAGTCTTTGCCACGAATAGCGTCGTCAGCAGCCGAAATATAGTAGGTGCCAGAGATGAATTTGAGGTCATCTTTGGCGATAATGCCATCTTCTTTGTGGCTAATAATAGTAAGCGAGCCATCACCCATGAAAGTGGTGTCGGATTTGGAAGAAACCACGCCTTTGGTGTCGGCATCGTAAGTAGTGTCGTAGTTTTCGGCATCTTCTAGGGTATTTTCGCCGATTAGTTCAATCACGAGATCATCGGCCTCGGCGCAATGAATAGCGGGGCCTTTGGTGTTTTTAATACTAACATGGTCTAGAATAATCTTGACCGGTTCATCTTTTGATACTTTGATAGATATAAGACCATCGCTAATTTTGCCGGTAAAATGATAGGCGCCTGGGCGCGAAATAGTGTAACTCTCTGAGAGAGCGATATCTGTGGTGGGGTAGCGGCCCCAGTCAATCTTCTCATCGCCATTGTCTAGGCTAATAGTTCCAAGTAGCTTAGAAGAATCTTTGGCTTCGTGATAACGATTTAAAATGATGGCGCCGATTAAAACTACTATGAGCAGCGCCACCATGATGAGCGCTGTTTTATCAAATTTTTGTTTCACTAGACCTCCTCTTCGCAGATGGGCTGAGAGAGTAAGACTTTGAGATTGCTGTTTTTGACGCGGATTTCATCAAGAAATTCTTTGGGTTTGGCGCCGGATTTTAAGGTAATGTCGTAAGTGAGCTTGTAGAGGCTACCCATATTCATAGTTTTCATGCGGGTGAGCTCGGCGCGTGTGGTGTATTTTTTGAAGATGTCGGCAAAGACATCATCGTAGTCCAAATCTTCTGGAATTACGATTTTGAGGACTTTGCGGTTTTGGTCTGGCGAGAGAAAATTGGTGTAGGTAAAGAAGAAAATCGCAATAACGGCAATAATAGTAATAACTGCGCCAAAGAGAATATGGCCCATACCGCAAGCAAGACCAATCATCATCGCAAAGAACACAGACAAGAGCTCTTTGGCGTGGCCTTGCAGGGAACGGAAACGAATCAGCGAGAAGGCGCCGAGAATGGCGATAGAAGTGCCGAGGTTGCCGTTGATCATAATCATGACCGCCATGACTAGAAGTGGCAGGGTGGCAAGGGTAACTAGGAAGCCTTTGTTGGTTTCGGAGGTCTTTTTGTGGGTATAGGCAATGACTACGCCGAGCAAGAGCGCTGCTGCGGCACAGATGAGGCCGGTCTGAATTGACAGTCCGGTGGCGGTAATATCAAAGATGGTGTTAAACATGGTTCTCCTTTCTTAATCTTGTATAAATATGGCCAATTTTGCTAAATCTTTGAGGATAAATGTGATTTTTGCTAAGTAGTTCTACTAGCCATAGTGGAAAGGCGCCGTGGGCCTTGATTTCCATGATGATATTTTTCTTATCCTTAAAGTATATTTTATCACTTTTTGCTGAAAAAAACCCGAGATTTTGGTGGCGATATTTGAGCTTTTCATCAAAGGTAATGCGGAGATTGTTGGGACCTTTGTAACTCTCGCGGCTATAGTGGACTAAGATTTTGGGGGTTAGATTGAAATGCTCTATAAAGTAGTCAACTTCTTTCGCGATTTGGTGGTCGGTGGACTTTTCCATTTGGCGGCTGGCGAGCTCGGTAGCGGTGGCTTTTCTAGCTACGAGGTCATCAAAATCCTGCTGGGTAATCATAACGCGGCGCTTGTAGCCGATGTTGGCATCATCTTTGGCGCGGAGTTTGGTTTTGATTTCTAGAAACACGCGGTTGTAGCCACCGTATGAGCGGGCGCGAAGTTTTTCTTTGAAATTGGGCTGATCAATGGACTGAATAATAAAGTCGTAACTATCAGTATCAAAATAGAGATTGAAGACTTCGGACTGGTGATATTTGTCTTTGTCCATGTGCTCCTTGATGATTTTGCGGAGTTTAGTCTGGTCTTTTTTGGTAATGAGGTATTTTTTCTCAATTCGGTCAAAAACTTTGGTTTCCATAAGGATATTATATGCTATGTGGGGGGAAATCTCAAACTGTCTGTTAATCTACAAAAAAAGAAGTTCCCGTCTCAGCGAATGCTTCGCCCTCGTGAACTTCAATACTTATATTTTATCTGATAAGCTTATTTATGTCAATAGCTTGGCGTTTGCGATTTATAAAGATAATACGCTGTATGCCGTGCTTCATACTTAATCTAGTCTTTAAGAAACTCTGTATGTTCTCATCTTTCGTTCCTTTCATCCTAAAAGCATCCAACACTATATTAGATGACTGATGATCGATAGCTTTTCGCAAATTACGCTCAATACAGTCCGTAGTTTTACCCTCAGGTGCCTTAATTTCAAAAATCGTATTATTAATATAACAATCAGCCATACCTATGACTGTGCTGCTCGGAATAAACCGTATAATATAACCAGCATCTGCCAAGGCTCTAGCGGTGATTTTTTCGTGCGGCTTTGGTTTGGCGCCATCTTCGCAAATAATGGTGCCCTTCTTGTATGGTCTTGGGTTATTTTTCATATCAGCAACACTATCACGGACAAAGCGAAATTACAACCCCACTTAAGCCGCAAAAAGCGGAAATGAAAATACTTGCGGTTAGAGATAAGCGCAAGCGAGTTGGCTGTTTTACAGGGGTAAAATTGGGTTTGGCGAATTTTTGGATTAGGGGGGTTGTAATTTTTGTTAAGATATGCCTATAATAGCGGCGGGTTGGCTTCGGAGGTTAGTGGGTAAAAAGCACGCGAGCTTAAGTTCGTGAGTGACCGAGGGCTCACTAAACGCTGTTCTAGGCAGTAAAGTTGCCCTAGTTAGAGAGGTGAAAATGACTATACAGATTAATTTCTTGTGTATCATCTTTCCAAAAAGGAATAAACGACGAAGTAAAAAATCTGTTAGACAATAAAGCCTAACAGACCAACCCTTGAAAAGTGCTTCCTAGAGGCGCTTTTCTTTATGATTTAATTATAGCACAATGGACAAAATACACAAGAGAGCGATGAAAATTACCTTTGAGGGGCTAGGAAGGGTGGGCTGCTCAAGGTGTTTGCTTCGCAAACCCTTGAGCGTTCTGCAGGGCTCTTGAAGAAAACGAACTACGAACCCAAAACGCACCTAGCCATAAACCCGACGTACTTGCTGTAGCTGCTGGTACCCGGGCTCACGTAGCTACTGCCGAAGTACAGATAGTACGCGTAGTAGCTATAGTTCGCCGTAGACGACCAATAGCCGCCGACGCTACCCTGATTGCCGACAGTAGAGCCGTACGCGTCGCCCGAGTAGACAAAGTTATTGGGGAATTTGCGCCAACGCTGAGAAGCTTCAGTAGTACCCTGATAAGCACCGGTGCCGCCTATAGCAGTATCTAAAGCGCTAAATTCGCCGCCAGTGTCGCCGGTAGGTAGATGCCAGCCGGCAGGACAAATGTCGCCTTCGGTATTACCAGAATATTTAGAGTATGTACCATTGCCGGCTGTAGCAGAATACCAGTTGTAGTAGTTGCCATAGGAGTAGATATTTTGGCCTGTGGCTTGAGACATATTGGTTGCAGGGTTAGTGGTATTGCCAGTATAGAGCATAGATTGATCAAAACAGGCGGAATTATAGCTAGTACACCAAGCCGTGGTGGTAGGATTGGTGGAGACAGAGAGGTGGTTAGTAGTAGTGCTGTCTGTATTCTTTAATGTTACACTTGTGCCATTATTGAGAGGATTATTAGTGTTGTTGGTGGTGAGTTCTATGGTAGTGCCGGTTGGGGTTTGATCGGCGAGGCGGAGGTTTTCTATCATCCAGCATTTGCCATCGGCGAGTTTGGCTACGGCGTAGGTATTGCCATCGCGCTGGTCTGTAAGGGCGGTGACTTTGCCGGTGCCTAGAGCACTACAATAGTTCCAGCCTTGGAGGTTGCCGTTACTCTTGGCCCAGACTGCGTAGAGCGATAGGCCTTTAGACATATCGCCTAGTGTAATAGTAGCATTGGGGCCGTAGATATGGTAGCCTTCGTTTGGTCCAGTACCATTACCATTTGCATCATTCTCGTTTAAGACCCAGTCAAATTTATCACTCCAGCCTACGAAGCCGTAGCCTGGGCGCTTAAAATTAGAGGCCCAGAGTGCATCTACATAAGCATTATTACCATAACCACCACCACTTGGTCCAGAATTACAGTCATCTGCCATGCTATCTACCACTCCGCTTGCATTCGGCCAGTAAGAGATACATCTAGGTGTAGCATCTCTAGGTTGCAAGGGTACTTCACTAGCAGGGTGTACCATAGTGTACTTTACTTTGCCTGTATAAGTACCAGCTGGTTGAGTACCAGAAACATAGGCCATGTAGGTAGCTTCAATAGAAGAGCCGATGGTAGCATCAGTAGTAGAGTTAAAGGTAGCAATTCTTGCATATTTGTCTGGTACTATGTGATAGTTAGCAAATGAACCATTTGTATCACTACCGACAGTAGGAGAATAAGTACCCGCAATGGGAGTAATCTTCATCGCCCAGTTGGAAGTATTACCGCTTGTAGATGTACCAGTTACTATATCATTAGTAGGACTAAGGCTGCCGCCTACATTAGCGACTAGTTTATTATTGCCAAAGGTGTCGTTAGAATAGCCTACTGCATAGATAGAAAAACCAGAGTTGTCATTACATACTACTTTTAATGTAGTTTTTCCTATATTATCTTTATAAGTACCATTATTAATAGTAGCGCTATGGGCAGAGTCTATATTAGTAGATAGATTACAAGACACCGGCACTATTACCGAAGCGGTGGCAGAGGAGGTGGTGGCGGAGGTAGGCGAAGAGCTGAGAATCAGAAAAGAAACAAGAGATAGGCCGGCGAGAGTTGCCGCTACTACTACGCTACTAAATTTTTGCATCAAAACCTCCTTTATTTGTTATTTATAATATTACCACAAGTTTTTTAATTTGACTAGAATTTTTGGCGGGCGGTGTGATATAATGGGATTATGCTTGAAGTGAAGGGTGTGGACAAGGTCTATAAGACCGCTGGTGTAAACCGCAAAGTTTTAAATAATGTGCGGCTGAATTTTCGGACTTCGGAGTTCGTGGCAGTGCTGGGGCCGAGCGGATCTGGAAAGACTACGCTGCTCAATATTGTGGGTGGGCTAGACAAATATTCCGCCGGCGATCTCGTGATCAACGAAAAGTCCACCAAGAAGTTTCGCGATAAAGATTGGGATTCGTACCGTAATCACCGAATTGGTTTTGTGTTTCAAAATTATAATTTGATTCCGCATCAGACTGTGTTGTCTAATGTGCGGATGGCGCTGACTTTGTCTGGTATCAAAAAGCGCGAAGCCAACCGGCGGGCGAAAAGAGTACTAGAGGAAGTGGGGCTAAAAGACCATATTAATAAATTACCTTCGCAGCTGTCGGGCGGGCAAGCCCAACGCGTAGCGATAGCGCGGGCGCTAGTAAATGATCCGGATATTTTGCTGGCAGATGAGCCGACCGGCGCGCTAGATTCGGAAACTAGCGTGCAGATTATGAAACTTTTGAAGAAGGTGGCAGAAAGCCGTTTGGTGATTATGGTGACTCATAATCCGGAACTAGCGGAAAAATATGCCACGCGTACTATTACCATCAAAGATGGCAAGGTAACTGGTGATACAAATGAGTACGATGGCAAAATTAAGACTGATTTGGACCTGATTGAAGCGGGGAAGAAATCCAAAAAGACACGGATGTCGTTTGTTACGGCGCTATCTTTGTCGCTGAAGAATTTGCTGACCAAGAAAGCCCGGACAATTCTAGTGGCGTTTGCTGGGTCAATCGGGATTATTGGGATTGCGCTGATTTCTGCCGTATCTACAGGGTTTCAGAATTATATTGATACGATTGAGCGCGATACTTTAACTTCGTATCCTTTGAATTTGATGCGGGAGTCAACTGATATTACGGGGCTACTTCTATCTATGACTGGTGAAGGCGGCGGAGCGGAAGAGCTAGAAAACAAGGTGCGCGAAAACCAGATGATTACTTCTATTTTAGGGAATGTAACGACTAATGATTTGAAAGGTTTTCGTGACTATGTAACAGCACATTACGATGAGGTGCGAGATGATATTCGGCTGATTGATAGTGAGTATAGCGTAGACCCGATGATTTATACGGTGGATGCGAGCGGCGATATTGCAAAACTTAATCCAAGCTCGTTGTTTACCTCGCTGGTGGGCGATGCTTCGCTTTTGTCATCGTATTCTGGGTTTACTTCGGTGTATGTACACGAGCCTTTGGAGGCGCTAGAGAATGATACGGATGTAGTGTACGGGCGGATGCCGAGTGCATATAATGAGATGGCGATATTCCTAAGTAACCCATCTGAAATACCGGATTTACTGGCTTATTCGCTAGGGTTTCACGATACTAAAGAATTGTCTAAGCTAGTGAAGGGGATTATGAGTGGGGAAAAGGTGGAGATTGATTTTGAGCCGCTAGAGATTTCGTATGATGAGCTACTGGGCGTGGATCTCAGGCTAATTTTGCCGGCCGATACTTATAGATATAATGAAAAATATAATGTTTATGAGGATATGAGTGGGGATAGTGAGTTTATGGCGGGGGTATATGAGAAGGCCGAGAAGCTAAAGATTGTCGGGATTATTACGGGGAAGCCGGGGTCGCTGGTGTCCGGAAATGGGGTAGTCTATATGCCGAGTTTGCCGGTGCATATTATTGAACAGTCGGCAAAGACCGAAATCGTGAAAAAACAGTTGGCCGAGCCTACGATTGATGTATTTTCTAACCGGAAGTTTGGCGAAAAGGGAAATGATTTTAATTTTGAGTTTTCGGATTTGGTTTCGGTGGACTCGGCGGCTTTGTCGCGGGCGTTTGGGGTGAATATTGACCAGAATGCGATTTCTGGCAAGGTGCAAGAGTATATGAACAAGATTTCGGCTGATATCACGGCAGATATTACGCCGGTAAAGAATAAGCTGGCGACGAAGTTTAAGGTGCTGGCTGGTGGGTTTTCGGAATATATGGCTGGGCTAGTGGCCGAGGGTAAGTTTGATCCGGCCAAGATAGAAGAATATGTGAAGGAGTTTGCTTTGAAAGCCGATTATAGTGACTTGGTCGGCGAATTCTTTTTGCCTAAGGAGCAGTTTGCGAGTTTCTTTGAGGGGCTGCTAAAAGGGTATCTTGGCGCCAAGCAAGCGAATCCGGCCTTGACCGAAGATGAATTTTTGGAAGCCACGGCAATTTCGGCGGCGCTAGACCAACTTTCTATTGCGATTACGGAAATTTTGATGCAAAAAGATATTTTGTCAGAAGTGGGCGGGCTGACTTCGTATCTTACGAGTAGTTTTTCCAATGCGTTTCACGTGGATGAAAGCGCGATTGTGGGCGCATTTCATTTGAATTTTTCGGAAGAGGAGCTCGCGCGGGTAGTAGAAGCGATGTTTAACAAAAAGGAAACTACGCTGTTTTCTAATTTGGTGGCGATGGGGTATCAGGAATTGGATGAGCCGACTATTCTCGCGTTTTATTTTACTTCGTTTGATGGAAAGACGCATTTTGTGGAGTTCTTGGATGATTATAATGAGAAGATGCAGTCGCTGGGTTATGAGGATAAAGTGGTTGAATATAATGATGCAACTGGGATTTTGATGGGGTCGGTAAAGACTATTGTGGATGCGGTTTCGTATGTACTAATTGCGTTTGTATCAATTTCTTTGATTGTTTCATCTATTATGATTGGCGTGATTACGTATATTTCGGTGTACGAGCGGACTAAGGAGATCGGGATCTTGCGCGCGATTGGCGCTTCTAAACATAATATATCTTCTATCTTTAATGCCGAGACCTTTATTATTGGGCTTTTGTCGGGGCTAATTGGGGTTGGGATTTCTTATGCGCTAATTCCGATTATTAATTTAGTTTTGCATCAGTTTACAGGCGATATTCCTTTGAATGCGGCTCTAGACCCCAAGACAGCTGGGATTTTAATTGTGCTGAGTTTTGTGCTAACGGTGGTTTCTGGGCTAATTCCAGCAAGGTCAGCAAGCAAAAAAGATCCGGTTGAAGCGTTAAGGAGTGAGTAGGTGGCATATTGACAAATATTATATATTATGATATTTTATTATCATAATTGTACTTTACTACGAAAGGGGATCTGGTATGTTAGAAGAATTGTTGGCCAAAAGTATGTTCGAGTCTATCGATAATGAATCAACTGTGAGTTTTCTATACGATCAGGGGTTGAAGACTCAGAATCCATTTCTAGCCATTCCGGCTCTGAATGAGCTGATTCGGCGCGGGTATTTCGACATGATAAGGGGAACTTTATTCAACTATCTTGCAAAAAATGCTGATTTCAAAGTCGGCTCGGCCTTTTCCAAGGTACTTGCAGAATGTTTGATGACTATAGGAGATAGAGAACCTGACTTATCAAAAGCGGGCTATATGCTCGATAAGCACTATCCGGTAAATGAAATAGTCCCTAGACATTTCTTATCACACCTCGACCAGTTGTTTAACTAGTTGCCCTCGCCCCCAATATGGGGGCTTTTTTATTTTTTTGGCACAGTGTGATATAATATATACACACTGGGGATTCGCCAAGTGGTAAGGCAGTGGGTTCTGGTCCCACCATTCGGGGGTTCGAATCCCTCATCCCCAGCCATACCCTTCTAGGGGCCTTTTTTGTTCGGGATTCGTTCTTCGAATCGAATCCCTCATCCCCAGCCAAGCGAGTTGTTCGAACCATAGATTTTATGGTTTTATTTTTTTGGTTTTTTGGTATAATCGGTGATGGCGTGGCGGGCAATATAGCCCGCTTTGTACTTTAAAAAGGAGGTTGGATGAAGAATGACAATCTACTACCTGACCCTTACGATGGTGGCGTGCGCTTTTTCACTGATTGGCTATAATTTCATTAATTTGCGCAAGCATAATGAAGGAACAGCCATCATGATAGAGCGGGCCGCAATCATTCGTTCGGGAGCAAAGACATTCCTGAAAAGGGAATACCGCGTAATCTCAATCGTTGTGATTTTGATGTCGCTGGGATTTGCCCTGATTCAGGAACCTACCGCAGGGTGCTGCCTTGTACTAGGTGCAGTACTCGTGTTATGCGGAGTGGAGATCGGTATGCGTGGTGGAGCGTATGGTAACGTACGTACTGCCAACGCGGCACGAGTGACCGGCGCAATTAGCCGGACGCTCAGAATTGCAACACTAGGTGGCAGTATTAGTGGTTTTTCGGTGCCGGCGTTTGGCCTGCTTGGCTTTACGCTGATTTTCCTGTGGAGCTGGGCTAATGGTCCAGAAACTACAGGGCACGGATTAATTTCTAATACCATGAACAATGTCATGGCGGCTAGACTAACGGCTTACTCGTTGGGATTCTCGATGGTGGCGATTTTTAATCGTGTTGCCGGAGGCACCTATACGAAGTCTGCCGATATCGCTAACGATATTGTCAGTAAAAGTGAATATGGATTAGAGGAAGATGACCCGCGTAACGTCTGTTCGATCGCCGACTTGACTGGCGATCTAGTAAACGACTTAGCTGGAAATCTTTCGGACCTCGGAGAAAGCTATGTAGCGACGCTAATGTCGTGCATACTTATCTCTGTGCAGAACTATGCGACAGACCATGCCGTCTTGCCGCTCGTATGTGCATTCCCGTTTGTGCTTGCAGCCGGAGGATTATTTAGTACGCTAATCAGCGTAATGTTTATTATCCTCAAGAATCGCAAACGTCACAAATGGGTACAGATGACCCTAGATGAGTTCCTGGCCAAATATCCTAATGAAAAAACCAGGCCTAAGACCAAGGTAGACGATGACAATATTAGGTGGGTGTGGACAGAGTACTCATTAGAGATTGACGACCCAGGCAAAGAGCTAAATATGGCCACTGCGATTTCTGCTGCGGTTACACTTGCGGTAGGATTGATTGGTGCCCATACCCTGTTTGGTGGGACGTCCTTTGCGGCAAACTACACACTTGGCTGGGCTTCGCCTTGGCTCGCAGCGGCACTTGGAGTCGTGAGTTCGGTAACGGTTGGTCTTTTGACCGAGCGTTATACTAGCATGAAGTCAAAGTTCGTGCAACAAATCGCCAAGATGGCACCAGAAGGCCACTCATTTGTGGTATCCGAAGGTATGGCGGTGGGTAACCATTCGGTGACTTGGCCGTCTATCATTATCGCGCTTTCGATCGTGGTGGCGTTTTTACTTTGCGGAGTATATGGCATTGCGATTGCGGCTGTTGGTATGCTTAGCTTCGTAGGAACTACGGTGACTATCGATGCTTTTGGGCCAATTGCCGACAATGCTGGCGGTATCGCCGAAAGTTGCCATTTGCCGGAAGAAGTCCGGGAAATTACTGATGAGCTCGACGCACTTGGTAATACTACGGCGGCGGTAGGCAAAGGCAATGCGATTGGCGCTGCGGCATTTTCGACCATTACAATGCTGATGGCTTTTATCGGTAATATTCCGGAGTTTAATCTGAACTCAGCCGATTCTATTGTAAGGCTGATCGTGGGTGGAATTATCGGGATGGCAGTGATACGCGAGTTTATTTCTATCCTGACCAAAAACACTCTCTCGGCGGCTTGGAAATTGGCCGGCGTGGCTGAATCTGAATTGAAAGATGAAGCCATTATGGCGGGCAAGAAAAGCCCAGACTATAACAAAGCAATCGAAATCGCTTCTGATAATGCGCTGAAGTATATGTCGGCACCATCGCTACTTTCCGTAGTTTCGGTGCTAGTGGTCGGGTTGGTGTTTGGTCCAATTACGGTGCTCGGTATGCTACTTGGTAGCACTTTGCAAGCAATCGGCGAGGCCTTTTTCAATGGCAATGCTGGTGGCGCTTATGATAATGCCAAAAAGTATATCGAGATGGGGATGCTTCCCAGCCACGGTAAACATTCCGCGGCACACCTTGCTACTATCACCGGCGATACGATTGGTGATATTATGAAAGATGTGGTGGCAGTATGTTGCGATATTTGCATCAAAATTATGGCTACCGTAGCGACTGCGATGGCCGTGATGTTTCACCTTCATCACTTCTTTTAACCCTCTTTGCCCCCGACTTTTAAGGTCGGGGGTTTTCTATGCTATAATTATTTTTATGAAGAAAAAACTTTTTTCCATCACACAGCTAAAGACGCTGTCGGCGGATGAGATTAACGATAAATTAAAATATGAAAATTATTCTTTGCTGGCGACACTAGGCGCAGAGAAGCTGCGTAAAGAAATGGTACCGGTGGGCAAGGCCTGCAATACGGCAATCAACTACTTTTTTCGTACTACTGGGCCAAAGGACGATGAGAAAAAACACAACCAGGCCGCGCGCAAGAAACTGGTAAAAGTATTGTCTAAAATCACGCCCGGAAGTTACGATGGAATGCCAAAAGATAGCCAGAATGGCCTAGTAGTGGGCTTTAATCACCCATCGCTAGGCGAGATCGCGCGGATTTTGATGATGAAGATTGATGTGATGGGCGACAAGCCGATGTATTTTCCAGTGAATCTACCATGGTATGAGGCACTGGCGCCGAATTTTGATCGGATTAAGCGGCTAGGGATTATTATTACGCCGATTATTACGCCTGCAACATGGGATAAAATTGGATTAGAGCCGGACACGGAGCTTTATGCTCTTGGTGAAAAAATTAAGCGTGAATTTAGAGATATCTATACTAATTTGTCTAATCGGGCCATGAAGGAAGGTGGTGTGATCTTCGTGGCGCCATCGGCTACTAGACAGACCACTGTGTTCAAGAATAAGAAAGTTTACGAGAAAAAGGAAGATATTATCCCGACCATGTCGATGTTGGCTCTGAAACTTTATAAAGATCCAGAAATTAGCTGCGATTTTTTGCCGATGGCGGTTTTGCCACCAGAAAATTACAAGCGGGGCTTAAATTTTGGCAAAAAATATCAGTTAATTCCGGGCGAGCTAATGACTGCGAAAGAAATTCGCAAAAAATACTTTAAGACCAAAGAGCCGAAGCGCTTAGAGGGATTTGACTGGGACTTTCATCAAAAAATTGCCAAGAAACTACCTAAACATTTTTGGTACTAATATGATATAATCATAAGCATGAATGATGATGGGCAGTATTTTTATCATCCCTTAGAAAACATTGAAGATGTAGATATTTTTTATGAGGCGGTGGAGCGCGAGCATTTGACTAGAGCGTTGTCGCCGGAAAGACCGTATACTTATTGGACAATTGAACTATATGACCAAGAAAATGGTATCCGTGGTGGCGGTGGGCTTGGGGTGCTTGCGGCTGATACGCGCCGGGTAGCCGAAAAAATGGGCGTGCCGTTTACGCTAATTACGCCGTTTTATCCGTTTGAGTCGCACCAAGTAATGCGAGAGGGTGGCTTGCACGATATGCATACGCCGGTAGATTACCGGAAGTTTGGGTTTAAGTTCGTGGATCAAGTGTCGGTTAAGTGCCACGGGGATTTATGCCTGCTAGATGTAATAGAAAAGAAGTTTAAAAATACTCGCATTATCTCTATAACGGAACCTAATTTCGGAGAGCTGTATTCGGGGATGAGTGGTTCCGACCACCGTTTGTATCAGGAAGTGGCGCTAGGGTTTGGTGGATATGCGGCTTTGAAACTGATTGGTCTAAAACCAGCGATTATGCAGCTAAATGAAGTGGCGACCTTTTTTGCAGCGCTAGCGAGGCTAGATGAACTCGCCACGAATGGCATGGATTTTTATGAAGCTGTCGTTTATACCCGCAAGCATACTTTGTATACGAATCATACTTTGGTGCAGGCGGCCGAGGCGGAGTTTTCTTATGAGCAATTTGAGAAATATGTCTTTCCGAATTTGAAATCGCCGGCCGTAAAAAAGTGGCTTTCGGATAAGTTTAGTCACGGACATATTAAATTATCTTCAGTAACGATTGAGATTGCTGAGCTACGGTCTGGCGTGTCTAAATTGCACGCAAGAGTAGCGAATTATCGTGATATTGCCGGCAATAAGGTGAAGTTTAAGCCGGTGACTAATGGTATTGATATAGATAAATGGATTTTGCCGAAAATTCGGGAGTTTTATGAAGAAAATGGCATCATTGACCGGTTCGGTGCGCCGATGCCGGATTTTGTCGATAAGCTGTCTAGTCTTACGGCGCCGAAAATTCGCGAGCTAAAATCTGTCGGGCGCGATATTTTGAATGCAACGCTTAAGAATCGCCCAGATCAAAATGGTAGGATTTTAAAGTTTTCCGATGATGATTTTATCTTCGATTTTAAGCGGCGGTTTGTGGATTACAAGCGGCCAGAGATGCCGTTTCGTGACCCAGCGCGCCTCAGGAATATCCTAGAAAGTCGCAATGCGCATTATATTTTGACCGGGCGCGTGCATACCGGCGACAATGTGATGTATCATAAGCTTTTGCGCCTGCTGCATGAAGTGGCGCAAGATGAATATCTCCGCGACCACGTGCATTATATTGCGGATTATGATGAGAAGTTGGCGTATGGACTATCTGTAGGGTCAAATGTGGCGATTAATGTGCCGATTGTAGGACTGGAGGCTTGCGGGACATCTTGGATGAAGGATATCGGCAATCTTAATGTACTGATTTCTACACACGATGGCGGCGTGGCGGATGGCTCAATTAATTCATATTTCAATGTTTCTGGCTTGGATGAAATTGAAGAGCTGGATATGTTATATCAGCGAATGGAAGAAGCAATTGCGACCTGGGAAAATGATTTTGATCTAGAATTTGTGACTAAACGCCAACTTGAAACATTCTTGCCGGTGATTTCAGGGGCAAGAATGATGAAGGATTATCTTGACTATTTATTCCCGAAGTGATAAAATCTTGACAAGTCTGGTATCAGACTTTTTTGATGCCTAACAATAAAGGAGTAGGATGGCAAAAATTACAAGAATTAAGGCAAGCGACTCGCCTCGCAAAGAGGAAAAGGAAGCTGCGCCGGCGATTACTCGCAAAAAAGTAGTCGTAAAAGACAAAAAATCCGAAAAGCAAAAGGTTAAAGCTACCAAAAAAGCCGAGAAGAACATTGCTAAAGAAAAATTCGGCAAGAAACCATTTATCTTGTTTAGGCCGTTTGTGGCGCTGTTTAGATATCTGCGTGACTCGTGGCGCGAAATTCGCCAAGTGCGCTGGCCAAACCGCAAAGCCACCTGGAAAATGGTGCTGGCGGTGATTATTTATACGGCAATCTTTATGGTTCTAATCGCGCTTTTGGATTTGTTCTTTACTTGGTTATTTAATTTAATATTAGGAAAGGGTTAAAATGGCAGTAAACAGATATGATGATACGCGGGCGTGGTACGCAATTTCTACCTACTCTGGCTATGAGGACAAGGTAGCAGATAGTATCAACCAGCGCACCGGCACCGTGGAGATGGCGGACAAGATTTTTGAGGCGATTGTGCCAAAAGAAAAGCAAATTGAAATCAAAAATGGCAAGCGCAAAATTGTAGATCGCAAGATTTTGCAAGGTTATGTGCTAGTGGATATGAAGCTTTCGGATGAAACTTGGTATATTATCCGCAACACCCCGGGTGTGACTGGTTTTATCGGCACCGGTACCCAACCTACTCCAGTTTCTGAAAAAGAAATTACTAAGATTAAAAAGCGTATGGGCGTGGAAGACCCGAAGTTCTCGGTGAAATACGAAGTGGGCGAAGTGGTGTCTATTACCGATGGTCCATTCAAGGGCTTTGATGGTTCAATTTCTGAGATTGATGCCGCGAAGGGTAAGCTCAAAGTGATGGTAAGTATGTTTGGGCGCGAAACCCCCGTGGAACTTGATGCTTTACAAGTAAAACAATTGTGATATAATAATATAGTTACGCACCAGAAAGGTAAAATTATTTAAAATGGCAGAAAAGAAAGTAATTGGAAATTTGAAACTTCGCATCCCGGCAGGGCGTGCGACCGCTGGCCCTCCGGTAGGTTCTACGCTTGGTCAGTGGGGTCTAAATATGATGGATTTTATCAATCCATTTAATGAAGCCACCAAAGATTTGATGGGTAAGAATGTGATTGTGCACATTCGCGTGTTTGAAGATCGGACTTTCGATTGGAAATCACTAGGGCAGCCTGTAGACGATTTGATTCGCGAAGCAATTAAGATTGAGAAAGGTTCGGGTAAGCCAAACGTAGATAAGGTTGGCAAGATTACCCGCGCACAGCTCGAGGAAATCGCCAACAAGAAGATGGAGCAACTAAACGCAGTGGATCTAGATGGCGCAGTCAAAATTGTGGCCGGTACCGCTCGTTCGATGGGCGTAGAAGTTGCAGACTAATTGATATTTATCGCAAAAGACCTCCTTCTGGGAGGTCTTTTTGTTGATGCTGTCACCCCTGGCTTGACAGATTAGCTTAAGTGTGATATAATGGAAGGATATAGCGTTTTTCCATTTCGCGCTATAAAAAATAAAAGGGAGGAAGAGAAAATGGAACTTGAAGGGAAAAAAGCGGAACTACTGGAGTTGTGGCAGAAGTATGGAGAAGAGTATCGAACATTGATACCGACCTACCATGCGCTATTGTCGAGATGGAAAGAATTAAAGAGTCAAAAATGGATTCACAATAACATCCCGCAAGATGGTCTCACGAAAGCCGCGATAGCAGATTATCCTGAGATTAGCGTTCTCAAAATCGAGAACGAGGAAAAAGCCCTGTGGTACGTGATAGTACTTAGCGATGACAAGGTCGCCAGCGCGATACGCGACATAAAAAATTACGTTGAGCTCAACTCGACCTATCGCGCGGCTAAAATCTGTATCGAGAGATGGAAGAGACAAATATCAGCCGCTGAAGCGTGCAAAAAGTCTGGAGAAAGGCCCAGAATGAGTTATCACCTAGCCAGCTGCCCCGCATTCCTGAATATTTCTCGAGTCGCTGCCGTTCCGGCACGAAGAGTGCTCGAGTAACCACCTTGGGGGCTTACGAGCCCCCTTTTTCTTGCCAAAAACTAGTTAATTTGATATAATATAAAAAATAATTTAAGGTTGGGAGAGCCTGAAGGGGTTCGTTAATACCACAGAAAGGAATTTATGGCTAAAAAACAAGCCGAACTTGAAGCAGCCGAAGTTGTGGAAACCGAAGCTGTGACCGAGGCAGTCGCCGAGGTTAAAGAAGAAGTAAAAGAAACCGCCGAGCCGGAGACTTTTGCTAAATCTGGTAAAAAATCTAAAAAACATATTGAAGAGGTGAAGGCCGAGGAAGAGCGCCAAGCCCGCAAACTCGAGCGCAAAAGCGAAGAAGCGGCAGAAAAGCCAAAAGGCGCTAAGCCGATTGTGCGCCCGCTAATCGAACGTCGTGGCAAAAAGTATCAAGAAGCCGCGAAGTTGATTGAAAAGGGTAAGGCTTATGGCCTCAAAGAAGCTCTTGAGTTAGCTATCAAGACTAGCCCGGTGAAATTTGATGCCAGCGTAGAAATTCATGCCCGCCTTGGCGTAGATCCACGCCAAGCCGATCAGAACATCCGCACTACCATCGTTTTGCCAAACGGCAACGGTAAGACCGTGCGCGTGGCTGTGTTTGCGCCGGCTGATATTTGCAAAGCCGCCAAAGCCGCTGGTGCCGATATCGCCGAGGATGAGGAATTCTTGAAAGCTTTGGATAAGGGTGAAATTAACTTTGATATCTTGATTTCTACTCCGCAGTATATGCCAAAACTTGGTAAATATGCTCGCGTGCTAGGACCAAAGGGTCTGATGCCAAATCCAAAGGCTGGCACTGTAACTACCGATGTAGAGAAGGCCGTGAAAGAATCCAAGGCCGGTAAGGTAGAATACCGCGTAGATAAGCAATCCATCGTGCATATTGGGGTTGGTAAAGTTTCGTTTGGTGCCGAGAAATTGCTCGCCAACGCCGAAACTTTCTTTGAGAGCCTAAAATCACAAAAGCCAAGCTCAATCAAGGGCACTTATGTGAAGTCGGTTTATATTACGACTACTATGGGGCCGTCGATTCAACTAGAAAATCTTTATAACTAATAATCCGGGTCCTGCCTAAACCTATTTTTCTCGGGCCGCTCCGGGGCGCTCGCCCAAGTCTTAGGCCCTTCGAAAAATAGGTTTAGTCACCCGGATTTTTATGTTATAATGTCCTTATGGATAAATTAAGAGAGATCACAGACAAAGTTAGGGGGATGGGGATTTATGAGTCGTTGGTGATGGCGGGGGTTGGCCTCGCGGTTCTTTTGTTTGGTTACAGGATTAAGAAGGCGGCGTTTTTTATTCTGTGGTTTCTGATCGGGTATAACTTGATGATTTTGCTAATGCCAGTAATAAATAACGCTCTGCCACAGGTAGCCGAAGGGCAGTTTTGGCAGATTCTACTACCGATTTGTGGCGGGTTGCTGCTAGCTCTACTAGGGTTTTCGATCGAAAAAGTCTGTATCGCCGGAATTTGCTTCTTCTTGGTAATGCTAGTGACAGTGCAATATTTTGGCACCGATGTTCAGACTTTGGCAGTAGGTGCGATTGTAGGGGTAATTGCGGCTGCGGCGGCTACGGCAATGATTAAGCCAGCGGTAATTATCGCAACTGCGGTGGCCGGCGGATATGCCATTACTTTGGCGCTTTTACAGATTTTCCCAGATATCAACAAAGAAATCTTTTATTTCCCAATGATTGGCGGCCTGGCGCTAGTGGGCGCGCTATTTCAATTCGCCACTACTAAACGCGTGTCGTAAGCATTGACTTTTTTGACGTTTCGTGCTATAATAAGAGTATAGGGCTATTTTTTGTACATTAAAAGGAGGAAGAGAAAAATGGCATTTGAAAACGCTGAAAACAGAGTAGCTAGATTCAGGAATGAGCACACTGATTACAGTGAGCTCATGGCTCTTCGCGGCATGGATGAATCCCGCGCCGCAAAGGACATCGTCGGGTGCTTTAAAGAGCTCGCCGAGTCCACCGACACCTACCAATCGGCAAATAATTTACCGATATTTGCTATCGTGGTAGGGACGGTTGCGTTCGCCGCCGTATTGGCAACACTAATGCTCCTAAGGGGGCATTCGGCCGCTACCAAAATCGGGGCCGCACTAATTGCATTCTGCGGAGTGTTGGTACTTTCGATTCTGGTACGAGAGTTGGTCTTAAACCGAATTGCGAAAAAAATCGCAAGGTGTTACGATCACCTCGACAACCACTACCGGCTCCGTAATAAAATGGTCGACAATGTAAGAGACATTTTTGAGCGTGGCGACGCGGTGGAGCTAAGAGACTTCGTGCCAGAGGTCGGGATATCGCCAGACGGCGAAGTAATCATCAAAAATCTTGGTGACGTCGCCTTTGATGCGATATATCTTGGTGATGACGAAGAACTCGACCCTGAAGAAGAGAGGATGTATCCATGTATGGATAGTCCTTTTGCAGTGGAGTTTGCCAAGATAGGTGGTGGCGCCCCCTACTCTAGTGACGTCAAGCCGAGTCCGGATGAGCCGGAAGCCTCGTACTATTACGAGCAAAAGCTCGCCGGAAAAGTGGCCAAGATCGAGCACGATGATGGTGATAAATTAGACAAAGCCATCGCAGGTCTTGGCGATTTAATCGTCAGGCTCAGGCTGCGCGAATAGCCCTTTAAGGGCCCTCGAAAGAGGGCCCTATTTACTTTTTTTATTTTTTTGATATAATAGATGTTAGTTACCAAAGACAGTGGCGGAGAAATCTTAATAATGCCACCGAGGAAATTCTTACAATTTTATTTGGTGACGCTATTTAACAATTAGCTAACTAAATATCAAATTAAACCAAAGGACTTTTTATGGCAATTAACAAGCAAAAAAAGAACGAATTGGTTGCTGATTTTACCGAGCTACTTTCTAGCGCAAAGACCACGGTTTATGCCAAATATCAAGGCCTGACTGTGGCTGAGCTCCAAGAGCTTAGAAAAGCCGCGCGCGAAGCTGGCGTAAAAATCAAGGTCGTGAAGAACCGCTTGGTAAAGGTCGCGATGAACAACATCGCTGTCTACAAAGACACCGATACCACTGGTCTTACCGGCCAGCTACTTTACGCTACGTCTTCCGAAGACGAAGTCGCACCAGCTAAGGTTTTGGCAAATTTTGCTAAAGACCACGATGCTTTAAACCTACTTGGTGGGTTTTCTGATCTTGGCGCTGCTCTGACTGAAAGCGATGTCAAGGCTTTGGCCGCGATGCCAAGCAAGAACGAGCTTATCGCTCAGGTGGTGGCACAACTTCTCTCGCCGGCTACCGATACCATTTCTGCTCTTTCGGGCGGACTTTCCGGTATCGTGTCTGGCCTAGAAGCCCATGCAAATTAGCAACCCTAATATTAAATGAAAGGAATTAAAATGGCTACTGATATCAAAAAACTAGCTGAAGAATTGGTAAAGCTTACCGTTCTAGAAGTAAACGAACTAAAAACTGTCCTCAAGGACGAATATGGCATTGAGCCAGCTGCTGCCGCTGTGGCTGTGGCTGCTGGTCCTGCCGCTGATGCGGGTGCCGCTGCTGATGAAGGCAAATCTGAATACGATGTTGTTCTCAAAGATGCTGGCGCACAAAAGATTGCAGTGATCAAGGCTGTAAAGGAAGCTACCGGACTAGGTCTTGGCGAAGCTAAGGCTATCGTAGATGGTGCTCCTGCTACCGTTAAGGAAAAGGTCGCTAAGGATGATGCCGAAGCGATGAAGAAGGCTCTTGAAGAAGCCGGCGCAACCGTAGAGCTCGCGTAAATAATTAAAGTTAGCTAATTGAACTTCAAAAATAGAACCTACAATGTAGGTTCTATTTTGTTGTATAATATGGTCATGAGTAAAATACGGTTGACTCGTGATGAAAAGATTATTCTAGCGTTCGGGCCTTTGAGAGGAATATTTGACATATTTTCTGGGTCGTTTCTAACTGCATATTTTGTTAAAGTCTCATCAGAAAACTTAAGATATTTATCTTTATATAATATACTGGTTTACTTAATGTTGGCTGTTGGAAGTTTTATTTTTGGGTATATCATAAAAAAGAACTTCAAGATACAGACCATGAGACTAAGTATTATTATTAATGCGATTTATTTCTTTTCGATTCTTATTCTTGGGGAAAATATTGTTACTAATTTGCCATTAGTTGCTTTCTTGTTGGGTTTTTCGGCCAGCGCTTATTGGATGCCTATGAATTCCATTGTTAGCTCCAAAGTCGACAATAATCATCGAACTAGATTCACCTCATTATGTACAGTAGCTACCCAGGTGACAAATATTGTTGTGCCATTCTTGTTGGGTTCCCTAATATCGGCATCTAACTTTATGGTTGCCACTGTTGTAGTTTTTGTCGTTTCAATTTTTCAGATTATTCTTTCGTTTCTGTTCAAGCCAATACCAAATGCCGCCGTAGGGAATTTAAACTACAAAAAAATGTTCAATATCGTACGCAAGAATAAACAGGTTAGGATGCTAATGTTTTCTAAGTTTCTGTCTGGTTTGTCGATTAGCGGTAGCGCGCTAAAAATGCTTATTGTATTACTAATTATAGAATACTACAAAACGGATTTTAATCTAGGAATGATTACCTCCATCACTGCGCTAATTTCCATAGTTGTCGTGGATTTATATGGCAGATATTACCAAAATAGAAGTGACAAAGTTGCTATATTTCTATCATGCTTATGTGTTATCGTGTCGTTGTTTATATTCATTTGGTTTAAGGTTAACATATTGTTAATTTTCTTTTATATATTCTACCATATTGCAGTATCTTTATTATGTCTTTCTCTCGATATTCGCTCCTACAATATCTCTAACCAGCCAAATCTCAAAGCATTATATGGAGAGTTTTGGTCGTTTAATGAATTGTTCTTAAATATTGGTAGAATAATAGGCTACTCGGGAGTATTATTGGCCGGCACCATAAGCGGCCAAACTGGTTTGACTATTATGTTGATAGCACTGACTACCTGTATTCCGATTGGCGGGGTGTTTATCAAACGAATAAATAAATTTGAAAATGGCCTTTAACTCCATATATGTGTTCAAAAACCTATCTCTCCAGTACGGTTTTTGGTGAAATAACCCTAGGCGGTTTGATTTTAAGCGGAGCGGAATAGGTGGGGGCTAATTTTGGTTATAGGGGGGTTGTAATTCTTTTTGGAGTGTGCTAGATAAGGGGTAGGTTGGCGAAAATTTTAGTTTGTGAGCAAAATAAATTCCCTCCGCAGAGGGCAAATCGGTCCGCACGGTTTGCCCCTGGAAGGGGGGATTTATTCATGGTGAACCTAGATAACCTTGGTTTGTCCTCCCGGAAAGTAAAAACAAACACTGGAAAGGAGGTTACTATGGAAATAGAGTTCTATTTTAGATTACATAGGAAACCAAAAACTAAAAAAGTTACTGTTGTCGTAGAGCAACAGTAACTACACCAACTACGGCGACATTCTAGGTTCTGTCGCCTTTATGATTTTAGTATAGCATATGTTAAGAAAAGCACAAGAGGGAATGGAAGAAATATTATTTAGTACTCCTTTTGTGCCGTTTTCGACTAAATAGCGTGTATAATAGAGATATGGATGATTTTGATTATTTGAAAAAGGGGGAGGTTTATCTTGATAGCGCGTGCCAGAGCTTACGGCCGCGGCCGGTGATTGAGGCGCTAAATAATTATTACACCAAGCATAACTCTTGTGGTGAGCGGGTGAAATATGAGTGGGGAAAAATTACCGATGAGAAAGTAGAGGCGACGCGGGAAAAGGTTTTAAAGTTTTTAAAACTACCGGCGCGGAAATACACAGTTTCGTTTACCTTAAATACCACCTACGGGATTAATTTGATTTTGGACCAACTAAAAGCTGGTGTGTTCAAGAAGGTAATGACTAGCGAGATTGAGCATAACTCGCCGTTTCTGGCGACCATGGCACTGGCTAGGCGCCTAGATATCCCGCGCGAGGTGATAAAAAGAAACGAAGATGGTTCGGTTGATATACGCGCCTATGATTTTGCCGATGCGGTAGTGGTAATAAACTGCGCAGCAAACTTTGACGGGCGAAAACTCAGCAACATTAAGGAAATCGTAAAAGCAGTGCATAAAGCCGGCGGGGTTATTATTATTGATGCGGCGCAGGCGATGGCGCACTCTAGCGAGATTGTGCGTGGGATAGAAGCGGATGTGATTTGCTTTTCGGCGCACAAGATGTATGCGCCGAGTCTTGGCGTGATAGTTTGGCGCGATGATTTAATGCGTGTACTAGATGACGGCTTTATTGGTGGCGGCATGGTGGACGATGTTCTAGCCGACAGCTACCAGCTATCAGCAGAGAACAAAGAACATCGGTTTACGAGATTTGAGTCTGGGTTGCAGGCTTGGGGCGAAATTATTGGACTGTGTGCCGCGATTGACTGGCTAAATGCTCGCCCGAAAACTGAGTGGCGAGCGCTAGAACAAAATAGCAAAGATTTGTACGAATTCTTAAAAAGTTCTGACAAAGTACATCTAGTAAATAACGAGCCCAATCCCACTATGTCGTTTTATGTGGAGGGGGTGGATTCGCATCTGCTAGGCGCAGCTTTATCGCGCGAGGGGATTATGGCGCGAACTGGGTATTTTTGCGCGCATTACTATCTAGACCACGTGCTAGGTTTGCCGCCGCTGGTGCGATTTTCGCTAAGCCTTGCAAATACGAACAAAGATATTGAAAAGATAAAACAAGTACTAGGTAAAATTATTTAATTTGTTTTCGGTAGCGGTCTTCTTCCGTGTAATACATTTTTCGACACATAATAATTCTTTTAAAAGCATTGAATTAATAATAGTAGCTTATTTATCTAAAAATTCTTTATAAGTGTATGATCTATCATTTTTTACCCAATCTATTAACTTTGAAACTTTTGATTCATATTTTGATTGTTCTATTCTTTTAATAATAAATTCTTTTTTATCTTTATATTTATCTGCAAGATATAAATATTCTAATGTCTGAATTGTAAAATCTAGTGCTTTTCTCACATTATAGTTATCAACAGTTGATGTGTTTTCTTCTTTATAATATATATACATAATATCATCAAAATACAAGAAGCTATTTGCTTTACACATTAGTTCTAGTGTAAATGCAATATCTTCATGATAGCTCCTATCTCTGTATCGTACACCTTCGGTCAATTGTTTCTTAAAACACTTTAAGGTACAACAAAAATAACAAGATTTATAAATTTGTTCTCCTAAAGTATAATCTTTGTTTTCTTCTATCAGCTGTTCCTGGTTTCCTAAAACTTGTTTGTATTTTACAAATACAATATCTTCATTGTTTAATTCTTTATCCAGCCTTTCTAAAACATCATTCTTATATAGATAATCATCACCGTCCAATAGAATAATGTATTCTCCTTTTGCAATTTCTAAGCCTTTATTTCTTGCTCCTCCAGTTCCTAACCTGTTTGAATATAATAATTTAACATTATATTTTTTTATAATTTCTGTGCTATTATCTGTACTTCCATCATCAATTACTATAACTTCATACTTTTTCTTATTAATAGTTTGGTTGAATATGCTTTCTAGACACCTGCTAATATATTTTTCTTCATTATAGTTTGGAATTATTATTGAAAATCTAAACATTTATAATATCCCCGTCTTGGATTATTTCTATCAAATTTGTGTCGATAAATTGTTTACTCCTTATTTTTATTATTTTTTGAAACCGCCTCTACTGTAATCTTATCTTTTTTGCGTCGTAAATACCTATCTTCTTCCGAAAAGATACAGCCGCAATATTTTTGGCGGTAAAGGCCGAGTTCTTTGGCTTTTGCTTGCCCCTCGTGAAACCCTGGGCGAAAATCGCGATATAAAAATTCAACACCAGTATCTTTAGCTAATTTTTCGCAAACTTTAACCAACTCTTCATGCTTTTGATAAGGCGAAACTAGAAGTGTAGTAGTAAAAGCATCGTAGCCATTTTCTACTGCATAGCGCACAGTTTCGGATAGGCGCTTCGGATAGCAATAATTTACGCAGCGATTGTCTAAATTGTCAATCACGTTTTTACAAAACTCATCCAGGCCGTATTCTTCTTTTAAAATTAATTCAACATCAACCATTTTAGCGTAATCTTTGAGGCAATCCCGGCGAGCCTTGTATTCGGTAAACGGGTGAATGTTAGGATTGTACCAAAACAAAGTCGGCTCTAGCCCTTCCGAGCGTAAAGCGTCAATACAATACACGCTACATGGCGCACAACACGTATGCATCAATAATTTCATTGTATTAATTATAACATTTGTGGTAAAATTAGTCTATAAAGGAGGTTTAATGGCAAAACGAATCGAAACGGACACCTGGACTTTTATTAAGTTTTGGGCGATTCCTGGTATCGCATATTTACTATATCTGTTTATTGGACAAGCGGTCGAAGGTTTGATAATTATCGGCATTTCAATTTTTTTAGCGCTAGCACTAAAACCACTAGTTCGCGTGGTGAACAATTTCCTCACCAGACATTTCGGTAAAGACAAGAAACACCAAACCATGTCGGCGATTTCTGCTTATTTTATCGTGGTTTTTGTAATCGGGGCGATTGTGGCAATTGTGGGTCCGGTAGTAGTAAATGAAACCTCTAAGTTTATCACCAATTTCCCAGAAACTTTCGAAAAAACATTCGGCGGCTGGGAGGGGATTAATAATTTTGGACGTTCTATTGGTATTGATAATCTTTCTGCGCAAATATCTAACGCATTTGACTCTATCTCGCATAACCTTTTTGGCAACCTTGGCCCGAACATTATTTCGAGTGTAGGCGGCATAGCGAATATTGTAATGAAGTTAGTATTAGTGTTGGTATTGACTCTACTATTCTTGCTAGAGGGGCCAGAAATGATGGGTATACTCTGGAAGAGTCTTGGCGCACGCGAAGAAGACCGCAAACCAACATTAGTAGCAAAAAATGTCGTTAGTAGAATGGCAAATGTGATATCGACTTACGTTTCGCGCCAAATGATCGTGGCGGCAATAGACGGCTGTGCTGTAATGATAATAGTGTTTGTACTCTCTCTAATTATGGGCTTTTCTTCTACACTCGCCATTCCGATGGGTATGATTACGATGACTTTTTATATGATTCCGATGTTTGGGCAATTTATTGGTGGAACACTTGTTACGTTGCTCTTGTTCTTCTCTAGCCCTATTGCCGCTCTTATTTTTGCCATCGTATACATAATATATGCCCAAATCGAAAACAATATCATCTCGCCGAAGATTCAGGGTGACGCACTGAATCTGCAGCCGGTAGTAATTCTATGCGCAGTTGTGATTGGTATGTATATGTTTGGACTACTTGGTGCTATAATCGCAATCCCGATCGCTGGCTGTATTAGAGTTCTGATCGACGAATATCCAAACATTAAAGCATCGCGAGATTAAAATGACCGACTCTCTAAATAAAAAACCAATTCATAAAACAGTAACAAAAAAGACTTGGCGAAAACCCGTCTTGATAGTGACATTTGTTTTGATAAATATCATCGTAATCGCAGCGACCGCAATTGCCGAATTTGGCAATTCCGAAAATGCGGCGGAGTTATCGGAAGTGCGATTGCGTTGGTGGTTTTTGCTACCAGCAGCGCTATGCTTCTTTTTTGCTTTAACTGCCGAGATCCATAAATACATTATGATGATGCGCGAAATGTCCAGCAAAGAGTCTTTCGACTATAAAAAATCCGTCAAAGTAGCTAGGAGGACTGTGCTGCTTGGCAAGTACTACGACAACATTACGCCGGCAGCGGTGGGTGGCCAGCCTTTTCAGATTTACTACATGCGAAAGAATAGCGGCCTACCTAATGGAGCATCGACTGCGATTCCGATTTTTGGGATGATTTCTGGGCAAATTGGTTTTATGATTATTGCCACTGCGTGTTTCTTGGTTGGTAGCTTTACCATCAATAATGCACCGCTGATCGCTACGGCGTGTTTCGGGCTATTGTTTTATGGTTTTTGGCCGGTGGTAGTAATGATTGCGACATTTTTACCGAAAGCTACGACCGAGCTAATTGTACTTTTCGTGAAGCTTTTGGCTAAAATAAAAATAGTTAAAGACCAGAAGAAGACTATCGAAAAAATCGGAGTCGAAGTGGGCGAATACGCCAAATCTATCAAATTAATTCTGAAAAAGAAAGGGCTGTTCGCGAAGACTATTCTGCTGTCCGTAGTATTCAATTCGCTTGTAGCAGCTATTCCGTTTTTTGTACTAACGGCATTTGGTGGTGACGTAGATTTCTTGCCGTGCTTCGTGACGACCGTAGCGGTAACTTCGGCAGTTTATTTTGTGCCAACACCAGGTAACTCTGGCGCTGCTGAGGGTACCTTCTTTATGGTATTTTCAGCGCTCTCTACCGGATATATTTTCTGGGCGATGCTAGTATGGCGCTTCTTCTCATATTATATATATATTATAATGGGGCCGATTATTTATTACTTCATGCACCGGGAAAAGAAATTGGAGCAAAAAAATGCAACAAAAAAAGCGTAATAAATGTAGAATTTGGTCGGCGGCGCTACTAGCTATTGTAGTTGGATTTTTGACGTGGTTTCTGATTAGTTTTATTACAATCGATAAAAATCTCACTATTAATAACGTATATCATCTGCCGAAGGCCGTGAGCGCTGAGGTGCTCGGCGACAAGCTGGGTGGCAATTACGCCATAGCAGTAGACGGGAAGACATTTTTCGAGAATAGTAATGAGGCTAGGCCTACTGCCAGTACCGCAAAAATGATTCTGGCGTTAGCTATTATACAGGCGAAACCTTTTTCGCTCGGCGAGACCGGTGAAATAATTACCATTACGAACGATGATTACGCCAGATATCTTTGGTATGCCAATAATAACGGTTCTAATACTTATGTTTGGGTAGGGGAAGAAATTAGTGAGTATGATGCACTGGCGGCAACACTGCTCGCCTCGTCCAATAATATGGCAGATAGCTTAGCGGTATGGGCTTTTGGTTCGCTGGATGACTATCGCGAGTATGCTACTAATATGTTAAACGAGTACGATATGCATCATACAACAATTGGTGAGGATGCGAGCGGGTTTAGCAATACCACTACTAGTACTCCAGCGGACCTCGCAAGAATAGCGTGGCTAGTCTTAAAGAATCCGGTACTAGCTGAAATTGTCGGAACAAAAACTTACGAACTACCTGGTGTCGGCGAAATAGCAAATACCAATCGGATTTTGGGTGAGCGGGGAATTGTGGGAGTAAAAACTGGGTTTATTGGCGACGCTTCCGGATATTGTCTGGTGTCTGGGTATTTGCAAGATAAGCATATTATAACGGTGGCTTTACTGGGCGCTAACTCTCGCCAAGCTTCATTTGAGGAGAGTTTGGCAATCGTAACAGAAATGCAAGAAAGTTTTAAACCACAAAAATTAATTTCTGCGGGAGAAATTGTAGGAGAATATATCAGCTGGTGGACTGGCGTAGTGCCGATTAGAGCTACAGAAGATCTTAGTGAAATAATTTGGCAAGAAGCCGAGGCGGAAACACGACTAGAAATGGATGGCGCCGAGGGAGTGCTCGTGATCAAAATTAACGATAATGAGTATAGGGTAGGAGTACAGGCCGATGATTATGAGCCACAACCAACCACGCTTGAGAAGTTTAAACATATTTTTGGTTGGCGAAAAGAGAGTCATAATACGGAAGAAAAAGTAGAAGATATAAGCGATAATGAGCCAGAGGAACCTATGCCGGAGATCATCGAGAAAAATGAAGCCGAGCAGCCAGATACCGAAAAGACAGAACCGAAACCAGAACCAGAACCCGAAGCGGCACAGCCCGAAGTTTTTACTAATGCGCGCTCTGTAAACTGCACGATAGAGTTTGGTAAGCTAATGCTAGTAAACCCAAATTTTCCAGTAGAGGAAAGTTTTATTGCCTCGCGACGCGGGGAATTGGTCAGTATTTCTGCGCTTTATGGAATCGTGGAAGGTAATGCCTATAATGGCGACAACCTACTAGACGCGGAAGCCGCCGTGCATATCAATGATATGGTAAAAGCCTACGAAGCGGCCTACCCGGGGCATACATTAGAGACGCGTTCGTGTTTTCGGTCGCGCGGGACTAACTGCGGCAGATTGTGTGCTGCCACCGGCGAGAGCGACCATCATACGGGGCTAACCTGTGATTTGCTAGACCCGGCTTATGGTACGTCACTAGATACCGACACATATGATCGGCATATCGACTGGCAATGGCTGCGTGCTAATTCGTATAAATATGGCTTTATCGACAGATTTCCGGCCGCTTGGGCGGGTGGACCGATGAGTGAGCCTATCAATGTAAACGCAGATGGCACCACTGGCCTATACGAAACCTGGCATTATCGCTATGTGGGTATCGATGCGGCCACCGAAATCGCAACCGGCAAATACAATAATGGCGAATACGATTCTCTGGAGCATTATCTAAAAGCGCGTGGACTGGTAACTGATTTAGTTAACGGAAAGTGTTATAATAATTAGACTATATGTTTAAACTTTTTAAATTCTTAAAACCTTATTTCTGGCAAGTGGTCATATTGGTACTCGCCACGGTTTTACAGGTTTATACTACGCTGCGTTTGCCGGCATTGATGGCGGATATTATTAATAACGGTATCGTGCCGGGTGACACTGGGTATATTTGGATGACTGGGCTTCGCATGATTGGACTGGCGCTGGTTTCGGCGGCTGGGTCGCTGGTGTCTAGTATTTTTGCGGCGAGAGTAGGAGCGAATTTTGCTCGCGATATTCGGCGCGCAGTTTTTATGAAGGTGATAGATTTTAATATTTTAGATGTGAAAGATTTTAGTACCGCATCGCTACTGACTCGCACCACTAATGACGTAAACCAAGTACAAGCCGTGACTATTATGATGCTCTCAATGCTAATTCGGGCGCCGCTGTTTTGTATCATTTCTATTGTGATGGCGGTGCAAACGGCGCCGGATATGTCGTGGATTATTCTGGTGGGCGCAGTGGCGATTTTGGGTTCGGTGGTTTTGATTATGTCGCTCGTGATTCCGAAGTTTAAGATTTTTCAAACCATGATTGACAAAATCACTTTGCTTACGCGCGAAAATTTAACTGGACTTCGGGTGATCCGTGCGTTTAATAACGAAAAGTTGGAAAAGAAAAAGTTTATGCGAACCAACGATGAACTAACCAAACTTCTCATTTTTATCGATAAGATTTTGGAGCTTCAAAATCCTTTGATTAATATTATCTTTAATGGGACTACGCTACTTTGTTCGTGGATTGGGATTTCGCTTTTGACTAAAGATTTCGCGTATCTAGGTAATATGACAGCGTTTGCGCAATATGTGACACATGTGATGATTTCGTTTTTGATGATGTCGATGCTATTCGTAATGCTGCCGCGGGCAAATGTTTCGGCGCAACGTATCAATGAGGTTCTAGCGAAGGCGAATAAAATCAAATGGCACACCAAAACTCAAGGCATGCCAGAAAAACAACCTTCAGTAGAATTTCGGGATGTGGATTTTGCCTACCCTGGGGCGGCGGAAAAAGTTTTGGATAATATTTCGTTCCGGGCCGAAGCCGGGCAGACTACGGCGTTTATTGGCTCAACCGGTTCCGGCAAGTCTACTCTAATCAACCTAGTGCCGAGATTTTACGAAGCCTCGGCGGGGGAGATACTGGTGAATGGGCTGGCGGTGGAAGATTACGCAAAAGAGGACTTAATCAAGCGGATTGGTTTTGTGCCGCAGCGCGGAATGTTGTTTGCGGGAACCGTGAAATCTAATATTAAATTTGGTGCGCCTGGCGCTACAGATGAGCAAGTTCGGCAGGCCGCCGAAATCGCACAAGCAAAGAACTTTATTGAGAAAATGCCAAAGCAATACAGCTCGCACATCGCTCAGGGTGGCACCAATGTTTCGGGCGGGCAAAAGCAGCGACTTTCTATTGCGCGAGCACTCTGTAAAGAGCCGGATATTTACATATTTGATGATTCGTTTTCGGCGCTAGATATGAAGACCGACAAAAAACTGCGCGAAGCTTTGAAGCCGATTACGCGTAGCGCTGTGGTGCTAATTGTGGCGCAGCGCGTGAGCACAATTAAGGATGCCGACCAAATCGTAGTATTAAACAACGGGAAAATAGTAGGTAAAGGCAAACACTTAGAATTAATTACAAAATGCAAGGTCTATCAGGAAATTGTTAAATCTCAGCTGTCTGACAAAGAATACTTGGCCGAACTAAAACTTGCCGAAAGGAGTAGTCATGCCTAAGAAGACAGATGTAGATAAGCCTAAACATATCGGCGCTTCGCTAAAGATTTTGCTAAAATCTATTCGAAAGTATCGGTGGTTTGTTGTACTGGCGGTAGTTTTGACCGTGGCTTCGGCGATTCTCGGGCTATTTATCCCGAAGTTACTCGGTGATATGACTACAATTGCGGTTAATTCGTATCCGGATTTGGATTGGAGTGCGCTGGGAGCGAAGGCGATTTTAGTAATCGCGTTATTCGTGGGCTCGGCAGCGCTGAATTACGGGCAGGCCTATATTCTGGCTGTGGTTTCGGCGAAATACACCAAAGATCTTCGCGAAAGCGTGATTGATAAAATCTCGCGACTACCGATTGCCTACTTTGATAAACATCAATACGGCGATACTCTGTCTAGAATGGCAAACGATGTAGATGTACTGACTACTTCTTTGTCGCAAGAAATTGCGGACATTTCGCTGAGTCTTACTACGCTAGTGGGGGTGATGATTATTATGCTCACTATCAGCGTGCCGCTTTCGCTGATTTCATTCGTGGTGGTGCCGATTTCGGTAGTGGTGGTAGGGCGGATTATGCGGTTTGCGCAGAAATATTTCCACGAACAGCAAAGTACGCTAGGGGTATTAAATAGCAAAATTGAGGAAGATTATTCTGGGCAAATCGTGATTAAGTCTAATTCATACGAAGATGACGCCTTGGAGGACTTTGATAAAACCAACGAGCGGCTCACGGTAGTAACTAGGAAGGCTCAGATTTTTTCGTCTTTGTCTTTTCCGGTCACGCATATCTTTACCAATCTTGGCTTTGTGGCAGTCTGTGCGTTGGGCGGCGTGTTTGTGATTGAGGGAAAGATTAATATTGGACAGATTCAGGCCTTTGTCCAATATGTGTCGCGCTTTAACCGGCCGATTACCGAAATCGCTTCTACGACTTCTACAATTCAGGCCTTACTCGCAGCCTCGGAGCGGATTTTTGAGTTCTTGAACGAGCCCGAGGAAGAGCCGGATCCAGAGCCAGCCAAGACCTTAGAAAAAGTGCAGGGCGAAGTAGAGTTTCATGATGTTTGCTTTAGTTATATTGAAGGTCGGCCGATTATTCGGAATTTTAGTGTCAAGGTGAAGCCGGGCATGAAAGTGGCGATTGTGGGCCCGACTGGCGCCGGCAAGACTACACTGATTAATCTCTTGATGCGGTTTTATGAGCCGACTTCTGGATATATTACTATTGATGGGGTGCCAATACGTGAGATGAAACGGGCAGATGTAAGGAAACTATTTGGCATGGTGCTTCAGGATACTTGGCTGTTTTCTGGTACTGTAGAGGAGAATCTCCGCTATGGCGACCAATCGGCGAGCCTAGATGATATCCGGCGCGCCGCCAAAGCCAGCAACGTAGATCATATTATTGAAGCGTTGCCAAAGGGTTACCGTTCAGAGATTTCGGAAGATTCGGATAATATCTCGGCCGGAGAAAAGCAGTTGGTGACGATTGCGCGGGCGATGGTGGAGAGCCCACCGATGATGATTCTAGATGAGGCGACTTCTAATGTAGACACTCGTACCGAGCAGCTGATTCAGGATTCGTTTGAAAAGCTTACTCACGGGCGGACATCGTTTGTGATTGCGCATAGGCTTAGTACGATTCGGAATTCGGATTTGATATTAGTGATGCGCGATGGCAATATCGTAGAGCAAGGCAACCACGAGGAACTTTTGAAGCTTGGTGGCTTTTATGCCGAGCTTTACAATTCGCAGTTTGCGGAGAGCTAAGCCATAGGTGCGGCCTTAAAAAATGTATAGCAAAATATGTTTTGTCGGTTACGGCGCTGAGGGTGTGATATTGTTTTTTTCGATCTACCTAGAGACACATCGTACGAACAAGCCTAGATAACGGTATAATTGAGAACCCGGGTCAGTCAAATCATTTTCAGAAACAGCATCAAGACTGAATGATGTAGTATTGCCGCCAATAACTTTGGACCAAAATGCGCCACTGTTAGAAACCCCACAAGATGGCCCGCCATCCCATGCTCCACCCAGCGTAAAGTAAAAAGGTGGTTCATATACAGATATGTCCATCGGCTTGGGGGGTTCTTGTTGCTCTCCTTGACTTAACGGATGCGGATCATAACCATATTGTTCCGCTAAATATTGGAAAGAGCCAGGCCGAGTTTGCGGAATACTGTCTATGTCGCCACTTTCCGGTAGGGTCCAATTAGCAGGGCAGATGGATTGATCTACATCTTGATGTTTTGTGGTATAAGCACTGGTATTGTTTATGGCTACGGCGGCGCCCCAATTATAAAAATTGCCTAGAGAATGATGCGTGTTTTGACCTTGCGCCATATCATCAATAGATATGCAAACAGTCTGCAACGGGTAAGCTACCCCATCCCAAATCTTATCTCCGGGGTCGTAAGATTGCTGGATATTATAACCAGTAGAGCTAGTGTCCCATGTCGTTGTCCCGGTTTGGTAAGTAGCTTTATCCGGCACCCAAGATTGAGTAGTGTTAGTGCTATAGCCGAGGTCCGTGTTATTGTGAGTATAATTAAAACTAGGGTCTATATCGTGATCCAAGTTCTGTGTAAACCAACATTTACCGTCGCGGAGCTTAGTAATCCAGTAGACTTTGTTGTCCCTGGTATCTATAGCTTGCATCTGGCTGCCTTCGTCTAGGACTTCGGCGGCATTGCAGATATCTGCATTCATGTCTTGGAGCTTAAAGTAGCCGTTTAGTTTTTCTTTGCCAGCATTCTCATAGGCCATAGAAAGGGTAGTAGGAAGTGGTGTGGCTACAAGCTCAAAGTTGATTACATTTCTATATTCGCCAGAAGCTTGGGTATTGCTGGCTTTAGCAGCGATTTTGAACTTGATATTATCTCCGCTAGCGCTAGATACTGGTGTAGATGAGTTCTTTAGTTGAGCTACATTAGTAGTATCAGAATAGAGTGGTAAGCCAGAGTAATTAGTCCAGTCGGTACCGTCATTAATAGAATAACTATAAGCCCAAGTGTTATCACTTAGACTAGTGTTACTTGTAATACTACTACCAAAATCTACGGAAGAGAAAGTGTTTGGTACTGTATTGTTGGTGTGGACTAGGTTCCTGGTGTTATAGGTAGTGCTATTACCTACGGATGCGTTTAAGGTGTAGCCATTGGTGCTATTGGTGATTACATTAACGTCTATGATATTAGAGTCTGTGGCGGTGCCTGGAGTAAGGTTAGGGATTATTAGGTCTTAAGAGAGGGTGAGCCCAATTACTGGGTGAAAGGTGAAAGATACGTCAATGTCTTGGGAGTAGGTGAGGGCTAGTACATTTCTAGCACCCACAAAAACACTTAAAGTTAATAAAACACCTACAAAATATTTAACACACCTTTTCATGGGTTTATTATAGCATAAGTTTAATTATTATTATAGATTTTTCTGGATTTTGGCGAAGACTTCTTCGATAGTGCCGGAGGCGTCGATAGTTTTGATATCGTAGTCTTTTGCAACTTTTAGGTAGCCTTTGTTGATGATTTGCTGAAATTTGTTGCCTTGCGATTTCCAGACTTCTTCTTTGCGATTCCATTTTTGGTCGGTTTGAGTGCCTAGCCGTTTGGCCTGCTCTTGTTCGCTGAGCGTGAGAAGAATGATTTTGTCTGGCTTAAAATATCTTTCTGGCATTACAGTTTTATGGAGTTTAGTAATTAAAGCGCGGCTAACCCCGCCGCCGTAGCCCTCGTAAATCAAGGTTGAGAACCAGTTGCGCGTAGTGATAACTACACCGCCTTGACTAAGTGCCGGCTCGGCGAGTTTGCGCCACTGTTCGTAACGATTGACTAAATAAAGCAATACCCGCGTGCGGTGGTCTATATCCTGCTTGGAGCCATAGTTTAGTCTAGCGATTTCGGAAACAAATGGGTCCTGACTGGCGGTGCCGGATTCGGCGTAGGCGACGACTGTTTTGCCTTGTTTTTCGAAATATTCTTTTAGTAGTTTTGCCTGGGTGTCTTTGCCGGTGGCATCCTGGCCTTCAATTACGATATACATTATTTTTCCTCCAAATATTTTTCATAGCAAGCAGGGCAGATGGCGCGATACTCGATGTCGGTTTTGCCGTCGTCGATTAAAATATCCGGGCCGTCAGCGACTAACTTACCGTTTAAGAACCTAGCGTTGTAGGTAGCTTTTTTGCCGCATTCGCAAATGGTTTTAAGTTCTTCTATGTCGTGGGCGATTTGAAGCAAGCGCGTGGCGCCTTCAAATCCACCGTCTTCGCGACGGAAATTAAGGCGGAGGCCATAGGCCATGACCGGAATGTTTAGATTAATGGTGACTAGCATTAGTTCGTCGGCCTGTTTCGGGGTGAGAAATTGCGCCTCATCAACTAAAACACATTGGACATCTTTATATTTTTTGGCGATTTTGTCATAGATGTTGGTTTTTTTATCAAAGCAGAAATCAGTTTCGCGCTCGGGGCCAATGCGAGTAAGTAGTTTGGTGCCGTTTTTGGTGTCGGTACTAGGTTTTATTACGCAAACTTTGTGTCCGCGCTCCTCATAATTAAAGGCGACTTGGAGCAGCTGCATAGTCTTGCCACACCCCATCGCGCCATAACGAAAATATAGTTTTGCCAT
>JAFWIY010000020.1 GCA_017514675.1 Candidatus Saccharimonadota bacterium | reverse complement strand
TATTAGAAGGCAAATTTGGCAATGCCAAGGATAAGTTAAAGCTCCATCATGGCTATTCACATAAGCTTAAAATTAAAATCTTTTTTAGTTTGTTATCTGGAGGTTAAGGGGTGAGTATACACACAAAATTGTTATTACGCCTAAGAGAGCGCGGGGGTTGGATGTTGCGGTGTTAGTCGCCATCGTGATGAGGTCTTCTGTAAGCCTTAGATTGAGGCTTAAGAGTGGTGTGAAGCCTGTCATCATGTTCAGCATCGCCGTAGCGACGACTGGGGTACTTAGGTCTGGTCTCCTCGGTCATTTCTTCCGTCACTTCTTTTACTTCTTCGGTAACTTCGGCCGGTTTCTTCTTACTCATACTAAACCTCCTTTTTATAGGCCAACCGATAACATCCTTTTTCATTATATCATTTTTACAGATTATTACAAGGGGTGTGATATAATTAAACCATGATTAAAATCATCACCGGCGGCAAGAAAAACGCTAATTGGGCCCTTACGGCTTGCGCCGAATACGAAAAACGTTTAAAAAAGCCCTACGATATCTCGTGGCAATTTTTGGATGAAGAAAAACTCGCCGCTTATCTCGCCAAATGGCCATTTGGCGGCAAGGACTATGTTATTGTTTGCGATGAACGCGGTCAAAATATCTCATCACCCGAATTTTCCAAGAGGCTAGAAAAGTGTTTTCTCGCCAATCAAAACGTGGTAATTTTGATTGGTGGCGCCTATGGTTTTGCCGAAAGCGTACGCGAAAAAGCCGACTTTATTTGGAGTTTCTCTCAGTTAGTTTTCCCACATTTAATTGCTAGGCTCATCGTTACCGAGCAAATCTACCGTGCTGCCGAAATTAGCAAAGGAGGCCCATATCATCACGAATAATATTCGCGCCATGATATATTACCACTATGAAAATTTTAGGCATCGAAACCAGCTGTGATGAAACCGCCGCCTCTGTCGTAGAGGATGGCGTAAAAATCCTCTCCGATGTGGTAGTTTCGCAAATCGACATCTTCGCCGAATACGGTGGTGTTATTCCGGAAGTTGCCGCCCGCTCGCATTTAGAAGCTATAATGCCAGTCGTAAATAAAGCATTAAAAGATGCCGGCTGCACTTGGGAAGATATAGATGCGATCGCCGTCACCCACGCCCCCGGCCTACTCGGCTCACTCCTTGTCGGCACCCTCACCGCCCGCACATTGGCAATTCTGCACAACAAGCCACTTTATGCTACACATCATTTAAAATCACATGTGTATAGTAATTGGCTACAAGGAGCTGGGGTGGCAGATGTTTCTCAGCGAAGGGGGGTCCGGAGCGCGGCAGCGCGAGGAGTAGCGCCGGCCGCCCGTGGCGCTCGCCCCTTGGGCCGCGAATTGCCGAAGGCAAACGGGCCGGCCGGACGCGCCCCCGAGCGAGAAATATCTGACAGGACCCCAGCCCCTATGTTTCCATTAATTGCACTGGTTGTATCCGGCGGCCACACCCAAATTTTATATATGCCAGCTCATAATCAGTTTGAAATTATTGGCACCACTCAGGATGATGCTGTGGGCGAATGCTTTGACAAGGTCGCCAAAATCCTCGGCCTGCCCTATCCGGGCGGCCCCAGCATCGCCAAAGCCGCCGAAGCTGGCAACCCGCAAAAATACAAACTCCCGCATCCCAATGTAAAGGGCTTAGATTTCTCATTTTCCGGCCTCAAGACCGCAGTTCTGCGCGCTGTTCAAAAAGAGCTCTCTCTCCCCATTTCTCATCCCAGTCACGATCTTAAAAACCACCTAACCCCAGAGCAAGTCGCCGATTTTGCCGCCTCCTTTCAAAAAACCGCCGTTGATATTTTAACCGAAAAAATCGCCACTGCTATTCAGGCCCATCCAGAGGTCAAATCCATCGTTGTAGCCGGCGGCGTCAGCGCCAACCAACTCTTAAAATCCACGCTAGAAACCTATGTAAAAAACCAAGGCCTCGCCTTCTTCTGCCCAGACCCCAAACTCTCTGGCGACAACGGCGCCATGGTTGCCGCCGCCGCTTATTACGAAATCAAGTCCGGTATAAAACCCACCGACCCTTACACCCTCAACATCTACCCCCGCATCTCCATCGAAAGCCATTAGAATTTCCTTAAAAAGCATGTTACAATGTGGGTATGGAAAGCTTACATTATAACCCCAACCAAACCCCAAATGAAACCCCAAATTCAAATACACAATTTGACGAATTTGATCCTAACCGGGCCAAATTCCAAAGGGAACTAGACCTAGGTAAAAGCAAAGAGGAGATTCTTGCTGAAGTGAACAGGCCAATTGACGCACTCTACTTTGGCCGACAGGCTGAGCCGGGCGAAGATGCTTTTCTTGCGGCCTGCCAAGCACAACGCAATACCGATGCTGGAAAGATGAACGATTATCACTACAACAAAATCCTCGCTGCTGCGATTAATAATGGGGACAAAGTTAAACACCCAGAGTTCGTTGACGCCTTGGATTACAAGACATTGGTTGAGAGATATCAAACTGCTGCAGATTTTCAGCCTTTTGTTGATAGCTTTATGGCGAGGATTAACAATAGTCAAAATACTCCCGCTAAAATCGCCGAATACACTTCCGACATGAACAAGTTCGCCAACCTAGTCTTCGGCGACCAATGGGAGCTTTGGAAACAAATCAAAGATATGTAATGGCTAGGATGGCAGGATGACGCCTTCGCTTTGCTTTTTGGTGTTTTCGTGAAACAAAAATGGCTGGACCGGCAGGATTCGAACCTGCGAATGCTGGGACCAAAACCCAGTGCCTTACCGCTTGGCGACGGTCCAATCTCACTAGATTTTATCACAAAACCCTTCGCCAGTAAACCCTTAAACCTCTTGTGCTTTTTAGCAATCTGTGATATAATAGAAACATATGGCTAAAAAGAGACGAAAATCCACCAAAAGAAAAAACACTAAAGAGGTCAAGCACCTCGAACACGAGCTTCCCGGTGGCTTTTGGCGCCAAATCGCCGCTGTCCTCATGATTGCATTGGCACTATTTTTCGTCATTACTTGGTTTGGTCAAGGTGGCACTATCCTCAATAAAATTCACGAGTTTATCCTCAAAGGTCTTGGGTTCGCCACTTATTTCATTCCGGCCCTACTGGTCTACCTAGCAGTCAAAATCTTCCGCGCCGATGACAACCGCGTTGCTGTTCCAGTCTATATCGCATCTATCCTCATGATTTTCTGGCTCTCCGGTATCGCCGCCATCTGGAAAAACGGCGGCATCGTTGGCCAGTGGCTTAATTCTCTCGCCACCAACGTCCTAAACCAGGGCGTCGTCATCTTTATATATATAATACTCATCTTCATCACGGCCGCTTTCATTCTCCAACTCTCCCCAGTCACCTTCTTCAAAGGCACCAAAAACTTAGTAAAGACCGGTGGCAAAAAACCAGAGCTCCAGGAAGCCAAAGGCAAAAAACTTGGCCAACTTGAAATCAAGGTCAACTCCGGCCTAGAATCCCCAGAGCCAGTCGCAAAGCTTCAAAAAGGCTTCAAGGTCAAAAAAGCTCCAGAATTGCCAGAAAAAACCCCAATCAAAGAGGAAAAGGCTCTCGTAGCCAGTTCCGACCCAGACTGGAAAATGCCCAGCCTAGATCTTCTAGAGAAAAAACAATCTCCCGCCGATGCCGGCAATATTCAGCAGAACGCCTACATTATCAAAAGCACCTTTGCCGAATTTGGTATCGATGTAGAAATGGAAGGCGCCAATGTCGGGCCCAGCATCACTCAGTATACTATGCGCGCCCCAGCCGGTATCAATCTTAGCAAGATCTCTGCTCGCGACAAAGAGTTAGCTTACAAACTAGCCGCCAAGACTATTCGTATTGAGGCGCCTATTCCGGGTACTCAACTTATCGGTGTAGAGGTACCCAATATTAAGTCCGCCACTGTTAGCTTGCGGGGCATTATAGAAAGCCCAGAATGGAAAAAAGACAAAGGCCCACTTCGCTTTGCTATTGGCAAAAATATGTCGGGCAAATCCGTCATCGGCGACCTTGCTCGTATGCGCCATCTTCTCATCGCCGGTACCACCGGTTCCGGTAAGTCTGTCATGATGAACACCCTACTTATCTCGCTTCTATTCAATCACTCACCAGCCGATCTTCGTCTTATCGTAGTAGACATCAAAAAGGTAGAAATGGAAGCCTACACCGATATACCACATCTTCTGACGCCGGTCATCAATGACGAAACTAAGGCCGTTTCCGCTCTAAAATGGGCCGTTGGTGAAATGAACCGCCGTTTCACTACCTTCAAGGAAGCTCGTGTTAAAAATATCGCTGAATATAACGAAAAGATGGCAAGCGACAACCCGCCCAAAGATCAAGATGGCGAAAAATCTGGCGATAAAATGCCCTACATCGTCATCGTAATAGACGAAATGGCTCAAATCATGATGCAAGCCGGCAAAGAACTAGAGCCGCCCATTGTTCAAATTGCTCAGCTTGGTCGTGCCGCAGGTATGCATCTCGTACTTGCCACCCAAAAGCCAATCGTTAAAGTTATCACCGGTTTAATTAAGTCCAACATCCCATCTCGTATCTGTTTCCGCGTTCTCACGGCCATGGATTCTCGCATCATGCTCGATGAGTCTGGCGCCGAAAAACTCGTTGGTCATGGCGATATGCTACTATCCACCGAGGAATCCACTGAAGGCCTAGAGCGTCTTCAGGGCGTTTGGACCAAAGACTCTGAGATTTACAAAATCACGGATTTTCTCAGGGAACAACGCGCCCCAGATTACAACGAAGAGGTAATCGCTCAGCAAGTTGCAATTAAGGGTATGGGCGGTGGTGGCGACTTTGGCGATCTCGGCCGTCGCTTCGACCCAAGCGACCCTCTGGTTAGAAAAGCCGTTGAAATTTCTCTAAGCAAAGGCAAGTTCTCTACTGCCATGCTCCAAACATACCTCGGCAAAGGTCACGGGTTTGTTTCTGGTCTCGCCATCTGGTTCGAAGAAATCGGTGTCATCGGCCCCCAAAACGGCAACAAGCCTCGCGACCTCCTCATCTCCTCTCTAGAAGAGTTTGACAATCTTACCAACATCTGATAGAATAGACCTACAATATTAGCTCAGCAAACAAGCCTAGTCTGTGTTTGCTTTAACCAAAGGAGTTTTATGAAAAACTACGAATTTACGGTTCTATTTCATCCTGATCTCGAGATGAATCTAGATCCCGCTCTTGATAAAGTCAAGAAACTTATCAAGGCAAACGACGGTAAAATCATAAAAGAGGAAGCCGAAGGCAAAAAGCGCCTAATGTATCCCATCAAAGGTCAAGACTACGCTGTCTTTTACTATTTTGATGTTGCGTTTCCAGCCGAGGCCCCAGGCAAAATCTCATCGGCCATCAACATCACCGATGAAGTCTTGCGCCACCTTATTGTCCGCGCCGACGAAAAAAGGCGAGAGGCTGTGGTGAAAGACGAAACAAAAGAAACTAATGAAGAAAAAGGAGAATAATATGCGCGGATTTTCTAAAGCCATCATCACTGGTAACCTTACTCGTGATCCAGAGCTTCGCACTACGCCAAATGGCTCTAGTGTCTGCAGTTTCTCGGTTGCCGTTAACCGCGTATATCGCGACACCAGCGGCGAACAAAAAGAAGACGTTTCTTTCATTGATTGCTCCGCTTGGGGCAAACTCGCCGAAATGATTAGTCAATATGCCAAAAAAGGTTCTGGCGTGCTAGTTTCTGGCCGTCTTAGCCAGCGCAGCTGGGAAGACAAAACTTCCGGCCAAAAGCGTTCTCGGGTAGAAATTGTGGTCGAAGATTTCAATTTTGCCGGTGCCGGTCCTCGCGAAGGTGGCAATTCCAGTAGCTACTCTAGCGATAACTCAGCCGATTCCGCCGAACCTGCCGACATCCCAGACGATATCCCAGAAGAGGAAATCGATCTTTCTGATGTCCCATTCTAAATTAAAAAACCGAAGGAGATTCTATGAAAAAAATTAAAAGTGATCCAGATTTGTACTTTGACTATCGCGATGTCAAAACCTTGCAACGCTATATTGATAGCTACGGCGCCATTGAGCCAATCGCTAAGACCGGCTTATCAGCCAAGCAGCAACGCCAACTCGCTACTGCAGTCAAGCGCGCGCGTCATCTAGGTCTTTTGCCATTTGTATCAAATAACTAAGGAGTAATATGTACGGACCAACAGATCTAAAGAAAAATACTCTGATTACTTTAGACGGCCAGCCGTATAAAGTGGTGGAGTACTCACAAAAAGTTATGGGCCGTGGCGGCTCCATCGTGAACGTCAAGGTCAAGAACCTCATTTCTGGCGCGCTTCTCCCTAAAACCTTCAAAGGTCAGGAGAAGATCGAGCCCGCCGAGGTCACTACTCGCAAAGTTCAGTATCTTTACCGTGATGACGAAAAGTTCTATTTCATGGACCCAGGGTCTTTTGAGCAATATGAGCTTTCTGCCGATATGGTCGGCGACATGAAAGATTTCATGAAAGATGGTGATGAAATGGAAATCCAGTTTTATAATGGCACACCAATCAACCTAGTTTTGCCAAAGAACATTTGGCTTTTAGTTACCTACACAGAAAATGTAGTTAAAGGCGACACTACTAGCTCAGTCATGAAGGATGCCACACTAGAAACCGGTGTAGTCATCAAAGTCCCTGCTTTCATCAAAGAAGGCGACACCGTTTCGGTAGACACGGATACTTATGAATACCGCGAACGGCGCAAGTAGTAAAACACGGATGGGTGGCCGAGCTGGGGGGACCCCCATGGAGCGTTCACGCGACATGGGGGAAGCTGCGAGGACAGGACCCATCCGGGGTTATGTTAAGCTATCTAGTGCCGCCCGCGCCTTTAATTTTGATTTCCGTGGGCGCACGGTGCTAGACATCGGCTCCTCCACCGGCGGCTTTACCCAGTACGCTCTAGAACGCGGTGCTAAAAAAGTCATCGCCGTAGAGAAGGGAACCAACCAAATGTTGCCTTTTCTTCGCGCTGACCCCCGCGTAGAACTCCACGAAAAAACCGATGTCTTTGACTTTAAGGCGGGGGTGGCCGAAACCTATCTTTCGAAGGGCCTAAGACTTGGGCGAGCGCCCCGGAGCGGCCCGAGAAAGATAGGTTCGGACAGGACCCCCGCCTTCGATGTAATTATGGCAGATGTTTCATTCGTATCTCTACGCAAGATTCTAGCCCACGCCAAGGCACATTTGGCAGATAAGGATACAGATTTCTTAGTAATGCTAAAACCCCAATTCGAGGCTCAATCGGACCAACTTAAAAACGGCATAGTTAAAAATGACAGCCTACGTCGCCAAATCATTAAAAATTTTGAACAATGGCTTAAAAAACATGGATTTGTGATTATTAAAAAACGCGACAACGAACTAAAAGGCAAGACTGGCAACGTCGAAAGGTTTTATTGGCTAAAAATCGCCAAATAAATCGCTTGCATTTTATTTTGTTTAAGCTTATAATAAGCATATGAACTTATTACATGGCGTGGGCGATTTCTTTTCACTAGATATCGGGACAAACTCAATGCGAATAGTTCAGCTTACTGGTGGCAGCCAGCGCGGTTGGACACTTTCTAAATTTTCGTATGTCCCCATCGACCCTAAAATAACTCAAGACTCCTCTGACCTCGGCAAAAAGAGGCTCGGTGAGGCGATTTTGGGCGCCGTAAACCAAGCTGGCATCAAAACTAAAAACATTGCAATTGGCTTGCCAGCTAACAAAACTTTTACTTCTATCGTAGAAACCGAGACATTGCCCGAAAAAGAGCTGGCTAAAACCTTCAAATACGAAATGGACAAATATATCCCTATGGCCGCGGCCGACGCCAAGACCGACTACATTATCCTCGGCCCCAGCCCCAACGATCCAGCCAAAACCGAAGTCCTAGTTTCGTCGGTCGCTAAAGATTACGCTGAATCTACCATGGAAATGATCGAAAAAACTGGCCTCAATATTATCGCCATGGAGCCAGAGCCACTTGCTATGGCTAGGGCTTTGACGCCAGTCGGCGCGATTGACGCGAATCTTATTATCGATTTTGGTGAAAAATCTACCGACCTCGTAATTACTTACAAAGACCAACCTCGCCTAGTACGTTCAATTCCGGGTGGGTTTGATGTATTGGTCCGCGCGGTGGCTAATGGCCTCAATGTGCGTGAAGACCAAGCTCACCAATTTATCCTCAAGTTCGGCCTCGATCAAAATCAGGTCGAAGGTCAAGTTTTCAAGATCCTTAGCACGCATTTAGATAACTACGCTTCAGAGCTTACCAAGTCCGTCCGCTTCTTCCAGAACAAATACATCAACACTAAAGTCGGCGGCATCATTCTTACTGGGTACGCCAGCGTTATTCCATTGTTCTCAGAGTATATCGAGGCAAAAACTAATATCCCGACTGTCAAAGGCAATCCATGGCAGCTAGTCCGCACTACGCCGGAACAACAACAAGCCCTAATGAACGTCGCCAGCGAGTTCGCCGTCGCAGTTGGGTTATCAGAAAGGAGCAACGACTAATGGCACGCGAAATTAACCTTGTCCCAGATATTAAGGGCGAAATGATCAAGACCCTAAAACTACGCAACTTTGTCTTATTCGTCTGTCTTATAGTTATTGCCGCAAGTGTAGGCATTACAATTGTTCTTGCAGTCATTATGGGCGGACAACAGCTCGCTATCGATGGCAAAAAGGATGTGCTCGACCTGTATTCTGAAAAAGTCAACTCATACAGTGACCTTAACAAATTCCTTACAATCAAGGACCAGCTTGGCAATATCGCTACTTTAACAGAAAACAAAACAGTCTCGTCTCGCACGTTCAATATCATACCGGCCTTAATCCCGACCGGCCCAGACACTATCCGTATTTCTAGCCTAAACATTGACTTATCTCCAGACGAATCAGAAGGAGTTCTCTATAGTATCGAAGCTCAAGCCAATGCTGGCAAAGAGCCGTTCATCGACTACAACGTCCTAGACGCCTTCAAAAAGAGTATGCAGTTTATGCGTTACGACTTTGGCGAATACGTAGATCGCGAAAATAACACTATTCCGGCATATTGTATGATTGAGCGCGGCTCAGACGGCGCCACATTCAACGACCCAGAGAGGGGTTTCTATGCGTATTGGCTAATCGACCTAGAGGGCTGTAACGAGTCTAAATCCACCGGCTATAGTACAGAAGATTACAACGGCAACCAAGTCGTACGTATCTGGAGGACTCCTCAATTTGGTGATTGGTATAAGCAGACCGCAGTCGAAAACCAGCCATATATGAATCTGAGCGGCGAAATTACCGGCATTGAACACTTCAGAAGTGCTTGTATTACATATACTGGCAATGATAGTACCAATAAGATTTCACCAACTTGGACCGAAAACAACATTTGCCTTCTTGTACCTAACGGCACAGACGGCTTTATTATCACTGATTCGTCAAACGGCAAAGACGAAAATGAAGAATTGGTACTACGCTTTAGCGCCGTCATTCAGTTAGACCCTCAGGTTTACAATTTCAACAATACACACATGTTGGCCCTCGCTCCGGCCGGCCGTCGCAACGTAACCGATTCGTTCGTTCAAGTTCAAGCCGTGTTTGGCAAACGCGCCGAAGATTGCGCCAAGGATGATGCTGCCTGCACTAGCACAAATCAAACCATAGAAGAAAAAGATACTAAGGAAGAAACGGGAGGGAACAATGGCTAAAGAAATCGCAATCGGCAAACTTGCTAAAATCTCTAAGGCGGAACAACATATTTTATTAGCGGCATTTGTCGCCTCGCTAGTTTTAGGTGTTGGGCTATCGTTAAGCTTTAGGTTTATTAAACAGATTTCATACAACTCTAAAGTAATTTCTGCCGAGGATGCCGCCATTGATAACTATTCAAACGTAATTAAAGCTACCGGCATATGCAAGGCGCCTAGGGGATCAACTTATAGCAGCGACGAATTAAAAAAGTGTGATCCGAGTAGTATCGAAATTGCAGAAATACCAGGTACGCTGCGGGCCAATATTATCGAGAATCTCGCCGCAAACCAAGCCCTAAATTCCGTACCCAAAGAAGACAACGCCTCGTGTATCAATCCACTCACTCAAAAAAGCTACACCTACGAAGAGCTAAATAAAATCTACAATGACGCCGTCGGCTCAGATTCATTGAATGCTGCCAGCCAGCTCATGCAAAATTGCTCGGCCCTCCGTGTTATACCAGATGCCTTGCCGGCTTTCCGCAACGAAGAGGCTATGCTTGCTAGCGTAAACAAGCTATTTAATCTCTCAAACTGGGTTCCAGAGTCCCTCAGCCCTGCCGGAGAGGGGGTAGAAGATGATGGTAGCGGGCTTAACGTTCTCGGGGTCAATTTATCAATGGAAACCAGTACTGGCGTGGTTAAGGATTTTCTCAATAACCTAGATCGCTCAATTCGCGAATTTCATGTCAGTAATATGAGTATAGAGTGGAGCGAGGACAGCAGTCTTAACTTCTCCGCTCAGGCTACGGCCTACTATATGGATGAAACAGCCATTAACGAAACTACAGAAACCGTAAGTGTGGAGGGACAATAATGAACAAAAAACTACTTTCAGCTATCGGCGTAGCGATTTTAGGCACTATCATCGCTTTTGTTGCTTGCAACCTACTTTTTTCGGAGATAGAGCCAGTCAGTTTCAAGAATGTTGATGCTAGCTTCACTACGGACATACCGGATCCTAATCCGGAGATCTTCAATCCTCGCGCACTTAACCCCACCGTGGAAGTTTATGTTGGTAACTGTGAAACCTTTGATGAATTTGGCCAGTGCGTTGTTGAGGAGAACAGGTAATGGCCACGCTTCTACAGGAAGCAGACAACAAAATCATCGATCTCTTAGTTAGGGAAGGGCTTGCCGACCCTAATGCAACACAGGCTATCGTTCAAGAAGCCGCCGCCAACGGTAAGCCGGCTATACCAGAATTGCTCGCTCGCAACATTATTAATGATGATATGGTAGCTCATGCCACCGCTATTATCATAGGCGTACCTTACGTAGAGCTTAAGAATATCACACTAGATCAGGAAACTCTCGGCATGATCCCCGGCGAAGCTTCTTCGCGCGTTCTTGCCGTACCGCTCGGCATGAAAGACGGTCTTTTAAATGTAGCCATGGCGGACGTTACCAACGTTCAGGCTACCGACTACCTTTCTAGCTTAGTCAACCAACCAATCAGGGTATGGATGGCTTCAGAACATGGCATTCGCGAGCTGCTTGAGCAGTATCATGGTGACTTTTCCGGCGTCAATGAGGCCGTACGCGCTACCGATGAGGACCAACAGTCCGAACATAAAGAGGAAGCCAAAACCATCGTTCAAGATTCGCCAATCTCCAAAGCTCTCACTACGATCCTCAGCTACGCCGCCAAGACCAAAGCCTCTGATATTCATATTGAGCCACTCGAGAACTCGCTCATTATCCGTTGTCGTATTGACGGCGTACTCCGTAAGATTATGGAACTCCCCAAAACTGTCGCTCCAGCGCTAGTGTCGCGCATTAAAATCCTTGCCAACCTCAAAATCGACGAACACCGCGTACCTCAAGACGGCCAATTTACCGTCATAGTAGACGACCAAGAAATCGACCTTCGTATCGCCATTTCTCCAGTTACTTGGGGCGAGCAGGTAGTAATTCGTTTGCTTGATAAGACTGGCGTTTCGATGGAGATCGAAAAAATGGGTATGTCCGGTCGTGCTCTGCGCGATGTTTTGGAAGGAATCAAAAAGCCAAACGGCATGATTCTAACTTCTGGCCCAACTGGTTCTGGTAAGTCTACTACTCTCTATGCTCTCATTCAAAAAATCAAATCCGAAGAAATTAATATTGTCACCATGGAGGACCCGGTCGAGTATAAGATGAGTGGTATCAACCAAATTCAAGTAAATGTCGATGCCGGCCTTACCTTCGCTGCAGGGCTTCGCTCTATTTTGCGTCAAGACCCTGATGTAGTAATGGTGGGCGAGATTCGCGACTCCGAAACCGCCGGTCTTGCCGTTCAGGCAGCGCTCACTGGTCACTTAGTATTCTCCACGCTGCACACCAACTCGGCTGCTGGTATTTTGCCGCGTCTCCTCGACATGGGCATCGAGCCATTTTTGCTTGCCTCTACGCTCAATGTCGTCATCGGTCAGCGCTTGGTGCGTCGACTCACTGAGAAAAAGGAACTATACAAATCAAATGAGGTAGAGACCTCCGGCATCAATCAACTAGTTGGTGAACTTTTACCTAAAGATAAGGCGCTTGTCAATGAAGTCGGCGAGGATCTCGGTTACCCAGGCCTGCCCGTTAGAAACGACGATTTCTATATGCTATCTCGCGGCGTCAACACCAAAGAAACTCCAGGCGGCTACAAAGGTCGCTCCGGCCTCTACGAAACCATTGTAGTAGATGATGATATCCAGAAGATGATCATTTCTCATTCTACCGCCAACGAAATTATGAAACTCGCAAGATCAAAAGGCACCATTACTATGCGCCAGGATGGTGTCCTTAAAGTATTATCTGGCATAACAACTATGGAGGAGGTAAACCGCGTAGCTAGTGACTTATCATAATGCTTGTGGTACAATGGAATTATGGAAAACAGTGGGCAAACTATCAGCATCAAAATAGAAACTCTACTCGAAGAATGCGTCCGTCGCAATGCGTCCGACCTCCATCTCCAATATGGCTTACCGCCAATTCTTCGCATCGATGGCGTCCTGACTCCCATAGCAGGCAGCAAGCAACTCAGCGAGGAAAACGTCCGCGACCTAGTTTTCGCGACCTTAGACGAGGATCAACAGAAGATTCTTATCAAAGACAAAGAATTTGACTATTCTTTTGCTTTTGGCGACATTGCACGTTTCCGCGTTAACGCTTTTCACGAAAAGGGTAAACTCGCCGCCGCTTTCCGCCTTATCCCCAATCAAATCAAAAACATCAATGATCTTGGCATGCCAGCCATCGTCGAGACTTTTGCCGATTTTCCGCGCGGACTCGTACTTGTTACTGGCCCAACCGGTTCCGGTAAGTCTACTACGCTTGCCGCCCTTGTTGACAAAATCAATCGCGAAAAATCCACTCACATTATCACTATCGAAGACCCAATCGAATTTACCCACCGCTCTCAGCGCTCCGTTATCGCTCAGCGTGAAGTTCATTATGATACTTTTTCGTTTGCAGCAGCGTTGCGCTCCGTACTTCGCGAAGACCCAGATGTGGTATTGATTGGTGAGATGCGCGACCTCGAAACTATCCAAGCAGCTATTACCATTGCCGAGACTGGTCACTTGGTCTTTGCCACCCTTCACACCAACTCTGCCGCTCAGTCTATCGACCGCATGATCGATGTCTTCCCAGCTCACCAACAGCCCCAGGTTCGCTCGCAGCTTTCTAATATACTAATGGCAGTCTGCGCCCAGCGCCTAGTTCCAGCTATTGGCGGCGGTCGTGTTGTCGCTGCTGAAATCATGGTGGCCAACTCCGCTATTCGTTCACTCATTCGTGATGGCAAGACGCATCAAATTGACACCGCTATTCAGACCGGTGCCGATCAAGGCATGCAGACTATGGATCGCACTCTGGCCAAGCTCGTCCAGACTGGTGTCATTACTTACGACTCTGCCCGCGAATTCGCCGTAGATATTAACGAATTAAACAGATTAGTAAAGGGCTAAAGTGAGAAAGTTTAATTATAAGGCAAGAGAAAAAGCCACCGGCAAAAGCGTCAAAGGCAACATTCAGGCCGAAAACGAAAGGGTTGCCGGACGGCTTCTCGTCGAACAAGGCTACATTCCAGAAGCCATCACCGATGCCGAAGAAGGTGTTTTTGGTAAAGGTCGCGTCACCACAAAAGACCGCATTACTTTTACTCGCCAGATGGCTACCTTGATTGGTGCCGGCTTGCCACTAGCTACCAGTCTTCGCACCGTAGTAGAGCAGACCCAGGGCAAAAAAATGAAGCTCATCGCCGAGGATATCTTGCACAACGTCGAGGCCGGTAAGACTCTCTATGATTCCTTCTCTCAATATCCAGAAGTCTTTAACGGTGTCTACCTTGCTCTTATCCGCGCCGGCGAAGCTTCCGGTACTCTCGACCTCGCTCTTCGGCGCCTCGCCGACCAAGAGGAAAAAGATGCCGCCATGATGCGCAAAATCCGTGGCGCTATGGTGTATCCAGGCATCATCTTAGTAGTAATTATCGCCGTGCTCGCCTTTATGATGATTATGGTGGTTCCGCAAGTCAAAGGTCTTTACGAAGATATGGGCAAAGAATTGCCAGGCCTCACCAAATTCCTAGTCGGGCTCTCGGACTTTTTCGGTCAATTCTGGTGGCTAGTTCTGCTGTTTGTGGTTGGTATCATTGTCGGCTGCTGGTTTGCTGTGAAGCGTACCAAGCCTGGCCGCAAGATTATGGACTCCTTCAAGATTAATGTCCCACTCTTTGGTGGGCTCTTCCGTAAGCTCTACGTTTCGCGTTTTGCTCGCACTGCCGAGATGATGCTAGCTACTGGCGTGCCAATGCTAGATTCAGTAAAAATTGCTATCGAATCAGTCAGCAACGTAGTCGTAGAGGAAGAGTACGAAAAGTCTATCGAGATCATCAAAGGCGGTAAGCCACTCTCCGAGGCGCTTCGCGAAAGGGAATATATGTTGCCACTCGTCCATCAGATGGCTTCCATTGGCGAAGAATCTGGTAAGATTGACGAGATGCTCGGCAAGGCTGCTCAGGTATACGAAACCGAGCTCGAAGAACAGATCAATAATATTTCCACCATGATTGAGCCAATCTTGATGGTCATTATGGCCGGCCTGATTGGTGTCGTCATCGGCGGTACTTTGCTTCCGATTTACTCGCTAGTGAACTCTGTAGCTTAACATCTATTGGTGTGCTAGATCTAGCGCACTATATCTAGTGTAGTTCTCCATAATTCCTTCGTATACCATAGAATCTATCGCAACAAAAACCGCCCCGAAGGGCGGTTTAGTTTGCCTAGATTAGTTACTGCTCTGGCAGTAAGTACCAGTCTCAAGGTCGCCATAAATTGCGAAAGCTTTTGTACTTGAAGATGCTACCACCTTACCACTATTACAAGTTGCCTTCTTAACTATATAAACCGGATTGCCCTCTCGCTGGTTGGTGGCATCCGTACCATCCGCGCCAGTTGTCCATTTTAGGTCGGAGGCTGCACATCCAGTTCTACCAAGAGTGCATACTTTTACAGTATAAGCATTACCGCTAGGGCCATTGCCGGTGGAATTAATATATTCTTTTGCTGGTACGGACCCACCATCAGCAGGTAATGAGCCATTGTTGTTGGTAATATAGGAGTTCATCGCAGCTAGAAGATCCGCGTAATCCTGACGCCTCTGAGTGTCTCTTTGCGATCTCTGCAAGGCCGGGAGCGCCACAAACACCATCAGGAAGATTAGGCCCGCAATCGCAAGCACGAGCACCACCTCAATAATGGTAAACCCTTTTTTAGATTTGATATTGTTTTTTGTCATAAGTAATCCTTTCTTATACTTATTAATGTCGCCCAAGTACGACTGTGCGACGCAACTTTAATCTTATAATATCAGACTTTCACAAAAAAGCAATAGCATTTTTACAAAATTATGTCCGAGCCACCTCTGTAATAAATATACTAATGTCTGGCAATCGTACTTGTGCGACACTAATAAACGAAAGGAAACTATATGTCAAAAAAATCCAATATCAAAGGCTTCACTATCATCGAGGTGGTCTTGGTGCTTGCAATTGCGGGTCTAATCTTCCTGATGGTGTTTGTGGCATTACCAGCGCTCCAACGCTCCCAGCGCGACACTCAACGCCGTGATGATATGGCAAGGTTCTTGTCTCAATTAACCCAGTTCCAAGCCAACAATAACAACGGCATACCAGGCAGTGGATCGACTGGTAAAAAATGGAATGACGATTTCGTCGACAAATATTTAAGGGTTGGCGGAGATAAATTCCAAGATCCAAGCGGGGCTGACTACGTCGTGCAAACCGCTAAGGCATGTACTGTCTCGGAATGTAAGCAACTGAGTCAGGACGAAGATTATAAAAATGGATATATCAGGGTTTTGACCAATGCTACGTGTAGCGGCGAAGACCCGGTATATAATGCCAGCAAGCTTAAAGTAGCTGTTACATACAAGCTAGAGGGTTCCGGTATTTACTGCGCAAGTAACTAAACAATAAAAAACCACCCTACGGGGTGGTTTTTTGTGGATCACTTTTAAGTATTTCCACAGTACACGCCAAGCTCTAGTTTGTATAATACTGCTACTCGCCTGGGGTTGTTGGATTTTATGGCGCTTTCTCCATTACAAACTGCACCACCAGTCACCACTGTTATTTTGTAATCGTTAGGAAAGCTCGCGCTTGCGTAGCTTGTCGTACAGGCTTCGTTGGCATTACTTTTGCCGCAGTCGGCAGTAGTTAAGCTATATTTTTCGCCGCTACTGGGGTCCGTGAACCTATCGTTTAGGTACTTGCTATAGAAGTTATCCCAGCTCGTGCTGCCACTTTCGGTTGGCAGGGAACCACGGTTGTTGCTCTGGTATTTCTTAATCTCACTGATTAGAGTCATCATATCCTCACGCCTCTCTGTATCGCGCGACGACCTCTGTAAAGCCGGGAGTGCGATAAACACCATCAGTAAAATCATACCCGCAATCGCCAACACTAGCGACACTTCAATAATAGTAAACCCACTTTTTCTTTTCATATATTCTCCTTATGGTTAATTATAAGCGATTTCTCTTAAAATTCAAGCCTATCATGGTATGATATAAATATGCAAGCAATCTTTCTGGTCTTCCTCTTTGTGCTCGGCGCCTGCGTGGGATCGTTTCTGTGCTGCCAAGCTCGCCGCCTGCGTCTCAAAGAAAAGGGGGAAAAACCTCTCGGCCAGCGTTCGGTTTGCCCCAAATGCCGCTACCAGCTCAAATGGTACGACAATCTCCCTATCATTTCGTGGTTCATTTTAAAGGGCAGGTGTCGCAAGTGTCGCAAAAAAATTGGCCTCGCCGAAATCACCTCTGAAATCCTTATGGCGCTAAGCTTTGTCGCTATCGGCACTACAATCAGCCCGGAGTTGCCCATGCCATTAGTCTGGATTATCTTTATTCTTAGTCTAGTCTTCGTTTCTAGCCTCGGTTTTCTCGCTATCTACGACGGTCTTTACGGGGAGCTACCCAGCTTATGCTTGACTTTCTCTATAATCTGTGCTATAATTATAGTAATCCTGCGAGAATGGACCAGTTTTTCTGGTTGGCAAAATCTCGGTCTTCATCTTGGCGATCTCGGTTTATCAATCGCTGTTCTTGGCGGTCTATATTTCATACTCTACAAAGTCCCAAGAGGAAAATGGGTTGGCGACGGCGACTGGATTCTCGGGCTCGCCATTGCTATCGCCTTAGGCCACCCATGGCTCTGTCTTATTGTATTGTTTATCTCCAACCTTCTCGCCTGCCTCGTAATGCTCCCATTCATCAAAAAAACCAAAAAAATTCACTTCGGCCCGTTTCTAGTGGCAGCTTATATCATCACCGCTACATTTGCCAACTTTTTCTTGAGTGTGATATAATAAGCTTATGGTAAGAAAGGGCGATACTCTAATTGAAGTCACGCTAGCGGTCGGGATTTTTTCTATGATTGCTATCGCTGTCGTCTCGGTCATGAGTGCTGGCACCTCAAACGCCCAAACTGCTCTAGAGACTACCCTAGCTCGCGAGGAGATCGACGTCCAAGCCGAAACGCTTCGCTTCATTCACACAGCATATACCAACCACGGCGAAGCCGACAATACGCAATTTGTTAAAATATGGGACGAAATAGTCGAGAATGCCAATGATCCGAGTATGAGTATTACGCAATATTACCCAGATACTTGCTCCGAGTTATATACTGGAGATAATAATATCGCCAAGCAGAATGCCTTTGTTTTAAATCCCAATAAACTCGATAGCGACGACGGTCTTGTTAAGGCCAAAAGCGACGCTTCACTCAACCCAACGTTCCGTCAGGCACAGACATTCCCGAGGATCATTTACAAAGAAGCCGACGCGAGCAGCCTTATTTCTGCCGAGTCAGGAAAAATTTCTAGAGTCGAGGGGATTTATATTGTACCAGTTAAAGATAAACAAACTACTATCATTTGCAACAACAAAAACTGCAAATCAGAGTCTGCCTTTTACGATTTTTATATTCGCACCTGCTGGTATGGCTCAAATGCCGATCGCCCATCGTCGATCTCCACACTAATCCGTCTCTACAACCCCAAGGTCTTCAAATAATAACTACTTCGTCTCACTATGGAACTTCTCGTGAATTTCTTTTAGGTGTGCATCAGTGACATGCGTATAAATTTGCGTGGTAGAAATATCCGCGTGTCCTAGCATTGACTGCACACTGCGAAGATCCGCCCCGTTCATTAGAAGATCGGTCGCAAAAGAATGCCTTAAAGTATGCGGCGATACGTGCTTAGTAATCCCGGCCAGCCGCGCGTATTTTTCTACAATCCTCTCTACACTGCGCGTGGTCATCCGGCGATAATTTCCCGAAGTATCCGCCGCTTGGAGATTGCGCGAATTATTCAAAAACAGCGCCGGCAGGGAATCGGTCCTAGCATCTAGATAATCTTGCACTCGGTCTGCTGCCGACTGACTAATAAAAATCGGTCGATCTTTAGAACCTTTACCGCGTACCATAAACTCCCGCCGCTCCAAATTGATTGAGCTGCGATCTAGCCCCACCAGTTCCGAAACTCGTAAACCCCCAGAGTATAATAGTTCAATTATCGCCCGATCCCTCAGCCCCGACTCCGTAGAAAGATCAATCTGCTCCAACATATCTTCCACCTCATCAAAGTGCAAGAAGGTCACTTGTTTTCTAGTTACCCGCGGCAAATCCACCAGCGACGGGTCCAGTGAGCGAATTTCCCGCCGTGCCAAATATTTCAAAAATCCACGTAGCGCAATCAAATGATACGCCTGCGTAATCGCCTTTAAATCATCGCCGCCCATTTCTGAGCCGTAGCGATTTAGCTTCAAACGAAACTTCCGCAAAAGTTCTTTATCGATATCTCCAGCTTTAATTTGGTCTTTTTGTAAAATCTCCTCCGCAATCGAAGCAAACCTCTCTAGATACAGCCGATAATTTTCCACGGTCTTTTTACTTCGTCCCGCTTCAATCTCTAGGTGTTCCAAAAAATCATTTATCAGTTCATATAAATCCATAACTCTATTATAATATGATATAATTACAAAAAGGAGAATTATATGGCAAAAGAAAAAGATTTTATTCAGCGCACCCTCGTAGTGCTTAAGCCTGATACCGTTCAGCGCGGCATCATCGGCGAGATTGTTCAAAGGTTTGAACGTGTCGGCCTCAAGATTATCGGTATGAAAATGGTCATGCCAGAGGAGAAGCTCTATCGCCAACACTACGAAGACATCGGTCAGATGATTACTCGCCGTGGCGAGACTGCTTTCCGCTACAATGTTGAATACATGATGAGCGGCCCGGTGATTGCAATGGTCTTAGAGGGTGTCGAGGCTCAGCCTTTGGTCCGCAAGATTGTTGGCCCTACCGAGCCAAAGTCAGCGGAAATGGGCACCATACGTGGCGATTTCTCGCACATGTCCTTTGGTTATTCCGATGCCAAGGGTGTCGGCGTGCCAAACCTCGTTCACGCTTCCGGCTCTCTTGAAGAAGCCCAAAAGGAAATTGATCTCTGGTTCAACGCCAACGAGCTCTACGACTACAGCGACCTTAACGAAAAATACACTCGTTAAAGTACTTTTTCCAAAAACTCCCGCACTCTGGGAGTTTTTGGTTTCTCAAAAAATTCTCGCGGCGTGCCTTCCTCAATAATTTTACCCTTATCTATAAACACAATCCTTGTCGCAATCTCTTTGGCAAAATTCATCTCATGTGTCACTATTATAATAGTCATCCCTTGCTCTGCAAGTTCCCGAATTAGTGACAATACATCACCAATCGACTCCGGGTCTAGCGCCGAGGTCGGCTCATCAAATAGCAAAACCTCTGGCGACATCATCATTGCCCGGATAATCGCCACGCGCTGCTTTTGCCCACCCGACAGGGAAGCGGGGTAGGCGTTGGCTTTGCTCGTTAGTCCAATATGTCGCAAAAGCTCCATCGCTCTTTTTTCCGCCGCCGCGCGCTTCATCACTTTTAGTTTCACCGGCGCCAGTGTCAAATTTTCCATCACGGTCAGGTTATTTATCAGATTAAAATGCTGAAACACCATCCCGATATTCCGCCGTACCTTACGAACATTTTTTTCAGTCACCAGTGTGCCGTCTAGGTAAATTTCACCCGCGGTTGGCTCCTCCATCCAGTTGATACAGCGCAGAAACGTAGACTTTCCCGACCCCGATGGCCCCAGCACCACCACCCGCTCGCCTTCTTTTAGCTCAAAATTAATTCCATTTAACACCTTATTTTTGCCAAAGCTTTTGTGCAAATTTTTTATCACTAAATCCGTATTGTTTTCCATTACTTCTCCACCCTTAGGTCACTTTTTCTTAAATTTTTCTCTATTCGCTTCACAATAAAAATAATCAAATAAATCGTTGCGAGGTAGAACACCCCAGCCACCACCATCGGCACGATATAACTCGCCATATTCTGTCCGGAACCAATATCTTTAGCTGCCATATTAAGATCATACATTCCCACCATACTCACGATCGCGGTCTCCTTTATCACCGTAATAATTTCATTACCTAGCGCCGGAACCATATTTTTAATCGCTTGCGGCGCCACAATCCGCATAAAAATCGTAGATGGTCTTAAACCCAGTGCTAGCCCCGCTTCGGTTTGTCCCTTGTCTACCGACAAAATCCCACTCCGAATCACCTCCGCCGTATAAGCCGCCGAATTCAGCCCAAAAGCCAGTATCGCCGTAATAATACTCGGGAATCTCTTAATCGCAAAAATCACAAAGAACATAATAAACAGCTGTAAGGCCATCGGTGTCCCGCGAATAATTGTCACATACACCCGGCAGATAAATTTCGGCACTACCATCCATTTTGATTTTCGCGCTGTCTCTACCAAAGCAATCACAGTCCCAAGCACCACGCCAATCAGCAGTGCAAAATACGAAATCTGTAGGGTCAGTAAAAATCCATGCAGCAGGGAATCAATATACGCCGGCGTACTAAACAGCTCCCCAATTTTATTAAAAAACTCACCCATTATTAAAACCACCTCTCATTATTAATTCGCCCCATCATTATTAAATCCCATATATTTTAATACTAGGCGGTCAATTTCAGTTTCACCATCTGCGTTTTCGGTTAGCATCTCGGCCAACACCTCGTTAAAGGCCTCTAAGAGTTCGCCCCGCTCCTTATTCACTGCAATCGCATAAGCTTCCTCCACTGGATAATCTTCCTCTCTAGTCGCACCCGAATAATATAGCGGCAAAGCTCCTAGCTCCGGGTTTTTCTCTACGATAAATTTCGCGGCGAGTTCATCCGCCACCGCGTAGTCTATAATATGCGCCAAAATCGCATCCGCTGCCAGCTGGTGCGAATCTATGCCCTTAATAGTCGTTCCACTATCCATTAGCACGCCATTTTTAATTTCATCTTCCACGAAGATATACCCTGTGCTACCAATCTGCGAGCCGACCGTTGTTCCGGCTAGCGCTTCCCACACGATGTGGTCATCTCTAAGTGCCGGCGGCGCGTTGCGACTAAAAATCACATACTGCACCGAATTATAATAGGGAACCGTAAAATTCACCTTCTCCGCTCTAGCCGGCGTGATGGTCAGCCCCGCCGCTCCCGCATCGGCAATTTTGCCCGCCTCCACATTGTCAATAATCACATCAAATTCCACATTCTTAATCTGGATAGTTTTGTTCAATTTTTCCGCTACGCGGTTCACAATTTCTACATCCACCCCCACAATTTGCCGATTTTCATAAAACTCAAACGGTGCAAAAAACGCATTGGTTTCCACCACATAATCCGCCTGCCGCTCGCCCTCAATGCTAAAATACACACTCACTCCCATCCCCACTGTCACTAGCAAGAAAACCACCAAGTAAATCGCAGATTTAACCTTATGCATAATACTATTATAACAGAAAATTAAACCAGACCCAATTTAACCTCCACATTTATGAGAGGTTTAACTCATCAAAAGCACAATAAGAAAAACTTTACTAATCGCTTATTTTTTTATATAATTAAATTGTTCTGAATTTCAAAACTGTCGTAGGTCTGCTCTGACATAGTGGGTAAAGAGTTGATCCCCGCATGGAGCACTCGCTCCGGTCGGCTCAACCGCCTACTGCAGTAAATGAAGTTCAGAACACTCCATGGCGAGTGTTCCATTTGGTTTATGGGGGCTAATAACAAAAATGTGTGTATGCTAATGCTTGTAAATATTACTCCTTAATTGTTTAGTAATACAAAAAGAGCCACATTAGTGGCTCTTTTCTGTTACTCTAGTATTTGAAGTAAACAGGAGTAACTAATGTGAACAG
>JAFWIY010000019.1 GCA_017514675.1 Candidatus Saccharimonadota bacterium | reverse complement strand
CTGTTCACATTAGTTACTCCTGTTTACTTCAAATACTAGAGTAACAGAAAAGAGCCACTAATGTGGCTCTTTTTGTATTACTAAACAATTAAGGAGTAATATTTACAAGCATTAGCATACACACATTTTTGTTATTAGCCCGATAAACAGCCTCTTTAAGAGGCGTTTTTCATCTGTTGTGAGGCGGTCCGAACCTTTTCGAGCTTATCTATTAGAATCTGCTTGTCTTTCTTTATCTGTTGTAACCAGAAGTATTCTTCTAAGCTTAATCTTTCATCTGTTAAAATGGGGTAGGGATGTCGCTTCGCTCCATTCGAACCAAGTGCAAATAAAACCTGCTTTTTGTCTTCTAATGTACCATTATTGAACTTTTCTGCTGCTGAAGTTAGCCCAGTAAGGGTCGTTCCCACTATTTCTGTAATATAATGTAAATATGAAAACACACGAAATGAATTTACAACCAAAATACTTTGACTTCATCAAAGATGGCACAAAACGCATCGAGCTTCGTCTTTTTGATGAAAAGCGTCAACAAATAGAACTTGGCGATACTATTGAATTTGCTAAGTCAGAAGACGACAAATTTAAAGCAGAAGTTATTGGACTTCTTAGATACAATTCTTTTAATGACTTATTTGAAGATTTTGATATTTCAATACTTGCCGATAAGTCTATGACAAAACAAGAATTACTTGACGTATTATCTGAATTTTATACACCAGAAAAGCAAGCCGAATTTGGGGTGCTTGGTATTAGGCTAAAGTTGCTGTAATTGTAAATAATGAAAAAGATTGTGGTAAGAAAAAATGGTAAAACCCCGCGCTTGGCGCGGGGTTTGGTTAGTCGGCTTCTTGTGCCGCAAAGGCTCGACGACGTATGTCTTTGGTCATTGCATATGCTTCAATGCAAGAAATGAACATTTGGCTTAGTGGGTCGCCATCAGTATAAACTAATGGTTGAGAGGGCTTAGGTGGTTTGTCGCATAATCTTTTGCCTTTCTTGTAGGCTTCTTGAAGTTCTTGATAAACAACAAATAGTCGTTCGTATTCCTCTCTTAGTTCGTCTCGCCAATTTTCGGAATATTTCATACCGACACCTCCAGAATAAAAATATAGTGGCAAAGGCCACCTTATTCTATTATATCACAGATGGTAGTAATTGTCAAGGTTAGGGTTGGGTCTAGTTGGTTTTGGTTTGGCAGATTTACTATTGCGTCTAATAATTATGTGGTATAATGTATAGTGTGCCGCGATAGCTCAGTTGGTAGAGCGCATCCATGGTAAGGATGAGGTCACGAGTTCAAATCTCGTTCGCGGCTCCATTTTTATTTCTGGCAATGATCGTGGTCAGGGTTTTGTTCGAGGTGGTGATGGTGGTGGCTAGAAATATGTGGGAAAATAAACTCCAGACCGATTTTAAAAATAATTAGCGCGATAAAGATACTGATATAAGCTTCGAAATCGACTTTCCAGATGAGATAAATCAGAGCCGAAATTAAAACCGCAACGGAAATTAACATGTCGTTCATGGTTTCGGCGCCGGAAGCAAGCAGGACCTTTGATTTGTAATTTTTCCCCTGCTTTTTTAGATAGAGTGCAAGTAAAAGTTTTGCAACAATGCTGACAACTAGAATAATCATTACGGGTATGGAGTAATCAACTTCTTCGGGCTCGACAATTTTTTCAATGGCTTCGTGAAGGACATGTGAGCCAGTAGCAAGAATGATCATAGCAATGAGGACGGTAGCGTAGCGTTCAATTTGCTCGCGTTTTTTATTAAATTTTTTGGACTCGGCGAATTTTTCACTAATAATAACTAGAAAGCCAGAAATCGCATCAATTAAACTATGCAGAGCATCGGAGAGAATTGCGATAGAATTAGATAAAAATCCGATAGCGACGTTGATACCGGCGAGTAAAAAATTAGTCAAAATAAACAGCCAGCCAGATTTGATAATAATTTTACTACGATCTTTGTTCATTATTTTATTTTAGCATAGATTTTGTTATAATTAGAGAACGATAACTAAAAGGAGGAATTATGTTTGATTTAAAAGGAAGAGTGGCGGTAGTTTCAGGCGCTTCAAGTGGACTAGGCCAACAGATGGCTTTGGCGTTTGCCAGGCAAGGCGCGGATCTCGCGATTTTGGCGCGGCGCGTTGAACGGCTAGAGGAGTTCAAGCCGAAGTTAATTGAAGCCGGCGCGAAAAAAGTGATCGCGATAAAATGTGATGTAACTTCAACCGAGGATGTAAATAAAGCAGCGGCTGAAGTAGAGAAAGAATTTGGCAAAGTTGATATTTTGCTAAACTGCGCGGGTTCGGCCAAGAATAATGGTGTTCTTGATATGACAGATGAAGAATGGGATTTCACGATTGATACGGATGAGACTAGTGTATTTAAGATGACACGGGCGTTTGGCGCGATTATGAAAAAGAATAAATACGGGCGGATTATTAATATTGCCTCGATTTATGGGATGGTGGGTAATACCGAAATCCCAACTATCGCTTACCATACTTCAAAGGGCGCAGTGGTGAACTTTACGCGGGCGGTAGCGGCGGAGCTCGCGACAGATGGGATTACTTGCAATGCGATTTGCCCAGGGTATTTTTATACTGAACTTACAACCGATGTGCTTGACACGGAAACTTTCCAGGAATTTGCGAAAACTCACGTGCCTATGCGGCGTTATGGCAAAGAGGGAGAGCTTGATGCGGCGGCAGTATTTCTGGCTAGTGAAGAGTCGCGCTATGTAACCGGCGTGATTTTGCCGGTGGATGGTGGGTATACGGCGATATAAAAATGGAGCCGTGTGTACTTCGTACACTTGCTCCACTCGGAAAACAAAGCGAGAGCATAAATGCTCTCTTTTGTTTTCTCTCGTGGAGCCGACTGTCGGGTTTGAACCGACGACCTACGGTTTACAAAACCGTTGCTCTACCAGCTGAGCTAAGTCGGCATTTCATGTCGTAGCGCCACAAGGGGCTAGCGGCAATAGGATAATTATACCATACTATTGTTTGTATGGTATAATTTTTTTATGGATATAGTGTTAATGGTTCTAATGGGGGTGATAATTATATTGTTGGTGGTTTTGATTTTGAGAAAGCCGAAAGTGGAAATCTCTAGCGATTTTAAGGGAATGGAGGAGCGGCTAATTCGGGTAGAAGGCGAAGTAAATAAAATCAATCCGGCGATTGATCGGAATTTCCGCGAGAATCGCAAGGAGATTAGTGAGAATTTAGAGAGATTGCAAAGTGGTAACGAAAAAAAGTTGGAAGAAATGCGCGAAACGGTGGATGAGAAATTAAAAGCCAGCGTAGAAAAACGCTTTAATGAGAGTTTTAAGTCCATCTCTACACAACTAACGCAAGTTTATCAGGGGCTAGGCGAGATGAAAAATCTAGCTACTGGCGTAGGCGACCTCAAGAAAGTGATGGAGGGTGTAAAAACTCGCGGGATTTATGGCGAAGTGCAGCTAGGTGCGATTATTGAAGATACCCTGAATAAATCACAATATGAGGAGAACATTATTACCAAGCAAGGTTCAAACGATCGCGTGGAATTTGCAATTAAAATGCCGGGCAAAGAAGATAACGTGTATCTTCCGATTGACTCCAAGTTTCCGGTAGAGAATTATTCGCGCTTGATTTCTGCCTACGACAATGGTGATAAGGCGGATATTGTTACTTATCAAAAGGCTTTAGCGACCGATGTAAAAGAGCAGGCTAAGAAAATTGCCGGGAAATACATTGACCCGCCTAAAACTACAGATTTTGGGATTATGTTTGTGCCGACCGAGAGTCTTTATGCGGAGATTATTCGGATTCCGGGGCTGTCGGACGAAGTGCGTAAGAAACATAATATTACGATTGCTTCGCCGTCTACTTTGCCAGTGATGTTGTCGGGGCTTTTGATGGGTTTTCGCACGGTGGCGATTGAAAAACGTTCGGCCGAAGTTTGGCAGGTGCTAGGCGCGGTGAAGGCGCAGTTTGGTAAGTTTGGCGATCTACTTGAAGGCGTTCAGAAAAAACTTCAAGAGTCTGCCAATAAAATTGAATCCGCTAAAACCACTTCGCGCCAAATTGAGCGCAAGCTCAAATCTGTAGAAGAGCTTCCCGAAGCAGAGTCAGTAAAATTAATTGGCGAAGTTTAGAACAACCTAATTTTATCTAACGGGAACAGTCTCAACACTACTGGGCCGATGATGCGGCAGTATGGTACAGTGCCGAGGCCGTTGCGAGAATCCCAAGAATGAGAGCCTTCGCGGTTGTCGCCAGAAACAAAGAGTTCACCCTGAGGAATAGTCATATCTACTTCGCCAGAAGTGTGTTCTTTGGGCCCATCAGTATCAGAGGTGCGCCACTCAGTATCATAAATAAAGCCATCGGGGTGTTCTTCGTTATAAATGGTCATCACGCCATCTTTTACTACTACACGCTCACCCGGGAAGGCGATAACGCGCTTGATGATATATTGGTCGTTGATGTTAGATGGTACGGTGCAGGTCATGGGGTGCTCAATACCCTGGGCTTGATACTCTTTGACTTTGGCTTCATCTTCGTTTAGAAAAACAATAATCTGCCCGCGCTCCGGCACATATTCCTCACCGATAAAGTGCGCCCAAGATACGGCGGCGCGGTTGACAATCACGCGGTCACTTTCGTGAAGGGTGTTTTCCATGCTGCCACCGACTACATTGTAAGAGCGGTAGATATAAGTATTTAGAAACAAAGTGCCCAGAATAATCGCAACAATAAATAATCCGAGGCTGAGCAAATCTTTGACTAGCGGATGTTTTTGAAAAAACTTAGCTTCCATAAACACGATTATATCATTTTTAAGCTTTTTTTGAAGAATTTGTTATAATATATGTATGTCAGAGTATAAATTTGCGATTAAATCTAGGAATGCTCTAAGTAATTCGGTGCATGTTTTTTTGAATATTCTGCTCGGTGTGGGGTCGGTGTTAATTACGGTGCTTTCTGGTAGTCCGATTTTAGGGTTGATTTTGGTAGCGATATCTAAGTGGCGAGTATTTGCGGTGCGGTCGCGGTATTTGTGGCTAAATATTAAGTCTAATTTGGTGGATTTGATTGTAGGGGTGAGTGTGGTGCTGCTTTCGTATTACGCTGGGGCATCGCTACTGGCAGTGCATTTTCTCTTGATGGTGTTTTATTCGGTGTGGCTGCTATTTATTAAGCCACTTTCATCTGAACAGGCGACTTTGGCGCAGTCTCTTATTGCGGTGTTTTTAGGTATTTCGGCGGCTTCAATTGCTACTTCGAATCATGATGTAGTACTGTTGGTTATTTTTGCATTTTTGATTGGCTATGCCGCGAGTCGTCATGTGCTTGCACAGAGTAACGACAAGGATTACACGTTAACTACACTCATTTGCGGGTTAGTCTTTGCTGAAATCGCTTGGCTTTGTCACTCGTGGTCGATTATCTATACTTATGGAGATAGCGGTATTCGGATACCGCAGATTGCAATTATTTTGACGATCTTTGCGTTTGTGTATAATTATGCGCGGCAGGCGATGATTACTTATCAGGATGATTTTCGGTTTAAGCATATTTTGGCGCCAGTGGTTTTTGGCGCGATTTTGATTGGCGTAATTGTTTTATGGTTTAGTAACCCGATATTTAATATTTAAAGGAGGTATATGGAAGAAAAGGGTAAGGTAGAAAATATAATACCGGCAGCGAAGCCGACAGAAAGACGTGGCGGCAATGGTGTGGCATTGGCGATCTCGTTTGTTGCACTTTTGTTCGGTGCGAGCGGTGCTGTTCTTGGCTGGATTGGTTACAATAAGGCTTCCACGCCGATTACTTTTCTAGGTGGTGGCGCGGATGGCAATTCGGCGAATTTTGTAGAGGGTTCAATCGCTGATATTGCCGACAAAGTATCCAAAAGTGTAGTATCGATTGTTTCTTCGACTAGAACTAGGAGCATGTTTGGGGATTATAATTCGGCGGCGGCGGGGACTGGCGTGATTGTATCGCCAGATGGTTATATTTTGACGAATAAGCATGTGGTTGGTGGCGCGAGCGAGATTAATGTGGTGTTAGACGATGGTACAATTTATGAAAATGTTGCCGTGGTGGCGACTGATCCACTAAATGATATTGCGTTTTTGAAGATTGATGGCGTATCTGATTTGCCGGCGGCGACACTGGGCAACTCTAAGACCATTCAGGTTGGTCAGCAAGTGATTGCGATTGGTAATGCGTTGGGCGAGTACCAAAATTCTGTGACATCTGGTATTATTTCGGGGACTGGGCGTTCGGTGACGGCTTCTGATAGCACTGGGAGCTTGACCGAGTCGCTATCTGATATGATTCAAACTGATGCGGCGATTAATTCTGGTAACTCGGGTGGGCCGCTAGTGAATGCAGCAGGCGAGGTGATTGGTATCAATACCGCGACTTCTTCTACGGCCGAAAATATGGGGTTTGCGATTCCGATTTCTAGTGTGAAGGGGATGCTATCACAGCTGATGGAGTCGGGTAAGGCTGAGCGAACCTATCTAGGGGTGTATTCTACCGAAATTACACCGGCGGTGGCGAAGGCTTATAATTTACCGGTAAATACCGGGGTGTATATTTATAGCCCCTCTAATTATTCGGCGATTGTGGCTGGTAGTCCGGCGGCGAAGGCTGGTATGCGTGACAAAGACATCGTTACGGCGGTAAATGGTGTAAAAATCGGTGCGGCCGGGTCGCTATCTTCCTTGCTTGGCGAGTATAAGCCGGGCGATACGGTGCAGCTAACCGTGGTGCGGGAAGGCAATGAGATTGCGATTAATGTGACTCTAGAAGGGTATAGCAAGTAATGAAGTTGATCTTACTACAACGAACTTGAGTCCCATATAACTTTCACAACCTATGCAACATTTCGGCAGGAGTCCTATAACTTAAACTTAAGTGTATCCTATGGTAGTTATAATAGTCAATATAGTTTAGAATTCTATCATCCATTTTCTTTAGTGATTCACTCTCTAGATAGT
>JAFWIY010000018.1 GCA_017514675.1 Candidatus Saccharimonadota bacterium | reverse complement strand
CTGTTCACATTAGTTACTCCTGTTTACTTCAAATACTAGAGTAACAGAAAAGAGCCACTAATGTGGCTCTTTTTGTATTACTAAACAATTAAGGAGTAATATTTACAAGCATTAGCATACACACATTTTTGTTATTAGCCCTTTTTCTGGAACAAAAATGGTGCGAGCGAAGAGACTCTAACTCTCGACCTCTTCCTTGGCAAGGAAGCGCTCTAAACAACTGAGCTACGCTCGCACAGTATTTTTATTATACCACAGATTTTGATTTTTGTGTAAAAAAACGTGCTATAATGGTTATATAAATTAAAAGGAGAAAGAAATGCCTACAATTGGAATTATATTAATAGCAATCGTGGCCGTAGTGGTTGTACTGGGTCTAATTATCGCAAGCGCGTATAATGGCTTAGTCAGACTAAACGAGCGTGTGAATGAGGCATGGAGTGATATTACGGTGCAGCTCAAATATCGTGCAGACCTAATCCCAAATGTAGTTGAAACCGTAAAGGGTTACGCTAAGCATGAGAAAGAAACTTTTGCGATGGTAACGGAAGCTCGTACTGCGGCAATGGGTGCCAAGACTGTGAAACAAGCTGCAGATGCTGAAAATGCCATGCAAGGTGCACTTGGCCGATTGTTTGCAATCGCTGAGGCTTATCCAGAGCTTAAAGCCAACGAAAATTTCAAGACTTTGCAAATTCAGCTTCAGGATGTAGAGGATAAAATTCAGGCTGCGCGTAGATTTTATAATTCTGGCGCCAAAGATTTGAATACTAAAATCAAAACTTTCCCAACTAACATTATTAATAAGCTAGTTGGTCATTTCAAAAAGCGCGATTACTTTGAAGTTGTTGAAGCAGAGCGTGCGAAAATTGAAAAGGCTCCAGAAGTTAAGTTTTAAAAACTTAAGGTTAAGATTTTTTCTTCCCCTGTTAAATGCCGAGTTATGTTTTAAAAACGAGAGGTTATAATAAATGTATAAGCAGATAGCGGAAAATAAACGTAGGACTGTAGGTATCATTGCGGTGTTCGTAGTGCTAATTGGTGGCATAGCCGCGCTTTTCGCGTGGGCCTACAACGACCCCTGGCTTGCAGTCTGGGCGATTATAGGTGCAATAATTTATGCCGTAATTCAATATTTTGCAGCTGGGTCGTTAACAATGGCGATGACTGGTGCGAAGGAAATTCAAAAAAAGGATAATCCACGATTGTATAATATTGTGGAAAATTTGTCAATTACGACAGGGCTACCGATGCCCAAAGTGTATGTCATTGATGATAAAGCGCCAAATGCGTTTGCGACTGGCCGCGATCCGAAGCATGCGGCAGTAGCGGCTACAACTGGACTAATTGATATCATGGATGACAAAGAATTGACTGCAGTGATGGCGCACGAGATGTCCCATGTAAAGAATTACGATATTCGAGTATCAATGATTGTGTTTGGATTGGTATGCGTGGTGGGTGTGATTTCTGATTTGGCGTTTCGGATGATGTTTTACGGAAATCGTAGGCGCGATAACGAAGGTAGCCCAATAGGGTATGCATTTGTAATAGTTGCGGCTATTTTGTCGCCGCTGGTGGCTAGTATTGCGCAGATGGCTGTTTCTAGGCAGCGAGAATATTTAGCTGATGCTTCAGCTGCCCATATTACGCGTTATCCAGAGGGTATGATCGCGGCGCTTAAAAAACTTCAAGCTCATTCGCAGCCAATGAAAAGTCAAAATATTGCCACTGAAGCGATGTATATTAATAATCCTTTGAAAAAGGGGTTTTTTAGTAATCTACTTAGTTCGCATCCGCCGATCGAAAAACGGATAGAAAGACTCGAGCATGGCAAAAAAACGTTCTAAAAGGAAGAAGCTACTACCCAAATCGCCGCACAAGTCTTTTCGGCGCTCGTATCGGGAGGATTATAAGCGCGAGTTAGAAGTACCGGGGATTATGTATCATATTTTTGCTAGTTTTAAAATTATTTTCAAGAACTGGAAGTTGTTTTTGCCGCTGCTAGTGATTGTTATTTTGCTAAATGTTGTCTTTGTTGGCATAATGAGTGAGTCGAATTATATGCAATTTCAGGATATCCTAGATGATACTAGTACGCAAATTGCGGGTGGCGATATTGGTAATGTAGCAAAGGCGGGACTACTCCTTATTTCTACTGTGACTACTGGCGGGCTTTCTGGTGATTCTTCGGAGGCAGCGATGGTGTTTGGGGTGATTATATTCTTAATTATTTGGCTGACGACAATATTTTTGTTGAGGCATCGGCTAGCGGGCCACAAAGTGAAGTTACGTGATGGTCTTTATAATGCGATGACGCCACTTATTTCTACATTCGTAGTGTTCGTGGTAGCAGTAATACAATGTGTACCGATTTTCATTTTGATCGTGGTTTATTCTGCTGCGGTACAAACTGAGTTTTTGGCGACACCGTTTTACGCGTTGGTATTTTTCATTTTTGCAGCACTAATGTTGCTACTGTCCGGGTATTTACTTTCTAGCTCTTTGATGGCATTTGTAGCGGTGAGTGCGCCGGGGCTTTACCCGATGCGGGCGCTTAGTACGGCTTCGGAATTAATGATGGGGCGAAGGGTAAGATTTGTTTTGAGGCTTATCGCGCTACTTATTACACTAGCGATTGTGTGGGTAATTATAATGTTGCCGTTGATTTTGTTTGACTTATGGATGAAGACATTTGAATGGACAGCAGGAATACCGTTTGTGCCGATTTGTCTTACTACTATGACTTGCTTTACTGGTATTTACGTGACGACGTATATGTATTTATATTACCGTTGGATGCTTGGCTATGAAGAAAAGTGAAGCCGAAAAAAGAATCATTAAACTGCGCGAGCTGATTAATGATTATCGGTATCATTATCATGTGCTAGATGAGTCGACCATGAGCGAGGCAGCGGCGGATTCGTTGAAGCATGAGTTAGCGCAGTTGGAGGCGGAATATCCGGATTTGATCACGCCGGATTCGCCGACTCAGCGCGTAGCCGGAAAGCCGCTGGATAAATTTGCGAAAGTGGCGCACGAAAAAAGGATGATTAGCCTGGCGGATGTGTTTTCTAGGCAGGAAATTGAAGATTGGATTACTAGAAATGAGAAGCTAATTCCGGGCGGTAAGATTGCGGAGTTTTTTACGGATATTAAGATGGATGGGCTGGCGTGTTCGCTGAAATATCGCGATGGAGTTTTTTATCAGGCGGTAACGCGTGGAGATGGACTAGTTGGCGAAGATGTGACTTTGAATGTAAAGACGATTCAGAATGTTCCACTAAACCTAAAACTATCTTCTTTGGGCCGCGTCCGGCCGGCCCGTCGCCACGGGCGGCCGGCGCTAACTCTCGCGCTGCCGCGCTCCGAAATGCCCAAAGAAGATGTTTTAGGTTTAGTTGAGATTCGTGGGGAGATTGTAATCTTCAAAAAGGACTTTGAGAAACTTAAGGGGGAGTTTGCGAATCCGCGGAATTTGGCTGCGGGGTCGATAAGGCAATTAGATCCGAAGGTGGCGGCAAGTCGGCCACTAAAGTTTATCGCGTATGATTTAGTAACACCAAATTTGCCGACCCATAAAGAAGCTTATGAGATGCTCCGTAAGCTTGGGTTTCAGACTTCGGGTGAGGATAAAGTCTTTGCGGCCAACGAGAAAGAAAAATTATTTAAATATATTGCTAAGCTAGATGAATATCGGAAAAGTTTGCCATTTAATACGGATGGCATGGTGATAAAAATCAACGACCGTAAGATTTATGATGAGCTTGGAATTGTGGGGAAGACTCCGCGCGGCGCGGTGGCGTTTAAGTTTCCGGCGGAAGAATCTACGACAAGAGTGCGCGATATTGTGATTTCGCTAGGCCGGACCGGTGCGGCTACGCCAGTGGCGATTCTAGACCCGGTGGAGGTGGCGGGGACTACGGTGCGACACGCTTCACTGCATAATGCAGATGAGATTGCGAGGCTGGATGTGCGGATTGGTGATACGGTAATTATTTACAAGGCTGGTGATATTATTCCGCAGGTAAAAGAGGTTTTGGTGAGTTTACGACCAGAAGGAACCGAGCCGTTTAACTATGAAAAGGCGCTGAAAAAACAATATCCAGAGCTAGAATTTGAGCGGCCGGAGGGCGAGGTGGTTTACCGGGTGAAGGGTGAGTCGTCGGATTTTATTTTGAAGCGGGCGATAGAATATTACGCATCAAAACCGGCGCTAAATATTGAAGGTTTGGGTGAGAAAAATGTGGTGGCGCTGGTGGATGCGGGGCTGGTAAATTCAATCGCGGATTTGTATCGGTTGCGCGAAGAGGATATTGCCAAATTAGAAAGGTTTGGCGAGCTTTCGGCGCATAATCTAGTGAGTGCAATAGCTAGCTCTAAGACACCGACTTTGGCGCGGTTTATTACGGCGCTAGGAATTAGGCATGTGGGCGCGCAAACAGCGGTGAGTTTGGCGCGAAAATTTGGCACGATTGAGAATTTGGCCAATGCTACGGAGGATGAACTGCTATCGGTGTCGGATATTGGCGGAACGGTAGCCGAGGCGATTTTGGCGTGGTTTTCAGATGAAGATAATGCGAAGTTACTTAACGAACTTCACGCGCTAGGGGTGCGACCATTGGCGGAGAATGTAAGCGGCCTACCATTAGAGGGAAAATCTTATATCGTAACCGGGACTTTGGCGGCGATGGGGCGCGAAGAGGCGGAAGAGAAGCTACGCGAGCTGGGCGCTACGGTGACTTCATCGGTAACTAAAAATACCACAGCGCTAATTGTAGGCGAAAAGCCGAGTAAATCCAAATTGGACAAGGCTGCGAAATTAGGTATTGCAACCATCAGCGAGGCAGATTTTTTGGCGTTGATAAAATAATAATGATTGTGGTATAATATAGGTATGATAAAAATGCGGGGACGAAAGATCTGGTCGTGGGGCGTATTGTTTATAGTGTCGACTATTATTGTTGGTTCGGTAATAATTTTCAATACTTATAGCGTACTGGCGGAAAAATGTAAATTATCCAACCAGAAGTTGGATGAATTTTCGCAAGCCAATATCTTGTTTTATTGTCCGGGAGCGAGCACTAGCTTGTGCAGTGGCGCGAGTTATGGAGGAGAAATTACGTGGGACGATCTGGATAGGTGTGCGGCAACTGATGTTGGTTGTAGGATAGGGAAGTTGCTTGATGCATATGCTCTTTTTGCGATGAACCTGCAGAGATGGTATGGCGTGCCTTGGGAGTTGCCATTTGCTGTAATGATTACGGAATCCGGTGCAGGTACAGAGGCGACTCCAGACTATCCGAATCAAAAAGCTAAAAGTAAAGGTTATTATAATATGATGGGCTTGACTTGGGATAAATGGTTTGGTGAAACGGAACACTACGAGGTGGAGCACGAACCGTTCTATATATGTTTGAGTGAAGATGAGAAATGTCAGGGAAATAATTTTAGTTATTATGATAGTATATCAAAAATGATGCTAGGTTTCGTCATCTATCACTTAAGGGCTGGACCAGAGAAGAATCCTGCCGCGCTTGATGGTTTGAAGCAATTGGAGCCTAATAGTGAATACGAGAACAAATTGAGAGATAGTATAGATAAAATGCTGCAATCTTATTGTTATGTTGAAACTGTTGACGGGAAGAAGTCGGCTTGCTATACCGACGAAGTGATGGATATTATACGTGGCGATGGGGGAAAGTATAATAATACGACCATACAAGATAAGATGAAAGAGCATGGATGGAAGAATTCTACTGAATTAGCAATATCAGAGAATCTGCCAGCCGGCGGTTATGTCTCTACGGATGAGTTTGTGCAGGAAAATGGTTGGGGTGGATGGACGGATATTAGAGAGGGTGCTTGGGAATCGTATGGGGAGTTAGGTTTGCCGGTAGATGTGGCTGGTGGATTAGGTGTTGGCGGCACCGGGTGTGGGACGAAACTGCACGGGAATTGTTTTAAACTAGACAATGGATATGATGGTGGCTGTACGAAAGATGGCTTTACATTTTTCTTGCAGAGCGGTGGTTATGAAAATGGCGTAGCACGCGCTACTTGGGGTAATGATTCGTATGCATGCGGCACTATTGGTGATTCCGGGTGTGGTCCTTCGTCTGCGGCCATGATTATCACGGCATTAACCGATCAGTTAGTGACTCCTGGGATGGTTGCGGATAAAATAAAAGAAAGAGATGGAACGAGTTGGAGAATGCAGATTTGTAATAACGGCACCAATGGTATATATATGAGAGACATTTTTAGCGAATATGGCTTGAGTGCGACTGGTCCTAGCGAGTCGTTCAGTAGCAGCAATATTAAGGAGAGTGTCCAATATGTAAATAGTGAATTGGATAAAGGCAACATGATGTATTTTACTTTGGGTAGTTATCCGGTAGAGTATTGCACTGACGAGGCGTGTGGCTTGACGGCAAATATTGGCGGTGGCGGGCATTTTATAGCTATTCGTGGTCGTTCCGATGACGGGATGTGGTTGACGTTTAATAGCTCCGATTATCCGGAGAATGATTACAGATATGATCCAGAGTCGTTACTTAATGCTTATTTTGCTCACAATAAGGGAGTTTTTACGGTGGTATCAAAATGAATAGCAATGGTACAAGAAATAAGTTACTTGATTTTATTAAATCTCCTTTAGGTGTTGGGGCGCTAATCATTATTGCGAGTTTGATTGTGCTTGTGGCGATATCAATATCTAAGTTATTATCCAGCCGTACGTATTCGTATGATGAAATGATTAAGTACGAGTACGATCCAGCATCGCAAACGGAGATTTCATTTTTACCTCCAACGAATGGTGGGGATGGTGTACCGAGTATTTATTATGTGGCGGAAAACGAAATTGTGGATGATGGGGTGCCGGTGCAGCATTGGGTTGTTCTTAAATATGTAATAGAGGAATTCGCAAGAGAAAAGAATATCGAGCTATTTAGGGTGAGTTATTTGCATGATAGTTATAATTTGGCCGCGACTTACGTATTTGATTTTAAGGCAGTATTAAATATTGACCAGCAAACGATTAGCGCGAGGATAGATGCGTCTAAGAACTGGGATGATATTTTGGGTTCGATATATATACTTAGCGATGAAGCCGGAAATGAACTCTATCGTTTTGAAGTGACGGAAGAGAATAAGTGCCAGTTTGATGGTACGTGTAGTGGGGACTAGACTTCGGCGGGAGTTAGCCTCACTTCGTTCGGTTATCCACCTACGGCGGGCGAACCCGCTACGTGGCGGGAGGTGGAACCTCGCTTCGCTTAGGACGCGTCCCAAGGGGCGTTCGGTGCGAACCCTGCGGGTTCGCCTCTCGCCAAATAACAAGAAAATAAATAAGACCCTAAAGGGTCTTCTTTATTTTCTTGGTGATCTCGGCGGGAGTCGAACCCGCGTTGTCGGGATGAAAACCCGATGTACTAACCGTTATACTACGAGACCATATATTAATTATAACAATTTTATTCAAAATTGCAAGAGTAGAAGTATTCTGTGCGGTAGGAAGTTTTAGAATATGGTGGTTCTGGATAAAATTTCATATAAGTATTATTGGTATCACAGTATTTTTCTAGCTTTGGCGCTGAAGCGGCATTCTTTTGATTATCATAAAGTAGTAATTGGCGGAGCGGAATGGCGGCGAGGCCGGATGTTTGATATTTGCCCAAAATATCTTCTAGTTCCTTTGTGGTGATAGATGGGTTGGCGTCTATGAATTTTGCGTAGAAATAGTTTTCGTAATATTCGGAAGCGAGTTTTGAGAGCAGGTTCTTCGTAGTGCGCTCTGGCGAGAACAGAACGGACGATAATATAGATAGAAATACGACAAACATAGAAATACTTATGGCAGCCAGGGCGATTTTTTGTGGATGGGTAAATTTGGTCGCTTTGCGCTTTTTCATAGTTTAATGTTATCATAAACATCAAACTTATGGTAATATATTATATATGAGTAAACTATTCAAGAGAACAAAAATTTTGGCGACAATTGGGCCCGCCACGAATACGCCCGAGTTAGTAGAAGATGTAATTATGGCTGGAGTGAATGGCTGTAGGCTGAATTGTTCACATGGCTCTAATGAAGAGCGCGATCAGCAAATAAGATGGATACGTGAGGCGGCAAAGAAAAAAGGTCGTTCGGTGGCGATTTTGCAGGATTTGCAAGGGCCAAAAATTAGACTAGGTATGCTAAAAGATAATCACTTGGATCTGAAAGTGGACGATGAGGTAATTTTGGAATCGGCAGAGTTTGAGCATGATGGTGGAATGACAGTGCCAGTGCAGTATAACTTAGCTGAAAAAGTAAAAATTGGCGAACCATTATCAATGTTTGATGGCAAAGTAAAAAGCGAAGTAGTAGAAATAGTTTCTGATACGGCGATAAAAGTGAAGATATTAAATGATGGCTTTATTATGTCTAAGAAGGGACTAAATTTGCCAGATACGGATTTTGGTGGCGATATCTTAACTCCAAAAGATTTATCCGATATTGAATATGGCGCGAATTGCGACTATGATTATGTGTCACTTTCGTTTGTGCAAAGCGCGAGCGATATTGAAAAGTTGAAACAGATTTTGTTGTCGTATGGTTCTACGGCAAAGGCAATCGCAAAAATTGAAACTAAAAAAGCAATTGAGAGTGAAAAAAATCTAGAGGAAATCGTAAAAGCATCCGATGGTATTATGGTAGCGCGAGGCGATATGGCAGTAGAAGCGGGTGCCGAGGTGGTGCCGATTATTCAGAGAAAGCTGATTTCTATGTGTCGAGCGAATGGCAAGCTTTGTATTGTAGCAACTCAGATGCTTAGTTCGATGGTGGATAACCCGGAACCTACTAGGGCCGAGGTTTCTGACGTGGCGACTGCGGTAGTGCAGGGGGCTGATGTAGTAATGCTTTCGGACGAGACCGCCAACGGCAAATACCCACTAGAAACCGTAAAAGCAATGAAGAAAGTAATTTTGTACACGCAAAATCATTCACGCTTGGCGCCGATTTCAAAAAAGCCGGCAGGAGAGAAATCTGAGGTCTATGATGCAATTTCCAACGCTGCGGCTAGATTGGCAGAAGATATTAATGCGGATGTGATTATTTGCCAGACAGCATCTGGCGCGACGGCTACTACGATGGCGGCACAGCGGCCAAACTTGCCAATCGTATCCGTGACTTCAAACACTAGGGTGGCAAACCAATTGGCGCTAACTTATGCAAACTCGGCGTTTGTGCGGTCGTATTCGGAGGATTTTGGCTACGATTTGGCAGAAGAACTGAAAGAATCTGGCTACATCAAGACTAAAGATGGCGAAAAGGACTTACTAACTGTAATTGTTTCTGGTGATAAGAATAAATTTGGCACTGATACGATAAAAATTAGGCACGTTTAATTACTTTTAGGCCGGGCAATTCTTTGCCGACTAAGAATTCGAGCGCGGCGCCGCCACCGGTAGAAATGAGCGAATAAGATAAATCCTTATTGTCTTTCATTAAGTTTTCGACAAATCCAGTAGTGTCACCGCCACAGATGATGGTGGTGGCATCTTCTTTCTCGCCAACTAGCTTGGCGGCGATAGTGGAAGCAGTGGCATAGGCTGGATCTTCGGCTTTTCCAAGTAGGCCATTCCAGATGATAGTTTTGGCATCTTTGACGTAATCAGCAAGTTTAGCGGTAGAAACCGGCCCAATATCTAGTTTGGCGCCAGATGCATCTTCATCAAAATCTTCCGATACGTAAATCTTGGGATTGTTGGCTTTGTAGCCATCGGCTGCGATTTTGCCACCGACAAAAATTTGATCGGCGATGGTGGAAAATTTGTCGATTAGAGGTTGTTTGTCGTCCACTTTGGAGCCGCCGATAATTAATAGTACCGGATGCTCGGGGTTTTCTAGAACTTTGGTGAGATTTTCTGCTTCTTTTTCTACGAGAAAACCAGTATATATCGGAAGAAATTTGGCGACCGCATCGGTGGAGGCGTGAGCGCGATGAACTACGGCGAAACCATCCTGAACATAGATGTTGGCGCCAGTGCTATCAATAATATTTTTAATGAACTCGGGAGAGTTGGCTTCTTCGCCGGGGTCAAAGCGAAGGTTTTCTAGGAGGATAACCTTGAGGTCTGGCTTATCATAGTAGTCGATAATAGACTTGCCTTTTTCTGGTAATGGATAAAAACCGATATGCTTTTGCTCGGGTAATAGTTTTCTTAGCGTGTCAGCGACTGGACTAAGTGAGAACTCAAGATTTTCTTGGCCATCGGGGCGACCGAGATGAGAAAGTAGAATAATTTTCTTGGCGCCTTTTTCTAAGAGATAATTAATGGTTGGCAAACTAGAGCGAATACGTAAATCATCGGCGACTTTGCCATTTTTTAAGGGTACGTTGTAATCAACGCGCATTAGTATGGTTTTGTCTTTTAAATCTAAATTTCGTATAGTTTTCATAAGACAATTGTACCATATTTTAAAATTAGTAATTATTCAGTTTGTGATATAATGGTGATATGAAAAAAGTAAAATCTTATCAAGAAGTAATTGGTGAAGCTATTGAGCGGTTGAGGTTAGAAAAAGGTTGGACACAGGAAGATTTGGCGCGAGAGGTAGGATCTAGTCAGTCGGCAATCCATAGAATAGAAAAAGGTGGACAGAATATTTCACTAGAAATGGTGAAGAAATTATCTGAAGCACTTGGTAAACAAATCTTATCTGTAAATGATACGGTTTCGCAAAGTTTTGTGGTGCGTGGTGGTAAGGAATTATCGGGTGAAATTACGATTAATACATCAAAAAATGCCGCAGTGGGAATACTTTGTGCAGCGCTTTTGAATGAAGGAAAAACTTTGCTCCGCAGAGTGGCACGCATAGAAGAAGTGTTTAGAATTATTGAAGTTTTGGAGTCGGTTGGCGTGAAATGTCGTTGGCAAAATAGGCGCAGGGATCTTGAGATTATATCACCCAACGAATTGAAGTTGGATGAGATGGATGTAGAAGCGGCCAGAAGGACGCGCTCAATTATTATGTTTTTGGGGCCGCTACTACATAGATATAAAAGATTCCAAATTCCGTATGCTGGCGGTTGCTCACTGGGTACGCGTACGGTGGAGCCGCATTTGAAGGCGCTGGAAAGTTTTGGCTTGAAGGTGGATGCAGAATGTAATAGTGGGTATTATGAAGTGGAGGTAGACCAGGAAGTTTTAAATAGCAAAGAAAATAGATATATTGTATTAGCGGAGCGTGGCGACACGGTAACAGAGAATGTTTTGATGGCGGCGGCACTTAGCGCGGGCAAGACCACCATTGTAGGTGCATCGCCGAACTATATGGTGCAGGATTTATGTTTCTTTTTGGAAAAGCTGGGTGTAAAAATTTCCGGTGTGGGTACTACTAGGTTGGTAGTGGAAGGGAAGGCCAGAATCGATACAGGTGTGGAATACTGTATTTCCGAGGACCCAATCGAAGCAATGAGTTTTATTGCAACTGCGCTAGTGACTCACTCAGAGATTAAAATTGTACGGGCGCCGATTGAGTTTTTGGAGATTGAACTAGAAGTGTTGAAAAATATGAATGCGGTGATTGAAAAGTCGCCGGAATATTATTCGGCTAATGGGCGTACGCGGCTGGTGGATCTGACTGTAAAGAAATCTGAGCTGGTAGCGCCGGTAGACAAAATTCATCCAATGCCGTTTCCGGGGCTTAATATTGATAACTTGCCGTTTTTTTCGGTGATTGCGGCGACGGCGAAGGGTAGGACCCTCATCCATGACTGGGTGTTTGAAAATCGGGCGATTTATATTACGGAACTTTCAAATCTAAACGCTAAAGTAGAGCTTCTGGATGCACATCGTGTATATATTGAGGGTCCAACTAATTGGCGGCCGGCAGAACTGGTGGCTCCGCAGGCTCTGAGGCCGGCGGTGGTGGTGCTAATTGCGATGCTCGCGGCGCCAGGAAAATCAATTTTACGTAATATTTACTCAATTAATCGTGGCTATCAAGATTTTGCGTTGAGGCTCAGGCATCTTGGCGCCGATATTACGCCACTAACTGGCATATAATGCTATAATAAACTGGTGAAAGATATTTTAGCGGGCCTAAACCAGGCGCAAAAAGAAGCGGTAGAGACCTTGAGTGGTCCGGTGCTGATTTTGGCGGGCGCGGGGTCTGGTAAAACTAAGACTTTGACACATCGGATTGCGAATTTAATTGCTAATGGCGTAGCGCCGCAGAATATTTTGGCGGTAACATTTACAAATAAAGCTGCCAACGAAATGCGCGACAGGTTATATAAGCTCTTGAAAATAGTTTTGGGACCGGAGTCGCGCCCGCCCGTCGTTACGGGGGGCGCGCTCCTCGCGTCCTCGGTCGTAACCTCCGGAGCGTCCCAAAACCATCTTTCAAGAGCTTCCATCCCCTACATGGGAACATTTCATAGCATTGCGGTGAGGATACTAAGGCAGGAAGCGGAAGCGGCGGGGCTGGATCGGAACTTTGTGATTTACGATACGGATGATCAAGTGTCTTTAATTCGCCGGATTATGAAAGAGCTAAAGCTCGCAGACAATAAAAACTTAAAGCCAAAATCTGTGCAGGCGATTATTTCGAGTGAAAAAAATCAAGGTAATGGACCGGAGGAATATGCGGCAAAGGCGTTTTATCCAAACCAAAAGCAGATCGCGCAGATTTTTACTAAATACGAAGGTGAGAAAACTAAGGCTAGCGCGCTAGATTTTGATGATTTGCTTTTAAAGGAATTAGAACTGTTTAGAAACCATCCGGAGGTGAGAAAAAGGTGGCAAAACCAGTTCAAACATATTTTGATTGATGAATATCAAGATACGAATTCGGTACAATATAATATAGTACGGCTTTTGGTAGGTAAAGAGCGGAATATTTGTGTGGTAGGAGATGATTGGCAGTCAATATATTCGTGGCGAGGGGCGGACTTTACAAATATCTTGAATTTTGAACGGGATTTTCCGGGTGCGAAGGTAATAAAGCTGGAACAGAATTATCGCTCTACGGGCAATATTTTGGCAGCCTCCCAAAAGGTGATTAATTGCAATAAAACTCGCACCGATAAGACTTTGTTTACAGAAGCTGAAAATGGTGAGCCGGTAGATATTGAATCTCTTAGCGATGAGGTGGCGGAGGCGAACTTTGTGGCGCTAAAAATTATAAATATGAAACAAAAGTTTTCTGATTTTTCGGATTTTGCGGTGCTATATCGGACCAATGCGCAATCGTATAATTTTGAAAAAGCGTTTATTAGCCATCATATTCCGTATAAAATTATTGGCGGGGTGAGATTTTATGACCGCAAGGAAGTAAAGGATGCGTTGGCGATTTTGAAATTGGTACTAAATCAGCGCGATAAAGTAAGTTTGGAGCGGGTGGTGAAGAATGTGTTGTCTGGCGTGGGCGAAGCATCGTTTGCAAAAGTGATTACTGCGATTGATGGGTATGCTGGCGAAAAACCGCTAGTAGAAATTGACTTTGCGGATGTTTTGACTGGCAAGGCTAGGAATGGTTTTATGCGCCTAGTAAATTTTCTAAAAAAGGATTTGGTATTAGCGGCGCCAGCGGAAGTTGTAAAAGAAATTGTGGAGTATTTTGATTTTAGAAAATTAGTAGACGATGGCACTCCGAGTACGGAAGACAAGATGGGGAATTTGGAGGTCTTGGCGGGCAATGCCGCAGAGTACGAAAATTTGGAAGATTTTCTGGCGGACGCTACGCTGATGTCTAGCGCCGATGAAAGTTCGGCAAAAAATGCAGTGACTTTGATGACTATGCACGCGGCAAAGGGCCTGGAATTTCCGGTGGTGTTTATTGTAGGAATGGAAGAAGGGCTTTTCCCGAGTAGTAGGTCGTGCGAGGATGAAAATGGGCTAGAAGAAGAAAGGCGACTAGCCTATGTGGGGATGACTAGAGCGATGCGGAAATTGTTTTTGACCTATGCGGCGTCGCGGTTTTCGTTTGGGAGTAGAAATTATAATATGCCATCAAGATTTTTGATGGAGCTAGGATATAATCCGTATGGCTCGGCCGGGTATCGCGATGAAGATGGTGATGGGTTTACGGATGATTTTTCGGAGGATGAGTTTGATCCATTTCCGGAAGATGTGCCAGTGTTTGAATAGGAAGTAATCGCTTCGTCATGGTGTTGTAAAAATTACAACAAGAAGAGTATTGACATGCCACGGGGGGGGTTATAATCATAAGTAGAGTAAGAGTTATACAAAAAACAAAATATATAAATACTAATATATATAGGAATATAGAATGTTTAGTCTCCACACTAAATTATGGCATCGGCCATTTCGGCTGTTTTCTAGACCGGCTATGATTTTATCTACAATATTAATTGCGATACTAGGAATTGGCGCTATTATTAAAGCTATGGTTTTCGCTGAGACTAGCCCAGTAGGTAGCTTAGAAGTGACTTATTCCGAGGGAGCTAATTACGTAAACGAGAACATAGTGGGAAAGAACTTTAACTTAAGTGTGGCAGAGGGCATAAAAGCCACAATAAAACTAAACGCTGAATTCGCACCTGGACAAGATAAGAAAATAACTATTAAGGTGCCTACAGGGCTTGGTATTAGTGCTTATTCTGCTACCGAGAATACTCCGAACATATCAGGCATTACCAAAGTGGAGATTGATAATGCCTATAAAGACTATATCCTTGCCTCTAGCCTTACTGCGGCTACAAGCGACACGCACATCTTAGATAAAGATGGCAACCCGGTGAAGTTTGCGAATGGTGCACCGTGGATAAATCAAAAGATTACTGGGTACGCCAAATTGGATGCTAGCACAAACGAAGACCAGAGAGTCTATGGTGGGGACATAGAATATACTTTTGCCGATCTTGCTACTAAAGTAGAGCTAGTTTTGGTAGCCTATGTCCAAAATGATATACTGTCGCATACAGCTAATACTGAGGTTATGGGATCTATCAGTGTTACGATGACTTCTAGCGCCGGCTCTATCGCTCAGAGATGTGATATCATGGCTAAGGATGTTCAGATCTTTTCGCTAATCCATCATGGTGGCCGCCCAGAATCCGCAGCTTCGTATAATGTTTTAGCAAAAAGCGATGCAGAGAATAGAAGCGAACAGTTCGGCATAGGTCAGTATGTAAATCTACAACCAGGGTTAGGTGCAGTTGTGCCACTATCTGATGAGTTGAACGCTAATTTTACCTATCCGTCGGGAGTGTATTTCGATAATAAAGTAGTGGCGCTTGGACAAACGATCACCGATTTTAGCCAGAATAACCCACACTATTCTATTGAAGTAAACGAGAATGACGGAGGCGGCGGTGTGATTACGATAAAACTTAAAAATATTCGAGTCAAACATTATGATCCATTGCAGGCTATTGCCTACTTTAGGGCCGATACGGCAATTTATACTCAAGAAGACCCAACATTAACTATAGGCATGGACTATGAATATAAGAGAAATGGCAATGTTAGGAGTGGGCGGGTTGGTTATCGCAGGACTCTGATTTTTCCTGGTAGTGGTAGAGATATGCGAATTTCGCCCAGGAATCAACGGCTTAGAGATACCGATGCCGAATATGGCCGAGCCCCATTTTCTTATCCACTTGGGTCATTTGCGTTTTCTAGTGCGCTGACTTATGAAAACGTAAAGCTACGTTTTGACTTCTCTGAAGGAATGGGAGTAAGAGCGATCACTGTTCCGGGTAGTGATATTCGCGAAATTGTGGCTGCTACCACCAAAGGTAGAACGATAACGCTAGATAGCGTGCTTGGCTCAGCCGATTCTGTGACCGGAGTAATGATAAATGAAGAAATATTGGGCCTAGAGGATGACGAATATTTAGCATCTATTAGTGCTGTGATGAGTGTGGTGCAAGGAAACTACGGTGCTTTTAATTATATTCAAGGTAATTGTAAATACTGGGGGCATTTCCTAAACGGCGAAGCGGGCGAGGCGAGGCTATCGGTGATAGATAATAACACTGGCGAAGTAGAGGTTAATGGAGTGACTGGTGAGCGGATGACCGCGATAGACCAGACGGTATTGGGCTGGCAGAATAGTGGCGCTGGGTATTATAGAGCTTCGGTAAAGAAGTATGATAATGATACGATCTTTTATCCAAATACTACCATAGAATTCTCTGGTAAAATAATATATCAGAATGTTCAGGTGGATACCAGTGATTTAATAGCGCCAACGGTGATAATATCTTTGCCAGAGGGCTTGTCTCTGGATACCACATCGGTAAGAGCGCAGTCTCTTAATGGGGAAAGGGGCGAAGAATGGTTCAGTTTGGTACAGACAAAAGGTGGCAGCGAACAGGTGGTAGATGGTGTGAGATGGATGACGTATTATTATGGAGTGGAACGGCCATATGATTTTGTAGTAAGAGGATCGCAGCCAATAGGCTCCAACTATACTACTTTGGATTCCACGGTGGTCTTTAATGCGATCGTAGATAATGCAGTCAATGATTATAATCTATCACTTAAGGATATATTGTCGTATGATTTGGGCATGCCCGCAATTAGTGTTACCGGCAATGAGTCTTTCGTCTACCCAGACACCGCCAACCGCTCCGGCAAAACTACCGAAGGTTCGGTTTACAACCTCGCTGCTGCTGGCGGCAACATTCAGATTAAGCCACTAATTGGCCTAAATATAGACATTGGTATTAGAACTAAGGGAATGAACCAAGATTTCATGACCTATAATGGTACAGAATCTAGTATAGCTACAATCGCTAGAACTAAACCTGCAGAAGTTAAAGTCTACTACGAATCCACTTCTACTTCAAACTATAAAAAAGGCAGCACTATCTATATGCCAGTACCTAAAAAAGGTCTAGATTATGCCAAATACTTTGAGAATCTAGAAATAGAAAGCCCCATGACTAAAGACGACAATAACGCCACCTTTGAATACTCCACTAAGCTCACTTCCATACCAAAGATGGTAGGAGAAGATGGTACTACCTGGACTACCTACTTTGCTACTAATATCACCGGCTCTAATCCAAATAACTACACTGTAATGGACGCCACCTGGGAACCGGTCGTAGCTGGTGGTTCCAGCGCCATTAACTGGACCAAAGCAGAAGACTTCGTAGCTAACTCTGGTAATAACCTCAAAGACGTAGTAATGATTAAGTTTGTGTCTGACGCAGATATTACACCAGGTGCTAAAGGTTCTTGTATCTACGACCTAGAACTAAACTCTACTACAGAGCGTGAACCAAACGCTACTAACTACTGGCGTACTTATAACTTGGCCGCAACAGAAGATAATGGTACTGGCATATGGAACTATTCTTCTATCATTGCCGCTAATGCAGATGGTATTGAACTAGCCGGACAAATCTTTGTAGATAGAAACGGTGATGCTACCTATGATTCTCCAGATACGCCATATAACGATAGTAATAATACCTACACCGTGACACTATCACGTGATGACAATACTGAACCAATGCGAGAACTCTATGTAGACAGTGAAGGTAAATTTAAAAACCGCGCAAAAGTAGGAGGAAGCTTCATAGACTTCTTCCTAAGGCAAGGTGACTATACATTAACAGTCACTAAAGCCACAACGGAAGAAGACTACATCTTCTCACATATAGAAAGCAATAGTACATCCAATAAGAACAAATACTACAATGACATTAAGAACAGTGAAGTAAATGAAGAAAACACAGTAGCAGTGTATAAGTTCACCGTAGACGTAGAAACCCTAAGCAGTAACGACTACACCAAGAACATTGGCATTGCCCTAGCTGAGCAGAACCTGACCCTAACCTACGAATGGGATGGCGATATCCCAAAAGATGTAGCCTTGCCAGTAGATGGTAATACTTACACGAGTGGTAACAAAGTCAGCCTAGACACAACCTTTACCAAGAATACCAAAATAGAAGTCTATGAAGAATGCAAAGAAGACGAAACAAACGAAGGAAATGGAACAAACGAAGGGAACGAAACAAGCTCCTGTGAACCAGCTCTGATTGGTACTTACTACTTCTCTGGTTGGACACCGGATGAAAACATCATAGATGGAGATATAATCATTAATAACGCCATTATCAAAGGTACTTGGCGCTATGAGAAAGCACCAGAGAAACCAGAACCAGAGCCTGAACCAGAAACCCCAGAAGAACCAGAAGTTCCAGAAGAGCCAGAACAGCCAACTCCAGAACAACCAGAAGAAGAAGAGGAAGAAACCAAAGAAGAACTTCCGGTACCAGATACAGGTATGAGTACGAGCGAACCTGGCACCTCCGCTTACAATATAGGCATTGCCGTAATGGTAGCCTTCGTAGTAACAGCTGGGAGTGGATGGGTGATGATTGGGAGATACCTGAGGAAATAAAAAATAACCTCAAGGCTACCGTGGTCGGGGGTACCAGGATCGAACTGGCGACCTCACGCCCCCCAGGCGTGCGCGCTACCACTGCGCTAACCCCCGATTATGTATGATCTCTTTTGCTTCATAAAAGCAGACCAAACTGCGTTGTCTCGGATAAGAAAGCGAACTTTCTTCTTGCTCGTCTCCTACCGTGGTCAGGGTGATCGGACTTGAACCGACGACCTCAGCGTCCCGAACGCTGCGCGCTACCAACTGCGCCACACCCTGACTTGGATTAATTATAACACAAAAAATCCAAAGCTTGCTTTGGATTCCTCATGGTCTGGGTGACAGGACTTGAACCTGCGACCTCGACGTCCCAAACGTCGCGCGCTACCAACTGTGCTACACCCAGATATTTTGTTAAAGCAGGACTTGAACCTGCGACCTCGACATCCCAACGCCAAAGCGCTACCAACTGTGCTACACCCAGGTCCTTTTTATTATATCATATTTGAAATTATTATGGTAGAATAAAAAGATAAAGGAGAAAAAAGTGGCGGAAAAAAATCTGAACAAGCCAAATGGGCTGAATAACAATAAATCAAATACGATTAGAAGTGTAATTTTTACATTTATTTTGCTGTGTTTTGCAGTGCTTTTGATTGCTAATATGAACAAGGATGCTCAGCAAAAGAAAGAGGTAGCGATTTCTGAAGTGGTGCGCCGAGCGAATGACCCGGAGGGGAATATCGCAAAAATTACAGTGATAGGTAATGAACTAGAAATTACCCTAAAAGGCGAAGAAAAGGCGACTGAAGTTTCTAGAAAAGATGGTTCTGGTACGCTTTATGACCAGGGCTTAGTAAATTATTGCGAAGCGCTAGAAGGCGAAGAGCTGAAAACTTGCCAAGAGAAATATCCAGTAATTGAGTATAAAGAAGATGTCAATACAATGGGGATTGTGCTGGATGTGGCACTGACAATTTTGCCGATTATTGCGATTGTGATTTTCTTAAGCTGGATGATGCGACAAGCCAATGCAGCAAATAGCCAGTCGCTTAGTTTCGGGAAGTCGCGAGCAAAGTTGTATGGTCCAGATAAAAAGAAAGTAACATTTAACGATGTGGCGGGTAACGATGCAGCAAAGCAAGATTTAACTGAAATTGTAGATTTCTTAAAGAGCCCGAAGAAATATGAGAAATTAGGCGCGAAGATTCCGCGTGGAGTACTCCTCGCTGGCGACCCTGGTACGGGTAAAACTTTGATGGCGCGCGCAGTGGCGGGTGAAGCAAATGTGCCGTTTTTCTCGATTTCGGGTTCGGAATTTGCCGAAATGTTTGTGGGTGTAGGCGCCTCTCGTGTGCGAGATTTGTTTAGCAAGGCCAAGAAAAATGCGCCGAGCATTATCTTTATTGATGAGATTGATGCGGTAGCGCACAAGCGTGATGCGCGCGGCGGTGCGGGGCGCGAAGATGAACAGACCTTGAACCAGATTTTGGTGGAGATGGATGGGTTTGATAACGATAGCGGCGTAATTGTAATGGCGGCGACCAACCGCGTAGATATGCTAGACAAGGCCTTACTTCGCCCGGGGCGATTTGATCGGCATGTGAATGTAACTTTGCCAGAAAGAAAAGACCGGTTAGAGATTTTGAAAGTGCATTTTAAGGGTAAACCAGTGGAAGAAAATGTGGACCTGGAAGCGTTGGCTAAGAAAACTGCCGGGTCTAGTGGTGCGGATCTGGCTAATATTGCAAATGAAGCGGCGATTACTGCAGCGCGTGAGGGACATAAGGCGATTTCAAATAAGGATGTGGTTGAGGCATTTGAAAGAGTAGCGATTGGGCCGGAAAGAAAGAGCAAGGTAATGAATGAAAAAGAGCGAAAAATTACAGCTTATCATGAGGCAGGTCACGCTGTGGTAGGTCATGTGTTACCAGATAGTGATCCGGTACATAAAGTAACAATTATTCCGCGCGGTGCTACTGGTGGGGTGACTTGGTTCTTGCCACCAGAAGATAGAAGCTACAAAAGTATCTATGAGCTGAAAGATATCCTAGCACGGGCAATGGGTGGTCGCGTAGCAGAGAAAATTATTTTTGGCAAAGACGCAGTGACAACTGGAGCGAGTTCGGACTTAAAGAATGTGGCGAATCTGGCGAAATCTATGATTGTAGAAGAAGGTATGGGCGACGATACAAGGAATTTAGTATTTCCGGATGAAGCAACTGGATATTATACGATTACTGCGGGCAAGCCGTATTCGGAAAAGACCGCCGAGCTGATTGATAGCGAGGTAAAGAAGCTATCTGATGAAGCGGCGAAGCGAGCAGAAGATGTGCTGAAGGCGAATAAGGCAGTGCTAGATAAATTGGCCGAAGAGTTGCTGGCACACGAAACATTAGAAGAAAAAGAGCTTGAACCGATTTTGAAGGCCGCAAAATTACCAACTATCGCAAAATTACATTAAAAAAGGAGTAAGGTGTGGAGAGGTTGATTGATTATTTTGTACCGGAAAAATATGACTTGGATTTTTGTTTTGATAAAGAGCAAAAGTCGTTTGCTGGAGTGGCGCGGATTTATGGCCATGCGAAGAATGAAATAATTAAGCTTCATTCAGTACAGCTAAAAATAAAATCAGTTTTAGTAAATAATCAAAAAGTCAAATATAAATTAGAGGATGATACTCTTGTACTTTTTGATGTGGCGACTGGCGAGGCGGAGATTGAAATTTCGTATAATGGAGTTTTGAATGAGAATATGGAGGGGGTGTATCTTTCTACTTACGAATACAAGGGCAAGACCGAAAAGATTATCGCGACACAGTTTGAGAGCCATTATGCTAGGCAGGCGTTTCCGTGTATCGATGAGCCAGAGGCGAAGGCAGTGTTTAATGTGCAGATTAATTTGCCAGAAGGGTCGGACGATCTCGTATTGGTGAACACGCCATCGCCGCGGATGAGTACATATCTACTGGCGTTTGTGATAGGGAGGTTCCACGGGAAAACGGTGGTAAATGAGCACGGAGTGGAGATTACGACTTATGCAGCACTTAATCAAGATATTGATTCGGTGGATTTTGCGAATGAGGTAGCGGCGAGGAGTTTGGAATTTTTTGATGATAATTTTGGCGTGCCATATCCTTTGGAAAAATTAGTACAGGTAGCTTTGCCGGATTTTGAAGCGGGGGCAATGGAAAACTGGGGGCTAGTAACTTACCGCGAGGCGATGCTTCTGGTTGGCAAGAATGCAACGCTTGGCACTAAAAAATCAGTAGCAATTACAGTGGCGCATGAGCTGTCGCATCAGTGGTTTGGTAATCTCGTGACTATGAAATGGTGGGATGATTTGTGGTTGAACGAATCATTTGCTAGCGTGATGGAGTATTTTGCGGTGGATGCGATTCATCCAGAATACAAAATTTTTGAAGGATTTTTTACGGGCGACTGTGCGGCGGCGTTATATCGCGATGCGTATAAAAATGTACAATCGGTGCATCAGGAAGTGTCTGACCCGGCAGAGATTGCGACATTGTTTGACGGTGCGATTGTGTATGCAAAGGGCGCTAGACTGATGCTGATGGTGATTCGGCTAATGGGTTGGGAGAATTTTTGCAAGGGAATTAAAGAATATTTTGAGAAATTTAAATATCAAAATACGGTGGGAGATGATTTGTGGAAGGCTTTGGCGCCGCATGCGGATTTTGATCCAAAAAAGCTAATCCATGCCTTTATTGACCGGCCAGGGTATCCAGTGATTACGAGCGAAAGTGGAGATTTTGCGAAATTTACGCAAAAGAGATTTTTGTTAGATGGGCCACTAGAAGATGAAAGCTGGCCATTGCCGGAAGTTACGGAAGATATGTCTGGGCATTATATTTTGAATTTGAGTGATGCGGAGTTTGCAAAGAGGTTGGCAGATTTTGACAATTTGGGGCTGGAAGAAAAGTTAAGGCTTCTGATGGACCGGGATTTAATTACGAAAGCGGGCCTGCAAAGTGCGGCTTCGCTAGTGCCGTTGGCGCTAGAATTTAAGAGCGAAAACTCGGCGGCGGTTTGGAATAAGGTTGCGGCACTGGTGGCGAATTTGAAAGTTTATTTTGAGGATGAGTCGGATGAGGAAAAGTTGCTGAAAAAATATGTATTAAGGCTGGTTGATGAAAAGTTAGCAGAAGTCGGTATCCGGACTATGGAAGACGATGATGAAAATACAATTCGGCTGAGAGCGAATCTGCTAGGGCTAGATTATTTTGCGGAAGATGAAGCGCGACTTAAAGAACTTGCCGCAATGTACGATGATGATTATGCGAAGATGGATAATGAGATTCGGGATGATATTTTGAGTGCGAAAGTTTATTTTGAGCCAGAGATGGTGGGGGAGTATTTAGAAAAGTACAGGGAAGTGGTGGATCCGGAGGTGAAGTTTGATTATTTGGCGGCGGCGTGTTTGGTGCGTGAGAAAAAAGAGCTCGGAAAGCTTTTGGGGTTACTTGGGGATATTGAGGTGGTGAAGCCACAGGATCAGCTATATCTATTTATTTATCTTTATCGTAATCCAAAATCTAAGGCTGAAGCCTTTGATTGGCTAACTAAGAATTGGGATTTGGTAAAGAAGATGAGTGGAGATAAATCGCTAAGTGATTATCCGATGCTGGTAGCAAGGCTAGCGCGGACAAATGATGAATTGGAAAAATATTTGGCATTCTTTGGGCCGATGCGAAAAGACCCGGCGCTATCTAGGGCGATTCAGATTGGCGAAGGCGAGATTCGGGCGCGAGTGGAATTGATTGATAAGTATCGGGATTCGGTGTTAGAAGCCTTACGGATGGTATTTCCAACCAAGTGAGCGATAAAAATCCATCGCGGTGGGAAGATTTAGAATTTTGAGAGTGAGATTAGTGAACTCATCCAGCATGACTAGCGTGAATAGAGTGATAGCGAGAATGAGAAAGGTGCGCCTGCTTAATTTTTGAGACAGATGAATACAAAACGGTAGAATGATATACATTAAAAAGAGGGCCGAAAAGCCAAAGAATAACACGCTGCGTAGGCAAACAAAGCCGCCGATATTGCCGAAGTTCAAAATTTCGGTGTTGTAATCCCAGTAGCGGGTGCCGCCGCCGATGGTGTAGACTAGCCAGCCGGCGACTAATTCTAAAATGCCGGTAGCAAAAAAGGCAATCAGAAAAACCGCCCAGGGATGGCGGCGGAATTTATAAGTAGTAAGAACAATAATCACTCCGCCGATGGCGTAGATGTTAATCCAGGGGAGGAGATTACCACCTTGCATATAGAATTCTTTACAGCCATAGTTTAAAAAGTAAAAGAAAAATTCGTAAACCCAGCCGAAAAAGCCGGAAATTACAACGATAAGAAATAAAATGCCGAGTTTTTGGTAGGTTTTTAGGTGCCGGCTTTTATTTTGCTTGCGCATAATTTTATTGTAGCACTGATATCTATTATATAAAAGTAGCAGAGTCGAACAATAATTAATATATTGTCGTATATCAGTGTTCTATGTGTTATAATTGAAATGTTCAAAGTTTCAACTTGTAATCTGGTCTATTGCTGGGAGAATAGATAATGAGTTGAGCTACTAGTGGAGCACTCGCTCCTGTCCAGCTCAACCGCTAGATTGCAGAAATTGGAACTTTGAACACTCCATAGCGAGTGTTCCACTTTTTTAGGAGAATCTTCTATGGCGGCTAAGTAAAAATTAAAGGAGGTAATATGAAAAATCATGAATTTTTAGGATCGGCTAGTCATTATGGCGATTTTTCGCATATACGCGATGAAGAGGGTCCTGTTGAACTACGCGTGCGTGAGTATGAAAAAGAACTAGCCGAAATGGATACTCAGCCCGTCTATTTGTCTACAATGGAGGTATTGGATAGATTGGATGCTTTGACTTTGAAGAGCCTAGGTTCTCCGAGGGAGATATATGATAGTGAAGATGAAAAAGAATGGTTTGATAGACTAAGGCTTTTTAGTGAAGCGGAGACATTATATAATTATCACTATGGTTTTAAGGGGGATAACAAAAGAATTCCTGAATCAAAATTCTTTCGACATCTTACCAAAACATGCCGCGATATTATGCCCGATACCCCGCCTCTTTCTGATAACGAAGTGGAACATTTTCGTAATTCTGGGCATAATTTTATTAAACATTTATCGACAGAAACCACCAGGGAACGTACATTTAGTAATTATATAAGAAGTTTAGTATTAATGTGTGCAAGTGCCTATGGCACGAATTCGCGAGCATTGATGTATCTATGTGATGATTTAGATCAGATGTTGGCGCCACAGAAGGATGAGGTTGGTAATACTATAGATAATAAGTCGAAAATCATTGATAGGTTGATCGAGAGGAAATTAGATGCTGTACAAAAAATTGCTACTGGTAAAATATTTTCAGATCCTGATAGCGGAGTTTTAGTTGGGTTTACTAGTATTCTAGATTTGCCAAATGGCATTGAGACTCGTTCGGTTAAAGAATTAGTAGAAGAAGGTGTTCCTTGTCTGTATAACTATGCGAAGTAATGAAAATTGTCGTAATCTGGTGCCCGCTGAGAGATTTGAACTCTCACAGTATTACTACCACTAGCACCTGAAGCTAGCGCGTCTACCAATTCCGCCAAGCGGGCATGAGGTAATTATACCATAAAATTAAAAATCCCCCGACATATAGTCGGGGGCAAAACGATAGAAGAAAGCGTCAAGGAGATCGCGGCAAATGGCGGGCCGTAATTTTATGGTATGACTTGGACTAGCACGGGTACGCGAGGATTGCTAGCTATTTTTGATGTCCATCCGAAAGTCTATCAGTGCTTTACTTTCTATCATTTTAGGAAATATCTGCTCGAAACTTTTGAGGTTCACGAAGATATCCTCGCGTGTTCCGATAACTTCAAAATGACAGGTATAGAAATGCGCCTCATCAAGAGACAATATATTTTCGCCCATAAATTTGCTCTTTTTGTAGTCTTTGACTACGTCGATTTTCTTAGTGATCTTTTCTTCTCTTAAGATGCTAAAACCGTATTCCTGCAATGCACAAAGCAGTTTAAAGGAATGGTTTTCTTTGATAGTGGCGTCTATCGTTAATTTCATTTTACCACCCCCTAGATAAAAGATAGTGCCTCTATCTATATTATATCACTCTTTGCAAAAAAATGCAAGACCTAGTACAATAAAAGTAGAAAACGGAGGGAAAATGATAGAAATAAATTTCAATCCAACAGTAGATGCGGAAAAAACCCAGCAGATACTGGCGGAGATTGCCGCCGACCCAATGGGCGGATGGGTGAAATTGCCCAAAAAATACGATATGGGCGAGTTTGCGCGAATTAAGGATGCGGCGAAGAAAATTCGGGATGAGTCAGAATACTTGGTGTGTATTGGGATTGGCGGGTCGTATCTGGGGCATCGGGCGATTATTGAGGCGCTTCGGCCAAAGTCTGAAACTAAGATTATCTATGCTGGCAATTCCTTGTCGCAGCGCGAGCTAGAGCGGGCGTTAGAAAAGGTGGGAGACCATGATTTTTCGGTGAATGTGATTTCAAAATCTGGTACTACTTTGGAGCCGGCGATAGCGTTTGAGGCGTTTAAGAAAAAATTGATTGAAAAATATGGCGAAGAAGGCGCATATGATAGGATTTATGCGACTACCGATGCGAATACGGGCGCATTACATGATGAAGCGGTGGCGAATAATTACACGAGATTCGTGGTGCCGGATAATATTGGTGGACGCTATTCGGTACTAACGGCGGTGGGGATGTTGCCGCTGGCGGTGGCAGGCGTGGATGTAGATAAGCTGCTAGAGGGTGCGGCCGAAGCAGTAGACAACGACACTGATAAGGCGGTGCGTTATGCTTGGATGCGTAAAACTTTGGGAGTGAAAAATTACGATACAGAGGTATTTGCGAGCTTTGAACCGGCGACCATGTATTTTAACGAGTGGCTAAAGCAACTATTTGGCGAGAGCGAGGGAAAAAATCGGCAAGGGATTTTTCCGGCGGCGGTGATTTATTCTACGGATTTGCATTCTCTTGGGCAATTTATGCAAGATGGGCGGCGGAACTTGCTTGAAACGATTATTGAGTATCCGACTGATGAGCTAAATAGTAAGGTAGTGCAGGCGGTGAAGCTAGCGCATACGGCTGGCGGAATACCGGTACTGGATATCAAAATTGACACCTATGATGAGCGTGGGTTTGGTGAACTGATTTATTTCTTTGAGCTATCTTGTGCGGTGTCGGCGAAATTATTTGGCGTAAATCCGTTTGACCAGCCGGGTGTGGAGGCTTACAAAGCCGAACTAAAGAAACTAATGGAGGAAACAAAATGAAAAAACGGGTGGTATTAGCACTGGGTGGGAATGCCTTGCAAAAAAATGGCGAAGCTACGGCTGAAGCGCAAAAGGCTGTAGCGGCCAAAGTAGGTGAAGTAATTGCTGAACTGGCGGATAAATATGAAATCATCGTGGCGCATGGTAATGGCCCGCAGGTGGGGAATATTCTAATCCACGAAGAAGCGGCGGCTACCGAAAAGGCGCCGGCGATGCCGCTAGAAACGGCGGTAGCGATGAGTCAGGGGCAGATTGGCTATTGGCTAACCCAAGCGATTGATAATGCGTTTATAAAGAAGGGTCGCAAGGCAAAAGTCGCAACTGTAGTATCGCAAGTAATAGTAGATAAAAAGGATCCCGCATTTAGAAATCCCACTAAGCCAATCGGGCAGTTTTATACCGAGAAAGAAGCCAATGCCCTAGCCAAAGAAAAGGGTTGGGTGGTAAAAGAAGATTCTGGTAGAGGCTGGCGTAGGGTCGTGGCTTCACCAAAGCCGGTAGATATTGTGGAAAAAAGTGCGATTGTGGATTTAGTGAACGATGGCGCCATCGTGATTGCGGTGGGTGGCGGTGGAATACCAGTGTACCGAACCAAGATTACCAAAAAATTAAAAGGTATCGATGCAGTAATTGATAAAGATTACGCGGCGGAAAGATTAGCCGAGCTGACTAAGGCGGATATTTTCGTATCTGTAACGGCGGTACCGAATGCGTACATTAATTTTGGCCTGCCGAATCAAGAAAAATTGGAAGGGGTTACGGTAAAAGAAGCCGAGCACTACAAAAAATACGGCTACTTCAAGGCGGGCTCGATGTTGCCAAAGGTAGAAGCGGCGATAGCCTTTGCCAAAAAAGGCGGACTGGGTATAATTACAGATATTGATAACTTGAAGGATGCTCTAGCGGAAAAATCCGGAACACGCTTGCGCTTAAAATAAAATTGGTCTATAATGGTATTAACTTAAAAAGGGTGATACATTATGGATCTATATGGAAGAGATTTTCTTAGAATCCTAGACTTTAGCGAGGAGGAGCTTCGCTATATGTTGGCGATGTCTAAGAAATTTAAAGAAATGAAAAAGGCAGGGCAAAATCACAAATATTTCCCTAATAAAAATATTGCGATTTTGTTTGAAAAGACTTCTACTAGAACGCGATGCTCGTTTGAAGTGGCGGCGTATGATTTAGGTATGGGGGTAACTTATCTCGACCCGACTGGCTCGCAAATGGGGCATAAAGAATCGATTGCGGATACGGCGCGGGTTCTCTCGCGGCTCTATCAGGGGATTGAGTATCGCGGGTTCGGGCAAGATATCGTTGAAACGCTGGCGGAGAACTCGAGCGTGCCGGTGTGGAATGGCCTAACGGATGAATGTCACCCAACCCAGGCTTTAGCGGATTTTATGACAATGGAGGAGCATTTTGGACACTTGAAGGGCTTAACTTTAGCCTTTGTAGGGGATGCTAGAAACAACGTGGCGAACTCGTTAATGGCGATGAGTGCCAAGATGGGGGCAAACTTTATCGCCTGTGGGCCAGAAGAGCTGAAGCCGGGCGAAGAATTAGTTAATGAATGTCGGGCGATTGCCGAGGAGAATGGTGCGACAATTACAATTACGAGCGATATCCATGCGTTAGATGGAAAAGCGGATGTGATTTATACGGATATTTGGCTTTCGATGGGCGAGGATAAAGAAAAATGGGGCGAGAGGATTTCGCAACTTCAGCCATATCAGGTAAATATGGAGATGATGAATCGGGCAAAGCCAGAATCGATATTCTTGCATTGCTTGCCATCATTTCATGATTTAAACACGGCAGTCGGGCGAGATGTGAATGAGAAGTTTGGGTTGATGGAAATGGAAGTAACGAACGAGGTATTTGAATCGGAACGCTCGCTAGTATTTGATGAGGCGGAAAATCGTATGCACACGATTAAAGCGGTGATGTTCTTAACATTATTTAATAAGGAGGAAAGAAATGCGTAATGCGATTTGCAATTTTAGCGAAATTGCGCCATTAAAAAAAGTTTTATTGCATCGGCCGGGCGATGAGTTTTTGAATCTTACGCCAAACACTCTGGAGCGACTTCTGTTTGATGATATTCCGTATCTCAAAATCGCGCAGCAAGAGCATGATGCCTATGCGAACGCCCTAAGAGCTGAAGGCGTGGAAGTTTTGTATATTACTGATTTGGTGGCGGAAGCGCTTGAAGCTGGCGGGCGCACGGTGCGCAAGAAATTCATCGAACAGTTTATTGCGGAGGCGGGCGTAACCTCACCAAAAATTGCCAAGCACTGCTTTGAGTTTTTGAATAATATCAAAGATGCGCGCGATATGGTGAAAAAATGTATTGCTGGTGTAGATATTTCGGAGCTTAAGAAACTTGGTTCGGTGTCTGGGTTTTATGCTACGCGCGATACAGGTAGAATGATTCTGGATCCAATTCCGAATATTTTGTTCCAAAGGGATCCGATGGCGACAATTGGCCGTGGTGCTACGCTTCATAAAATGTGGGCGGTGACTAGGACTAGGGAATCAATCTTTGCCGAGTATGTATTTAAATATCACCCATTTTATGATGATACAAAATTGTATTATGATCGTGATGAGCCTTATTGTATCGAAGGTGGCGACATTCAGGTATTATCAAAAGAAGTGGTGGCGATTGGAATTTCGCAGCGTACCGAGCCGGATGCAATTGCAAGTTTCGCCAAGAATTTGTTTAAGGACAAGAAAAACGAGTTTAAGTATGTGCTAGCTATTGATATTCCGGATGAAAGAAGCTTTATGCATCTAGACACCGTAATGACACAAGTAGATGTAGACAAGTTTGCGGTGCAAGATGCGATTATGGACATTTCGACAATTTACGAAATTACGCCAGGGCGTGGTGGTGAAATTGAAATTATGGAAATCCATCAGAGTTTGCAAAAAGTTTTGGAGAAGTATCTACATCTTAACAAAGTAGAACTAATTAAATGTGGTAACGGCAAGAGGATTGATGCTGAGCGTGAACAATGGAGCGATGGCGTGAATCTGATTTGTCTAAAGCCTGGGGTAGTGATTGCTTATGATAGAAACTTCGTAACTAATCAAACGCTCCGTAAACATGGTGTAAAAGTAATCGAAATTCCAAGTTCTGAACTTTCGCGCGGTCGCGGCGGTTCGCACTGTATGGGTATGGCATTAGTAAGAGAGGAGGACTAAGGGCGAAAGAAAAGTAGCAATTTGGAATTATAAATATTAACTTAAAAAAGGAAGGAAAATGTTTAGAAAGAAAAATCGAAGCAAGAAGCGTGCTCGAGCGATGTTATCGGCATATTCCATTATTATGGTCCTAGTTATTTTGCTAGGGATTTTGTCGCATGTATTGCCGAAAGCGGAGTTCGTGGCGGTAACGCCAGAAGAAGCAAGCGAAATCGAAGCCGAGCCGAGCGTTGAAGTTGGACCAGGAGAATGGGAGGGCGAAGCGCCGGCGGACGAGGCAGAGAATATAGTGTTGCCAGAAGGCGAAACGGTCGAGCCAGAAGTTGGGACGGATGGTTTGATTGAAAGCCGGATGATTACTGATGAAGAGATTTCCGTTGATGAAATGAGCAACAGAAGCGGTGAAGAAATCATGTTGATTTCTGAAGCTGAGGCTACGGAAGAACCGGAAGTCGTGAAATACGAAAGCATGGAAGCTTGCGAAGAGGAAAACGGCAAAGGAGCTTGCGCTATCGTAGATGGCTCCGGTGTAGTAGGAGCAAAACTTTATCAAGTTTTGATTGCACCGATTCTCGGGTTTGCCGATGCGATTGACGTAAGTATCTTTATCATGATGCTGGGTGGTTTGCTTGCCGTAGTGGCTAAGACTAAGGCCCTAGAAACCGGGATTAAGCTCCTAGTGAAGAAGTTGCACGGAAAAGAATATTTGTTAATTCTGCTTCTCATGTTTATCTTCTCGATACTGGGTACTACTTACGGGTTCCTGGAAGAAAGCGTAGGTTTCTATATTCTAATCGCGGCAACGATGTATGCGGCTGGTTTAGACCCATTGGTGGGCGTAGCGACAATTTTGCTTGGTGCGGGCTCTGGTGTATTGGGCTCTACGATTAACCCATTCGCGACTGGTGTGGCGCTTTCGGCAATGAAAGATGCCGGCATCGAATACAATCAAGGTACGATAATCCTGATTGCGGTGGTATTATGGCTGACTACGTTAGCGATTGCCGGGTTCTTCGTGGTGCGTTATGCTAAGAAGGTACAGCGCGATAAAGGCTCTACATTCCTTAGTCTTCGCGAGCAGGCAGCGGCGGAAAAAGCTTATAGTAAGTTTTTGAGGTCGAACGATGATGAACCAAAGCTATCTGGGAAGCAGATTGCGACGCTTGTGATGTTTGCGATTACTTTTCTAGTAATGATTGTTGGGTTTGTGCCATGGGGCGAGTTCGGGATTACGTTCTTTGATTCTTGGACTGGCTGGCTAACTGGTGCATCGCTCGGTAATTGGTGGTTCTACGAAGCGGCGCTTTGGTTCTTGATTTGCGCAATTATTATTGCTATTATCAACCGCCAAGGCGAGCACGGATTTGTGGATGCCTTTATTGATGGCGCCGATGATATGATTGGTGTAATCTTGGTGATTGCGGTGGCCCGTGGCGCTTCGGTCCTGATGGCTGACACATCGATGGATAACTTCATCATTATTAATGCCGCAGAATGGCTAAAGAACTTGCCAGAGATGGCGTTTGTACCTTTGAACTATCTACTACACGTAGTATTGTCGGTACTAGTACCATCATCTTCGGGTCTAGCTACCTTGTCTACGCCGATTATTACTCCGGTGGCGGCCAATCTTGGCTACAGTACAAACGTGGCAGCGATGTCTATCGTGGCAGCAAATGGTTTGGTCAACCTAATCACGCCGACTTGTGGTGCGATTATGGGTGGTCTTGCACTTGCTAAAGTTGATTATTCAACTTGGTTTAAGTGGGGAATTCGCGTAGTGGCCTGCATTGCCATCGTAAACATTGTGGTACTTTGTCTGTTCTCATTGTAGTATTAGCAACAAAATAATACCATTCGGGACGCGCGTCCAAAACCCCTGTCGCCACAGGGGTTTTGGCGCTAATTCTCGCCTTGCCAGGCTCCGAAATGTCCCGAGATGGTATTTTTTGTTGCTTTGTGATACAATGTGGTTATGGATAAATTATCGTATGATGGGCCGATAGTTCTTGCTGTTTTGGATGGAGTAGGGCTCGCTCCAGATGGTCCAGGCAACGCAGTATCAAAAGCTAGGACGCCATTTTTAGGTAAAGCTACGCGTGAGTGTTTGCACGTGGCATTAGAGGCTTCTGGTGAGGCCGTGGGTTTGACTCCGGGGCAAATGGGTAACTCTGAAGTAGGACATAATACAATGGGGTCGGGTAAAGCCTATAAGCAGGGCGTCGCTAAGATAGAGGAAGCATTTTATACTGGCGAAGTTTTCAACTCCGCTGCATGGCAAGGCGCAATTACTAGAATCCTTTCGAATAAGACGGAGCGGACTTTGCATTTTGCGGGGATATTCTCGGACGGTGGAGTACATAGTCATATTTCGCATTTGGAGCAGATGATAGCTAGAGCCTACAAAGAAGGCGTAAGGAGGATGCGCGTACATGCTATATTTGACGGTCGTGATGTGCCGCCGACTTCCGAGCCGAAATATATTAGAGAGTTTGAGGAGTTTGCCAAGCAATTTCCGGATGCGGATATCAAGATTGCGTCAGGTGGTGGTAGACAGACTACGGTGGCGGATAGATACGAAAATGATTGGCAGGTGGTAGCACGAGGTTGGGATATGATGGTAAATGGAGAGGCGGATTATTATTTCAAGACAGCTGAGGAGGGAATTCAGATTCTGCGGAGAATTAATCCGAAAGTGCAAGATCAAGATTTACCGGCTTTTGTGGTAGTAGATAATGACGAAAAGCCGGTCGGTAAAATTGAAAAAGGCGACGCCTTGATTTACTTTGATTTTAGGGCGGACCGTGCAATAGAAATTGCCATGGCGTTTACTTACTGGGATTTTACGCATTTTAATCGTGGTAATTATACACCGGATGATGTATATTTTGTCGGTATGACGGAATATAATTCTGATACGCATGTGCCGGAGCATCGTCTAGTGGAGCCAGTGGAGATTAGTGAGACTCTCAACCAATTTCTTGGTGAAAGAGGGATTAGCCAACTGGCGGTATCGGAAACGGTGAAATTTGGACATATTACGTATTATTTCAATGGCAATAGTTATGAAAAAGCTGAGCACGAGGAACATATACAGATAGATTCTTACACTGAGCCGTTTGAAACGCGGCCCTGGATGAAAGCGGCGGAAATTACCGATGCAGTACTAGAAAATCTGGACAAGTACAAATTTGTGCGCATAAATTATCCGGGTGGAGATATGGTGGGACATACAGCTGATGTGAATGCGACAATTGTTGCAATGGAGGCGATTGACTTGAGTTTGGCGCAAATTGCTAAGGAGGTAAAAAAGCTGGGCGGAGTTTTGATTGTGGTAGCTGATCACGGCAATGCCGAGGAGCTTTTGGATGAGTCCGGCAATGGCAAGACCGCGCATACTCTAAACAAGGTGCCTTGCATTATTTATGACGATACGGCGAATCGCGCGAAGTATCGCTTGTCTGGCGTAGAAAACCCCGGGTTAGCCAATCTTGCGGCGACTATCGCGGTGTTACTCGGTCAAAATGACTACCCAGAAAATTGGGAAAAGCCATTGATTTCTGTGGTATAATTGGCTTAAATTAAAGCGAGGAATTATATGATCACGAAAGCGATTATTCCGGTGGCCGGTTGGGGAACAAGGCGGCTACCAATCACAAAGATTATTGAGAAGTCGATGTTGCCGGTGGGTAATCGACCCTTGGTGGATTATTCGGTGCAAGAACTAATCAAGGCTGGTGTGAAGGATATTTATATGGTGATTTCAAATGTTGAGCCGTGCCAGGTGAAGGAGTTTTATAAAGATAATTTGGCACTCAACCAGTATTTGATTGACCGCGGCAAAGAAGATAGGTTGGCACTGGCCAAGACTTTACCAGATGATGTAACGATTCATTATACGGTACAAGACCCGGCGGGGAAATATGGTACAGCGGTGCCAATTGCGATGGTAGTAGAGGAATATAAAATTGATGAGCCGGTGCTGGTATTTATGGGCGATGATTTTATTTGGAACCCGGATGGAGAATCGGCGGCGGAAGCGTTGATTAAGGCGGCCAATGAGGGCGAGTCGGCAATTTTAGGTGTTGAAATCGACAAGAAAGATGTAGAGAAATACGGCGTATTGTCTGAAAAAGACGGCAAGCTAGTAGGCGTAGTAGAGAAACCTACATCGGAAGAAGCGCCATCTAACCTAATCAATGTATCTAAATATATTATGGCGCCGGATTTACTAAAGCGAATTGTGAAATACGTAGATGAGCATGATTTTGGACCGATGGATCAAGAATATATGGTGACCGACCCAATTGATGAATATATTAAAGATGGTGGCGTGATGCGCGTGGCGCCGACTAGTGGTGAGTATCTGGATGGTGGCTCGGTAGAGGGTTGGCTGCACGCAAATAATGTAGTGTGCGGATAATGAATTTGTGATATAATTATAAGCATAAGTTTAATTTTGAAAGGGTGAAAATGGATCCAAAAGAAAATTTAGAAAAAACGATTGAAGAGCTGACTACTGAAGAAGTGGTAGAAACGCCACAGATGGAAGCAGTTGCCGAAGAAGTAGCAGTGCGAACTCCAAGCGTAGAAACTGTAAATCCAGTAGCTTCGGAACCGGTGGCGCCAGAAGCACCAAAAGCTGAGAGCCCAGTCTTTACCGACAAGCCAAAGAAAAAAGGTGCCGGCATGGTGCTTGGTATGATCCTGCTGGCGATTATTGCGGCCGGTGGCGTTGGCTTTGGCGTTTGGGCGATGATGGATAAAAATACCGAGGTTGAAAAGTTGAATGATCAGATAACGACACTGAGAAAACAGAATACCGATTTGCAGGATCAGGTGATTGATTTGCAAGACCAATTAGATCAGATTGAGAATGATAAAATAGTAGTAGATTGTTTGGTAACACCAGAAGCTGCTGCTTGTAGTGAAAATATAGTTGAACAGCCTCAGGTAAATGATGGTACGACCGAAGATGCAACTATCGAAGGGGCGACTACCGACAGTACGATAGTAGAAGATACTACCGTAGTAGAAAACCCAACGACCGAATAGGATATAAAAAACTAAATTAGCACTCTTGCAATATGAGTGCTAATTTTGTATAATGGATATATGCAAGCAGAATTTAGTGAAATTATGAATAACTTGTCGGAGAATGCGCGGTTTGCGCTGCAAAAATCCGATTATTATAGTAAAAGATATAATAATGGCTACATGGGTACCGAGCATTTGCTGCTCGGGATTATGGCAATGGACAATTCCACCGGGGCTAAGATGGTGCGCGAAGAAGGTGCGACACTAGAAGAAGTAGAAAAAGCTTTAAACAAAGTAGCGGTAGAAGTGCCCGGCTCAGACATGGCAATGATGTCTTTGTCGGAAGCGGTGATTTTGACGCTACGAATGGCGCAAGGTTTTGTAAAGGAGCAGGGTATCAGCACGATTGGCACCGAGCATATCTTGTATGCGCTTCTCAGTCAGCCAAATTCGCGCGCGGCGCTAATTTTGCAAGGCCTAAAAGTAGATAACGAAAAACTACTAGATGACATAGAAAAATTAGTAGAAGAGCAAACCAAGGATGAAAAACTCAAAGCCGAAAAGGCCAAGTACCTAAAAAAATCTCCGCTGAAATTTTTAAATCGTTACGGCAAGGATTTAACGGAAGAAGCTAGAGCCGGCAAGCTGGATGCAGTGATTGGCCGCGAAAACGAAATAGAGCGAGTGGTGACAGTGCTTAGCCGCCGCACCAAGTCTAATCCGGTGCTAATTGGCGAGGCGGGTGTGGGTAAGACCGCGATCGTGGAGGGCTTGGCCACGCGGATTGCCAAAAACGAAGTGCCGGGAAATCTAATAGGTAAACATATCTATCAGGTGGATTTAAGTTCGGTGGTAGCGGGAACAAAGTTTCGCGGCGAATTTGAGGAGCGCATCAAGGGCATAATAGATGAAGCGGTAGGTGATGATACGGTGTTGCTATTTATAGATGAAATTCATTTGCTTTGTGGGGCGGGCTCTAGCGAGGGTAGTATGGATGCGGCAAATATTTTGAAGCCGGCGCTGGCGCGAAACTCTATTAACCTAATCGGTGCGACTACACTAGATGAGTACCGAAAGACTATTGAAAAAGATAAGGCTTTGTCTCGGCGCTTCCAAACCGTGATAGTAGAAGAGCCATCGGTAACAGTAACGCTCAGGATTTTGAAGGGCATCAAGAAGCATTATGAAAAACATCATGGCGTGGTGATTCCGGATGCGATTTTGGAAACCGCGATTACAATGAGCCAGCGCTATATTAACGACCGCTTTATGCCGGACAAGGTGATAGATATTATAGATGAGGCGAGCGCGATTGCGAAAGTTGCGGCTGATAAAAAGGGCGGCGGCAAGTACAAGAAACTAAAAATTGAAAAATCTACTTTGGAAAGCAAAATTTCCGAAGCGGCCGAAAAAGAAGATTACGAAAAAGCGGCCAATTACAAGACTGAACTAGCTAAGCTAGAGCAAGAAATTAAAAAACTAGAAAAAGCTGGCGTTAAAAAGACGGAAAACCCGACTTTGACCGAAGAGAATTTAGCTACAGCGGTATCCCTAAAGACTGGTATTCCGGTGTCTAAGGTGCATGGAAGCGAAATGAAAATGCTGATTAATTTGGAAGATGAACTAAAGAAGTCTATTATCGGGCAAGATGAAGCGATCTCGGCAGTGGCGAAGGCGATTCGGCGAGGCCGCTCTGGAATTACGGATACTAGGCGCCCGATTGGCTCGTTTATCTTTATGGGTCCGACCGGTGTGGGCAAGACTGAACTAGCGCGGGTGATTGCGCGCGAGGTGTTTGGCGGCGAGAATGCTTTGGTAAAGATAGATATGAGCGAATTTGGCGAAAAGCATAATGTGTCGCGACTGGTGGGGGCGCCGGCGGGCTACATTGGCTACGATGATGGCGGCAAACTGACCGAGGCGGTGCGTCGTAAGCCTTACTCGGTAATTCTCTTTGATGAGATTGAAAAGGCGCATCCGGATGTGTTTAATTTGCTACTTCAGATTTTGGAAGATGGTGTGCTAACTGATGGACAGGGGAATAAAATCAAATTCAATAATACAATAGTAATTCTCACTTCTAATCTTGGTTCGGCGGATATGTATCGGGAGAGCGAGCTCGGCTTTACGGCCAAGACCGCCAAAGACAAAAAAGCTCTAGCTGAGGAGTACGAAGAGAATAAATCCTACGCGATGAAGGCGCTGAAAAAGGCGATGCGGCCAGAACTCATCAATCGCCTAGATAATGTAGTGGTATTCCACGCGCTGACACGGAAAGATGTGGAGAAGATTTTTGATAATTTGATTGATGATTTGAAGAAGCGGCTTGCCACGAAGGGAATTAGTATCAAGATAGATACAAAGGCCAAAGATTATTTGATCAAGACCGGCTACGACCCGAAAAACGGCGCCAGGCCACTGCGCCGTAAGATTGAAGATGAAGTGGAGGCTCTATTATCTGAGCAGATTATCGCGGGCGAGCTGAAAAAAGGCGATATCCCAACCTTAAAATACGTAAACAAGAAACTTAAATTAGTAAAGGAGTAATATGAAAAATTATTTAGTACCAACCGTAGTGGAAGAAACTAATCGCGGCGAGCGCGCGTACGATATCTATTCGCGGCTTCTAAATGACCGGATTGTGTTTCTCGGTGAGGATGTAAATTCGCATACGGCGAATTTGGTGATTGCGCAGCTACTATATCTAGCGCACGAGGATAGCAAGAAGCCGATTAAGCTCTATATTAATTCCCCGGGCGGGTCGGTATATGATGGCCTAGCGATTATTGACACGATGAATTATATTGAGCCGGATGTGGAAACGATTGGGATTGGGCTGCAGGCGAGCATGGGCGCGATGCTACTATCTAGCGGCGCTAAGGGCAAGAGATTTTGTTTGCCAAATGCGAGGATTATGATACATCAGCCATCATCTGGCACAGAAGGCAAAATTACCGACCAAGAGATTATGCTAAAGGAAGGGATTTTCCTAAAGAAGCGCCTAGCGGAGATTTTTGCGAAAAATACGGGAAAAAGCCTAGCGCAGGTAGAAAAGGATATGGACCGCGACAACTGGATGAGCGCCGAAGAAGCGCTAAAGTACGGGATAATTGATAAGATTATAAAATAATTAGAGAAAAGTTTTAAGATGGGAGAGAATAAGCTCTTCCATCTTTTTGTAGTCTAGCTTGAGAGCGTCCTTTGAGGCGGCAATCATTTCTTCGGATGTAATGCCGAAATATGACAGATAATAATTATTTTGGAAGGCGAGTTGGCGAATAAATTCGCGTTGAGCGCGGCCGTTGCCTTCGCGGAAGGGATGAAGGGTGTTGATTTCGCCAAAATAATAGGCTAGGCGTTTGCCAAAGTCGGTGACGCTGAGGTTTTTTAGGTATTTTTCGTTTTTTAGTTCGGTAAAAATGCGGTTCGCCTCGGACTCTATAGCAAAGACCCGGCAGAATAGGTCGCCTTTGGCGATATCTACGGTACGGATTTCGCCGGCCCAGTCGTAGAGGTCTTGAAAGAGATAAGCGTGGATTTTTTGGAGATGAAGCAGGTCAAACGAGCCGATGATGGAACTACGTAAGAGCTCCATTTCTCTAAGCATTATTAGTTTATTATCTATTTTTTGCATTTCTTGTTCTCTTCTTTTATTTCTTTTAATACACGTTGTCTAACTTCTTCTGTAGTAGTTTTTCCGAGTTCTATGTCGCGAAGTTCTTGCATGTCTTGTTCGCTGAGCGGCATATTTTCTAGGGCAAAGGTTGCTACTACCTCGCGGATGCGCTCGTTGGCCGAGAGCGGATAGGCGCCAGAGCGAACCTGAAAGGGGATGCTCTTGGTTTCATCGGCGCGAAGCAACATCATCCGAATCACATCGGAGGTGTTGGTACCGAGGCTTTCAAAAAGCCGAGCGGTGCGCTCTTTGAGGTCGGCGGGCACGCGGACCTGGATTAAGTTGTTGGGGCGGTTAGTTGTAATAGTTGTAGTGCTCATAATACTATTGTATGACAATGTAATACAAAAATCAAGCATATTATATATATGTAGTAAAAATAGTGGCTAGATTTTTAGTAGGCAATGGGTTGCCAGGAAATCGGCGATGGGTTTTTTCTGGTTGGTTTCGTAGTATTCTACTAGTAGTTTTTTGTACTCATCTACCAGCTCGGCTGGGACGTAGATTAGACCAAGCCCATTTTGGATGAGGAAATGGTTGGCAAAGATGATAGCTGTGCGCTTGTTGCCATCTAAGAAGATTTGGGATTTCTGGATATAGAGCACTAGGTCTATCGCCTTGGCCGTGTTGGATTTTTTGGCGTTTAAAATACTGGTGAGATCTTCTTTGATTTTGGATTCTATCGGTAGAACGGGCGACCATTTGGTGCCGCCAATGCGAACCGGCACATCGCGGAGCTTGCCGGCATTGTAATAAAACCCCTCTTCTATGAGCTCGTTGATTTGCATTAGCAGGGCTAGGTTTGGCTCGGCCAAAATTACATCCTCATCTAGGATAAACTCCCAAGCGTGCTTCATGTTGATGATCTTGGCGATGTCTTTTGGGCTCATGTTGGTGACTTTGGCGCCTTCGATAATATCTTCGGTGCTGGCGAAGGTAGTAGCTACGCCCTCTAAAATTGCCTGAGAATGGATAGTGAGCGCGAGGTTGCGCTTTGCGAAATCTAGGTTGCGCTGGATTTTTGAGGGTAGCGAGGCCTTTTGGTAGCCGTGTTCGCGCAACTTGTGGTTGATGGCCCTTAAGTCGGCCTTTAATGGCTTGGCTTTTTCGTTGTTGGCGGTAATGAGGCCTAGAAGCTCATCGGAATATTCGCCCACGAAGCTAGTTATTTGCTTGCCGGATAAACGGTAATGGACATAGATGTAGCGGGTTTTGTTCTCCGTCCTAACCTCTATGGCGCCATAAACCAACTCTGATAGAGCTTGCTCCAAAAGAGCTTTTTTCTTGATTAAATCTAATATATCTTTGTTCATACTTATGATAATATCACACCTGAAACAAAATTTCAATATTTTGGAAAAAATGTTTCAGGTGTAAAATGGCGGGTGGCGGGCAAAGTGCTTGTGGAAAACTCGGCAAAAAAAGTCTAGAAAAGTGCTTGCGTTTATTTTGGCGAGATGGTATTATAGGTGTAGAGTAAGAGTTATACAAACACAAAACACCAATATCAATACTTTAAATATATAAAGGTCATACCAAAATGTTGTCACACAAACATTCATTTCGTTTTCATCCGGCGCTATTTTGTCTAGGACTTATAGCAGCTCCTAGCCTTATTAGCGCTATTATGTCTACTAATACTTTTGCCGCTACTTATGAAGCTTCTATCTCTACTTCTGGTAGCATTACTCTTGATGTTTCTCCGGCTGGTAACGGTGCTAGTGTGACCACCGATACTTTGAACATTATCTCCACCTGCCCAGAAGGCTACAATGTCTATATCCAGGGCCCGGCAGATACTACCCTATATAAAGACGGCAACAAGTCTAATACTGAAGCTACCAAAAAGATTAATGCTTCAGCTGGTACTAAAGACACTCCTAGAGGCATCATAGGTACAGATACTACTTCTGGTACTTCTAATATGAATACTTGGGGCTATAGTATTGGTGATCCAGCTACTGGAAACACCTTCACTCCCGCCACCATTCACTCTACTTCCTTTGTTGGCTTAAATAACAACCTCACTTCCCTCTACACCAAGAACTCTGGTACTACAGCTACTGGTGACAATCTCCCAGTCTACTACGGCGTAAGCGTAGATACTAGTATAGAAACTGGCCCTTATACTATGGCAGAAACTACCACCGGAGCTGGCGATAATAAAATCACCTACTTCCTTACCACCAGCATTAACTGTACTACCTACCAAGTAGCTTTTGATCCATCAGCTTATGTAGTAGATGACTACGGTAATACCATTGAGGTTACTGGTACTGGTACCATGAATAACCAACGCATTACCGAAGGCATTGCTACACCACTCACTGCCAATGCCTTCACTGCACCCACTGTTTCTGGTACTACTTACTACTTTGCTGGCTGGAATACGGCTAAGGATGGCTCTGGTACATCCTATACTAATGGCCAAAGCGTTACGGATATCACTACTCCAGGCAACACTATTACTCTCTACGCCCAATGGACAGATTGCCCAGGAAACAAAATCTGCTACAAACCAAATGGCGCTACTGCCGAAGGTACTACTGCTGCTCCTTCTATGGGTAATCAATCTATTAGCACGAGTGCTACTAGTATAGGACTCTGGGCTTCCAACTTCAAGAACCCAATTAAAGGCGCTAATAATAAAATGGCTGGCTTTGCTGGTTGGAATACCAAGTATGATGGTACTGGTACCAGCTATGGTCCCAACGAAACCATCACCTTTACTGCCGGACAATATAGCAATGGTGGCCTAAAACTCTACGCCATGTGGGTAGAATCTGCCGGTGATTTACAAGGCTGGACCTGTCCAGATGATACTACTATGCCAGTAGGCACCGTCACCGCCCTGACAGACCAGCGCGATGGTAACACCTACGCCGTTGCCAAACTCGCAGATGGTAAATGTTGGATGATAGAAAACCTCCGGCTAGACAACACCAACTCGGATAATTCTACCGGTGCTTTAGCTCAAGGTTACGGCACATCCACCACTTACGGTAACTTCTCCGGCCTCGCTGAACCAGAAACGGCAAACTTCTCTAGCTCCACCACCGCCAACTCCATCTACTATTCTGGTACCCAGAGCGGTACTGCTAGTATAAATATTGGTACCAGCAACACCCCGGGCTACCGTATGCCACGCTTCAACAACCAAAACACTGCCAGCCCTGCCACCAACATGACTGGAACAGGTAATAATACTTACAGCTATGGCAACTGGTACACTTGGTCAGCCGCAGTAGCAGATACAAGCTACTACTCTACCAACAACCAATCTATCACCGAGACTAGTATCTGTCCTAAAGGTTGGCATTTACCGAAGGGTGGAAATAATCAAAATACAGCCAATAATGAATTCTTGGCTCTCAGCGAAGCTATAATAGGTGCGAAACCTGCAGATTATTCTAGCCAAACTTATCCATATTATGGTAGAAACAATACTACGGAAGGCACTAATGCATCTAACAAGCTCCGAAGCTTCCCCAATAACTTTATCTACTCCGGCAGCTTCTACGATAGCTCGGCGTACTCTCGGGGTAGCCGCGGCGGCTACTGGTCTAGTTCGGTGGGCGGTAGCAGCTACAGCTACAATCTGGGCTTCGACAGTAGCCTCGTGTACCCGGGTACCAACTACAACGGCAAGTACTACGGCTTTAGCGTTCGGTGCTTGGTGGGTAGTTAAGTTCGTGTATATTCAGAGCCCTGTTGAACGTGAGCACGCTTGCGTAGTAAGTGTGCGAACTGGAGGGGTCCGGCCCTACAGCCGGACCCCGACCACCTTTGAGCCGGCACCGCCCGGCTCAAGGGCTACGATTTTAAGCGCTTGCGCTTAAAATCTTGATTTAGTATAATGATATTAGCTAATAAGCACTAGCGGGAAAGGAATGATAAATTAAGTTATTATCATCGCCCGAGACTAGTTTACTTTGCTAATGCAGGGCTCAAGAAGCCACCTAGAGTGCTAGGTATATGTTTTATCAAAAAGCGATTTTTGTAACCCAAGGGTTATAATGATTATAAGTTGCTTCTTTTAACTCCTTATGAGTGTAGTGCCGAAATGCCTGTTCGGTGTTGTTAAAAGTACCTATTATCTACTCCGGCAACTTCAACGATAGCTCGGCGAACAATCGGGGTAGCAACGGCAACTACTGGTCTAGTTCGGTGAACAATAGCAACAACAGCTACAATCTGAACTTCAACAGTAGCAACGTGAACCCGGGTACCAACAACAACAACAAGAACAACGGCTTTAGCGTTCGGTGCTTGGTGGGTAGTTAAGTTCGTGTATATTCAGCTCCCTGCAAGGTAAAGTCAGCCGCCTTTGGCGGCTTTTTGGTTTTTTGGGCAGTAGTGCGGAAAGCATCATCATCATAGTAACTCCAACCAGTAGCTTCAAAAACCTCTTTTAGGAGTTTGTAGCTGTTTATGTATTTTAGATGACCCATGTAAGAGGGGACGGTTTCTATGTCGCGCTGTCCGCTAACAACTTCTTTGAAGGCGGTGCGCATATTGTTAGTTAGGCGCCGGCCGGGCAAGATATGATTATTATAAATAGTGGCACCAAGAAAAGGAATGCCGTACTTACTATTTCTTAGTAAGCGTTTTTTGGGGTGAAGAGTTAGACTTAGGAGCTTTAAGTATTCTTCTATGGCACAGATGTCGCGTTTTAGTTGGGGCAATTCATCCTCGCTAACTACAATATAGAAATCATCTACGTAGCGACCATAGTGTTTGTAACCTAAGCCATAAACGATAAAACGATCCAGCTGGTCTAGGTAAATATTAGAGAGGAGCTGCGAAGTGAGATTGCCAATAACGATACCTTTTCCGGGAGGTTGCGAGAAAAGGCTTTTTGATTTGGGCAATTTGTCCCAGAGAGTGAGGTCGCCTTTTTTCTTGGCGCCTTTTATGGGGTCGTCCATGATGGTTTGGTGCCAAAGAAACTTTAGGGTTTGGTATTCTTTGGTATGGGTTTGATTTTTAAATTGGCGGTCTAGACCCCAGATGGCTCTTTTATATAGCTCGTGGCGAGGCAAGGACATAAAGTAACCCTCAATGTCTAATTTCAAGACATAAGCAGGGCGAGCATAGTTATGAGACACTGTGCGGATGTGATGGTCTAGGCGCTTGATACCAAACAGAGTGCCTTTGTCGTTACGACAAGAGTACGAGTCGTAGATAAAACGCTTGTCCCACCAGTCGTAAACTGAGCTAAAGATTAGATGGTGGACAACGCGGTCGCGAAAGGGTGCGGCGAAAATTTCGCGGATGACCGGACTAGTGATGATATGAGCGGTGCTGCGCGAGGGATGGTAGGTGTGATTCAAAATATCGTTTTGTAAGTTTTTAAGGTTTTCGTAATCTTTTATTTCAAAATCGTGTTCATCGTGGGTTTTGCGTTTGCCACCTTTTCGGGCTTCTAGATAGGCATAGTAGAGAGCAAGTTCTAGTTGACTTTTAAAATCGCGGTAGTTTGCTTTGTCGTATGGTTTGATTTTGCTCAGGATAGTTTGCATTATTTGAAAGCCCTTTTTATGGTTTCTTTTAGTTCTAGGATGAGTTTGCCGAGGCGGCTGATTGTGGAAATGTCTAAGAGTTTGTTTTCGTTTAAGATGATGAGATTGGCGGTGAGTTTGTCTAGGTTTTGGAGAAGGTATTGGGATTGGCTTTGGTCTTGGCTTTGGTCTTGGCTTTGGCTGATGATGTTAAAGTAGGTTTCAAAAAGTTCGGCTAAGGCTTGATTTAGTCTAGTGCCGAAATCGCTGCGATAAGGCTCCCTTAGTTTAGCGACTTTTGCGGGTAAGATCTTGGACAAGGTGAGGAGTTTGTGGTAGAGGTCGGGGTGGGTGTGAGCTGGTTTTAAAATCTGGTTGATTTTTTCGGTGTCGGCTTTTTCGCGAGTTTTTAACTTTTTGATTTCAGATTGAGAGTAAGCGTGACCGAGTTCAACGACTAGCAACCCACTTTTGTCGTGGGGGGGGGGGTAGCCCTATTTTAGAAAGATTGTTCAAAAAAGTATTTTTCCAATGCACGGAGATGATACCATCTTTGAAGCGGTGCTTCAAATCGGTGTCTGGGCGAATAGTGGGTGGTTTTTTGCCTAGTCTTGGCGCGATGAGATATTTATAAAAAAGGGCGGAGTTGCCGCCAATTTTGAGCCATTCATCTTTCTCGCCTTTGGTTTCTACTGATGGAAAGATGATAAGCTTACTGTTGTTATCTTCCTCCATGATTTTAGCTATTTGCTTGGTTTTGAAATATTGTTTATAGGCCGCATCCGCGGCAGAGTTGTTTTGATTTTTCATGAGTATATTATAATATGATTGTTTAGTATGTTATAATGCAAAATAGTATAGCTGACAACTTATAAAATTTAATCTTATTAGAAAGGTTTTCTGATGGAAGACAAGTCTATTTTGCGGTTCCAAATTGGAACCGCAAATGATTCTCTAAGGTCGAAAATTTCGACCGCAAATTTAAACAATATGTCCAGGGTAAATCCGCGCGTTTTTACCGAGCAAGGTGTTTATATGCTTGCCACTATACTAAAATCAAGAGTCGCTACAGAAGTTTCCATTGCTATTATGGATGCGTTTGTTAGCATGCGCCACTACATCAACTTTAATAAAAATTTGCTGCCAAATAAAGTATTATTGCTAGAGGAAAAAGTGGACAACAATACCAAAAGAATCAACGAGCTTTTTGATAAGTTTGACCCATCAGTAATTGCCAAAGACTATATTTTCTTTGAAGGCGAGCTTTATGATGCCCATTCGCTTTTGATTGATATATTTAATTCGGCGAAGGATACGATAATGATTATTGATAATTATGTTGGTAACAATATAGTATTTATAAGTGATAATTCTTTTCATGACAGGTTTATTATTATTGATGAGAAAACTCTATATCATTGTGGCGCGAGTTTTAAGGACTTAGGTAAGAAATGCTTTGCGATACACGAAATTAGAGATGTGGATTATTTGGGGAAGTTTTTGGAGATGGTTATTTCACTGACCGATCTCGCGAGATATTCTAATCCAGAAAAGCCTTCTGATGTCATTGTTCACTGGCTTAGTAACAAAAGCACATTTAACTATATTGGCTTGTGGGAGAAAATCAATAACCCAAATTTTAATTTCGCGGAATTCCGCGAAATTAAAACGGAAGAAGTCGGGACATATTCTTTTACTATGAGTCCAAAAAGATGGATAAAATCTACGGATGCGATAGGTATCATTTCTAAAGGTGGGCGTTATAGTATAGGTACTTTTGCCCATCCAGACATCGCCTTTGAATTTGCTTCATGGCTAAATCCAGAGTTTAAACTATATCTCATCCGCGAGTTTGAACGTCTAAAGAAAAACGAGGCCTATCACGAAAAGTTAGAGTGGCGCGCTAATCGTTTGTTGGCTAAAGCAAACTACTTAATCCAAACTGATGCGATTAAACAAACTATCATTCCTACCATTACAGAAAGCCAAAAACGATTTATCTACGCTGAAGAAGCAGATGTGCTAAATGTAGCATTATTTGGCATGACCGCCAAAGAATGGCGAGAAGAGAACCCAGAACTAGCCAAGACTGGTAACATCCGCGACTATACTGATTTACTGCATTTAATTATTCTAAATAACCTAGAAAACGTAAATGCATTATTAATCAAAGATAATCTCTCGCAATCAGAAAGGCTAGCTAAACTAAACGAAATCGCCAAGTCACAAATGCAGCTACTCTTAAATAGTAAAAGTATGGGCGAGGTGCTTGGGTTGGGGGAGGGGGAGTAAACGAGGGGCTTTTATTGTATGCGGAAATGTAAACCGTGGTACGAGAGCTATATTAAAATCATTATATGATACAATGGTGGTATGAAGATATTATGGACAGATGGTAGTGCATCACCCAATCCGGGGCCGGGGGGATGGGCAGTAATTGAAGTGGCTAGTGGCGAGGCGAAGCCGGTGGCACTAGGGCGCGATAAGGATACTACGAATATCCGGATGGAAGGCGCGGCAATGATTGCGGCGATTTCTTATGCGGGCGAGGAAGGCTGCGAGATACATACCGATTCGGAGTTTTGGATTAATGTACTTACTAAATGGGCACCTAGCTGGAAAGCGGCCGGTTGGCGCAAAAAATCTGGGCCGATTAAAAATCTAGATTTAGTGCAAGAGCTATACGAGCTTTATGTTAAGTATCCAGTGAAGCTGGTTTGGGAAAAGGGTCATGCAGGTACGGAATACAACGAGCTCGCAGATGAATGGGCGAACAAAGCCAGGCTTGGCGCCGAACTGTGATATAATTGAACTATGAAATTATCAGAAGAACTTATTTATCGTGGCTTTGCTGCGGAGACTACTATTGATAACCCGGCGGATTTAGATACGCGGGCGTCAAAAAAGTTTTACTGGGGCGCAGACCCATCGGCAGATTCTTTGACAATTGGGAATTTGGCGGCACTGATGATGTGCGCGTGTTTTGTGCGTCACGGGTATGAGCCGTATATGTTGGTAGGTGGGGCAACTGGGCAGATTGGTGACCCAAAAGAAAACGGCGAGCGGGATTTGAAAACACTTGAGGAAGTAGAACATAACAAAGCTTGTATTAAAGCACAGGTAGAAAGAGTGATTAATTCTGGCGATGCTGTGATGGTGGATAATTACGATTGGTTCCGCGAGATGAAATATCTGGATTTCCTGCGCGAGGTCGGGAAGGCGTTTTCGATGACGCAGCTACTGGACCGGCAATTTGTGCAAAATCGGATTGGCGAAGGCGGCAGCGGGATTTCTTATGCGGAATTTTCGTATACTCTAATTCAGGGCTATGATTTTTTGCATTTATATCGTAAGTATGGGATTTCACTGCAGCTTTGTGGGGCAGACCAGTATGGCAACTGTACTTCGGGTATTCATTTGATCAAGCGCCTAGAGGATGCCGAGGCCGATGTGTGGTCTACGCCGCTCGTGATAGACCCGGTGACCGGGCGAAAATTTGGTAAGTCCGAGGGCAATGCGATTTGGTTGGCTGGTTCGGATAATGGTGGCGGAAATTATACCTCGGTGTTTGATTTTTACCAATTTTGGCTGAATCAACCAGATGAAGCGGTGGAATATTTGATTAAGATTTACACGCTTTATGAGCGCGATACGATTGAAGATATTTTGAAACAGCATTTTGCGGCGCCAGAAAAGCGGATTGCCCAGAGGGCTCTCGCGCGTGGCGTGACAGAAGTAGTACATGGAGCCGAAAAGGCTGAGGCGGTAGAAAGTCTGAACGCGGTATTATTTAGTCGTGAAACAAATTTTGCAGAGTTTAGCGCGGATGAGATTGCGGAATTTGCGACTTATTTGCCAGTGGCAAAGCGGGGCGAGACTTTGGTAGATATATTAGTTTCTACTGGGCTGGCCGAGTCTAAGAAAAAGGCGCGTGAGTTTATTTCGCAAGGGGCGATTACGGTGAATGGGGCGAAAGTTTCTGAGGATATTGCCATAGAGCAAATCGCAATTGTGAAAAAAGGCAAAAATAAATTTGCAGTGGTAAAATGAAATATTTAGCGGTACTTGGGCGACAGCCGGAAATATCAATAGCGGAACTTAATATTCGTTATGGCGGGTCCTGGCATCAAGTGTCTTTCTCGGGCCGCTCCGGGGCGCTCGCCCAAGTCTTAGGCCCTTCAAAAGACACATTGATGCCACCCGCCATAGCGCATCTTGGCGGGACAATTAAACTCGCTGTTGAGCTGGAACAAAAACCGTTAGAGTATTTACAGTCTCTCCCGGAGGGGAAGATTACGTTAGGGGTGTCGGATTATTCCGAGAAGGCATCCAAGCGAACGGCGCAGACTGAAGCGCTGAAACTAAAGAAAATTTTGGTGCGGCACGGGCGAAGTGTAAGGGTGGTAGAGAATAAGGATGCGGTGCTTTCTACGGCGGCATCGCTACATAATGGCTTGTCTGGCAAAAACGAGCGCAAAGTAGAACTGATAAAAGTTGACAATGAATGGTTTAGGGTGATTGGCGTGCAAGATATTGATGCGTATGCGCGGCGCGACCAAGCGCGGCCGGCGCGGGATGCGAAAGTCGGGATGCTACCACCGAAGCTTGCGCAGATTTTAATAAATCTTTGTGGGCCTTTAAGGCCTGGCGCCACGGTTCTAGATCCGTTTTGTGGTACTGGTGTGGTTTTGCAAGAGGCGCTCCTCATGGGATACTGTGCTTACGGCACCGACATAAATGATAGAATGATTGAATATACTGAAAAAAATTTGCAATGGCTAAGCGAAAAATACATACTTTCTGGGACCGGAGTCGCGCCGGCCCGTCGTTACGGGCGGCGCGCTCCTCGCGTTCTCGGTCGTAACCTCCGAAGCGTCCCAGAAAGTAGTATTTTCTCGCTTAGCCAAGGCGATGCAACTTCTTTTCAATGGAGTGAACCGATTGATGCGGTAGCGTGTGAGGGGTATCTAGGTAAGCCATTTGCAAAAATCCCATCAGAAATGGAATTAAAAGAGCAGAAACAAGAATGTGGTGCAATAGTGTTAGGATTTTTGAAGAATTTGGCTTCGCAAATTAAAAAGAATACGCCGGTAGTAATAGCAGTGCCGGCATGGCTGAGGGAAAACGGCGAGTATGAGAGGCTAGAAATTATTGACAAGATAGAAGAACTGGGGTATAATGTAGAGGATAAATCGCGCGAGGGGCTTCTTTATCATCGTGAAGACCAAGTCGTGGCGAGAGATATAATAATTTTAAGGAAAAAATAATGTCACATGTAAAAGCTGGCGGTACCGCCAAGAATATCCATAACAATGCTGGCCAGCGCCTAGGCGTGAAGCGCTTTGGTGGCCAAAAAGTCAAAAACGGCGAAGTTCTAGTTCGCCAAACTGGTGCAACCAAGATTGCTGGCCCAGGTACTTATATGTCGCGCAATTTTACTATCCATGCTGCAAAGGATGGCGTAGTAACTTTTGTAAAGACTAAAAAATCGCATTTTTCTGGTAAGTCTTTGCCACGGATTAGAGTAGAAGTACGATAAAAATAGCCCTTTAAGGGCTATTTTTTGTGGTATAATTTTCTTATGGCTAAGAAGAAGAAAAGGTTTGTTTCTTTTCGCACGATTTTGTTAATCCTTACGGCGATTTTGGTTGGATATGTGATTTACCAGAACTGGCCGGATATTGTAGAAACTTTTGAGCATCTGAAAGATACTAACGGATTTGTCCTTTTGCTTTTGATTCCGGAACAATTATTTATGTATTATGCTTGTGGGCAGATTTTCTTTTCGTATTTGTCCAATAGGACGAATGTACGGAAATTTACGCGAGGCGAAAAAATGCGGATTTCTACTGAGCTTAATTTTGTGAACCATGCGATACCGGTGGGCGGAGTAGGCGGGCTGGCGTTTCTTACTTATCGGTTAGGCGAGTATAATGTATCGGCGGGGCAGGCGAGTTTTCTTTATATTTTTAGATACGCTGTGACTACGGTGATAAATTATCTGCAGGCGCTGATTGCGATAATTGTGCTACTTGCGCTTAATTTAATTCCGGATGAGGCGAAGTGGATTATTCCGGTGGCGCTGTTGATGAATGTGGGGGTGGGTCTTTTCTTGTGGTTCATGGTGTATATTGCGAGTAGTAAAAAACGAATTGGCTTTTTTGCGAAAACGGTAGATAAGTTGTCTGATATATTTATTACGATTGTGACATTTGGACTAAAAAAGCGTATATTCCATTACGAAAAGGTATACGACTATTTTATGGATATTCATGAGAGTGTGAAAATCGCCAAAGAGAATAAAAAGTTTTTGAAAAAGCCGGCGATTTGGGGAATTATTTATAGTCTTTGTGAGGTTGGTACGTATTGGCTGGTGGCGGTTTCGCTGGGGCGGCCTGAACTTATCGCGTATATTATGGTAGGCGAGGCGATTGGCTCGGTGTTTGATGGGATTGTGCCGTATGGGCTATATGAGCTAGGGATGGCCGGCGTAATGATTGCGCTGGGCGTGGATTTTACGACCGCCACGATTATTACAGTGATGACGCGCGTGATTACATTAGTATTTACGATCGTTTCTGGCTCGGTGCCGTATTACAAAGCGATAGAGGGCAAGGATGGAGAATAAGTTTACTCCTACCGAATTCATCGCTGTAGTTAATCAAACCTTGGAGTATGCTTATGAGAGTGTGCAGATTGTGGGGGAGGTGGCGAGTTTTAAGGTGAATCAAGGCAAGTGGGTGTTTTTTGATCTTAAGGATGAGGAGTCTAGTGTAGGGTGTTTTATGTCGGTGTGGAGCTTGCGGATGCCGCTAGAGGATGGCATGAAAGTAGTGGTGCGCGGCGTGCCAAAGGTGACCAAATGGGGAAAGTTTTCGTTTACGGTAACGGCGGTACAGCCGGTGGGCGAAGGTAGCCTGAAGAAAGCCTACGAGATTTTGAAAAAGAAACTAACCGGCGAGGGGTTATTTGCGCCGGAGAAAAAGCGGCAACTGCCGAGAGATTTGACTAGATTGGGCGTGATTTCGTCTACGCAGGCGGCGGGGTATGCGGATTTTATTAAGATTATGAATGCTAGGTGGGGCGGCGTAAAGATTGAAGTGGCGCACACGCAGGTGCAGGGTATGGATGCTCCGGACCAGATAATACGAGCTTTGAAATACTTTAACGAGAAGGCGGAAGTGCAGGTGGTTGCGATTTTGCGTGGTGGCGGGTCGGCAGATGATTTGGCGTGTTTTAATGATGAGGCCTTGGTGCGGGCGGTGGCGGCTTCTAGAATACCGGTGATTACTGGGATCGGCCATGAGGTAGATGAGTCGCTGTGCGATTTGGCTGCGGACGTACGGGCTTCTACGCCATCAAATGCGGCGGAATTATTGGTGCCGGACCGGCGTGAGGCGATTGCTAGCACGAATAATTTGGTGAGTAGACTGGGCCGCATGTTGATAGGTAAAATTGATGATGAAAAAGCTAAGTTGATGGATGGTAATCGGAGG
>JAFWIY010000017.1 GCA_017514675.1 Candidatus Saccharimonadota bacterium | reverse complement strand
GGAGTTTTGTAGTTGAGCAGGCGATGCAATCTTTCAACTGCCACCGAGCTACGCGAGACATTATCAATACACGCGCAAATTTTGTCGTAGCGGAAAAGGATGTTTTCGTAGTAGCCGAGTACCAGCACCAGCGCGGCCACGGTATATTCGCCTTTTAATATCAGACCGGCGGAAATTAGATAAATAATTATCCTGCCAACGCCAATAATAAACGGCACCATACCAGCCGCGAAATCGCGATGGTGGCGCTGCAGGGCGTGGTACTTACTAAGAGCATCATTCTCGCGTTCTTGATACGGGCTTAACTCATCACCGAGATTTAAAGTTTGGACTTCCTTATAGCCATCAATCATTTGGCCATAGAGGCCGGCTAGCTCATCGGCATGTTCGCGCTGGATAAATCTATAATAGTCGCGCTTTTTGGTGTGGTGAACGAAAATAAGCACTGAAATTAGAAGTAACCCGGCGACAATTAGACCAATTTTAAGATCTACAAAGCACAAGACTACGTTACTCGCGATAATACCAACAGCGTTAGTGGCTGTATCGCAGAAGAAATCCGGCACCTGGCGGGCCTGGTCCACATCTTGGAAGGCCGTGCTAATTAAAGTGGCTTTGGGGATGTTGGCGGTAAACCCAGCATCAAATTCGGTGACTTTCTTTAAGATTTGGTGTTGCAAGTTATTGTGGGTATCGTTGGCGTTTTTATAATAAGACCAGTAGTTGTAGTGATTGCAAAGCAAATAAAATACGGCGCTAGCAAAAAACAGCCCGATATTTACAAAAGTCTGGGTTTGGTCGCCGGTTTCTAGACTGCTGATAATCATAGAGGCAGTAAATGGCACCAATAAATATGCCAGCACTCGCATTAGTGATGAGGTTACGAGATGGGTAAGATTTTTATTACTAGTGGCGCCGAGCGCAAAGAAACGGCGGAGAATACGAAGATAATAACCGTACTTAGGCACCTTTCCTCCTTCCTAGATCCGATGAGGCAAACTGCAGAGCGCGGTAAGTTTTACTCTTGTCGAAGAGGCTTCTGGGTGTGCCGATTGCTTCAATTTTGCCGCGGTTTAAGACAATTACTTTGTCGGCCAGAGCCATGAGGTCTGGTTTTCTAGTAACCATAATTACGGTGTGGTCTTTTTTGAGATTTTTAATTAGTTGCGGAATAAAAGTAGCGGTGTCCGGGTCTAGCGAGGTGGTGATATCATCAAGCAAAAGTATCTCGGCATCGGTTAAAATAGTGCGGGCGATGGAAATCATTTGTTTTTGCCCGCCGGATACATTGGCGGCATTTTCTCTCAATACTGTGTTGTAACCTTGTGGCAAAGTCTGAATAAAATCATGCACGCCGGCGGTTTTGCAAGCTTTGATTTGGGCCTTGATATCGGTATCCACAAAATCCAAATTGTTGCGAATGGTAGTGTTAAAAATAAACGGTGCCTGGTTAGCCACTGCTACAGATGAAGTATAAATCTCCTTAGAAAATTCGCCGATTTCAATATCGTCTAATAAGATTTTGCCACTAGTAGGGCGGCGGAGGCGCAGTAATAGATTTATGAGCATGGTCTTTCCTGCTCCCGGGAAGCCAACAATCGCCACGGTTTCGTGGGGTTTAATTGCAAAAGAAAGATTAGATAAAATTGGTTTGTTTTTGATTTTTAATGAAACTTTTTTGAACTCAATTTTACCATCTAGATGTTCAATACTAGTGCGGCCAAATTCGTAATTTTCCTCTGGTTGGTAATGAAGAATATCGCCAAGCCGCTTGACCGAAGCATTGGCGAGGCGGATTTCTTTGGCGGCATCAATAAAATCGCTGGCGTGACTCGTGATAGACTCATGATAAGCCACAATCATTACTACCACGCCCAGTTCTACTTGCCCACCGAAAAACAGTACCGCAAGTAAAATGTATAGCAAAACTTGGAAAACATAATACAGAATATCTATATCAGTATCGCGTAGGCTCACATAATGTCGCTGACGTTCGTAATGCTTGTTGTAGCGATAGTTAATTGCGCTGAGTTTGCGCTTTAATTTTGGCAGCATGTTGAAGGTTTTGACCTCCTGAAGCCCGGTCGCAACTTGGCTGATAAAGTTGCTATACTCATCTTCTTCTTTCCTGGTCTTGTACCAATAGTGATTCATTTTGCGGTCGGCATAGTTTCTGGCTGCTACATATAAAATTAGCGATATCACAATCAGAATAGCAAAAAGCGGGTTGTAAATACCTACGATAATTAGCACCACTGCCACTTGCAATAAAGTAGTGGCAAGCTCCGATAATTCATCGCTCATGTCGCCTACGCTAATTAGGTCATCGTTTACTGTGTTCATAAAACGGCCTTTTTTGATTTTGCGAGTGAAGTTGTCATCAATGTTGGTGAGTTTGGCGAAAATCTTTTTGTGCATGTGGCGATAACTATAGTTGGCGTTCCACGAATAAGCCCGCCAAGAAAAATATATCGCTCCGCGATAGCATAAATAAATTACGAAATAAATAATGATGAAGCGATAAGTTTCGGCTGAGTTTTTGGCGGTCAGAGCATCTACGATAACCCCGGCGATAAACGGCAACGCTACCGCGAAAGCTTTGTATAGTAAGCAGGCGATAAAGTTCAGCGCAAAATACCAGCGGTTCAACTCCGCTATCTGCCAATACTCCCTAATATAGCGATAATACTCTTTTAGCATTAGTATTATTATAGCATATGGGCGTTGACAGTTTATACCATGTTACTTATACTTAGATTAGGCGCGGGCCCTAGAAACCCGCTTTGGTTTGGAGAGTTACCACTCTAGGTGAATGGTAACTCTTTTAGTTTTAGAACCGAACTTGATTTTAAGAATAAGCGGACTAGAGATTTCGTCGCAACTACTTTGCCCATGGTCCGCTTACTACGCGGAGGATCTATATTATTCACCAACCAAAAGTTTCTCCAACCCGCACATAGTATAGGCACATATTAACGGAAATTACAACCCCCCTTAAACGAAAATCTACAAAACCCAAAACGCTTGCGGTAAAAATCAAAACGCCTAGGGTTAAATCTTAAAACCTAATCCTCGTTCGCGTTTTGCTCACGCCGGATAAAAATAAAAGTTTCAGGCAGGGCTGCGCCGGAATTAGCAGTTTCGTACTCGCCCTGTGAAACTTTTATTTTTATCGGGTTCACAAAAGATGCGAACTCAAATTAGGTTTTAAGATTTAACCGGTGTTCCCTGAGCGTGAAAAACCCCGCGCCGAGTGGTGCGGGGTTTTTCGTTTAGGGCTGTTCGGTGGTCTCATGATCGTCATTAGACGATAGCCGATCTTGTTTGTCCGATAGTATACACAGCAACCCTGCGTAGAGAATGCCAAACACTATACAAACAAGAATATTAATGATAACTACGAATGTCACATACTCACTCTGAGACATGTGTTGCGACATGGACGAAAAAGGTCGCCAAGGATGCGACTGCATCCAAGGGATAGCCTCAACGATGAGAAAACGCAGCCCATAAAGTATAGCCACACAAGCAGCAGTAGTGAGTACTACAACGAAAGTTCCTTTACAAAAATTTCTGAACTTTTTTGAAAACATTGTTTTTTACCTCCTAAAATTTTTGCCCTCCCCAAAAAGTTAGGATTTACCCTAAACGAATTGAAAAGGTGCTAGTTTTTTGAACTTATACTTACATTATAGCACAAGCGCGATAATTTGTCAATAGTTAGATAATAATATCGAGGATTTGGGCTTCGGGGACTAAAATGCTTGCGGTTTTTGGGAAGGTGGTGTATTATGATGGTAGGTGCGATGGCTAGGGCATCGCGTGTGTTTGGGTGTTACTGTTCAGATTCGATCTGGACAGTAACTTTTTTTGTCTTGGGCTTCTTCGTAATGCGGAAATAACATTCTATTTCTAGCATACTAGACTCCTTTCGCTTTTTGTTTTTGACAAATCACTGGGGACGTCTGCGACCCTAATTTACCTAGCACATTACTTTTTGCAGCTCCTCGTTGAGAGTTTATGGCTCCAACGCCACCACCCAGGACCTACGAATCGAAAACAAACTTCTCCCAAACCCGCCGCTATTATAATCACACTAGAAAAATAATTTCAACCCCCAAGACCCCTGAAAGTATGCATGAGCATTTTCACCTCTGGAAAAATTGCCATTCCGCCTAGGCTTAAAAGCTATTCCGCTCTGCTTAAAATAATTTTAGGATGTTAAAACCCCCGCGCCGAGTGGTGCGGGGGTTTGGTTTAGGGCGTGGGCGTGATTGGCGTCACATCATAAATGCAACGCGCTCTCCAGATTTCATCCACCGGCGAGAAGGCAAAGGCCATATTATCTATCTCGTGGCACGATGCGAAGTCGAAATTACGCAATTCGGGACATTCTCCGAATGCATAGAATCCGATTTCTCGACAGCTCGAGAAGAATGTAACCTGGCGCAAACGAGGATTACACGCAAAAGCACCGCCGCCTATACTAACATCATCCTCGAAGTATATGCGTTGCAGATTAGGGAGCTCTCGAAAGAAGCTATTAGAGACTACATTTGATGCTATCTCGGATATCCCATTATGAAAGACAATGTCATAAATTTCGCAACGATCTTCTTGACTTATTGTGATCCACTCATCGCAGCGCTCAACGATGCCGTTTCCAGAAAAGGCAAGCGTGCCATAATTTTTATCAAATACAGCTACGATTGAGTCATTAGTAAATATCTCGCTACGCGAGATTGTTTTAGCGGAACTATTGGCGCCCATTACATACCCTGCAAACAACAGGCATAAAGCAATCAGTATTGCCATAGTACACCTAAAAACCTTCATTTTTTTCATGATATACACCTCCTAAATTTTTTGCCCTCCCCAAAAAGTTAGGATTACCCTAAACAAATTGAAAAGGTGCGAGTTTCACAACTTCCTGATTACATTATAGCATAAGTGGCTTAAAAAGTCAATAGCTAGATGATAATATCGAGGATTTGGGCTTCGGGGGATTTTATGCCGTTAAAGTCGTTTTCGGTGAGTTTTATGATTGGTTCGATTTTCGCTTCGTAGTCGAGATTCAGCCAGTTTTCAGGGGCGAAAAAGGCGACAAGTTTAAGGGTGTTGCCGTGTTTATCTCTTACATCGAGGCGGAGGTGATTTTCTTCGGCGCCCATTTTTCTAATTTCGGCGATTTGGATGTTTTTGAGGCGAAAAATCGGCTCTTCGTTCCCTGTTCCGAAGGGTTCGAGTTGTTTTAGCTCGTTTAGAAAATCAAGATTTAGGTCGGCGAGGTTTTCAACTTCGAGATCGGCAGATTTTTTGAGGTATTTTTTCTGGTCTTTTAGTTTGAGAGATTTATAGTATTCGTTGATTGTCTCGCGAAACCGATAGAGGTTTTTTTGTTCAACCTTAACACCGGCGGCGGCGGCGTGGCCACCTCCACCGATTATGGAATCTTTGGCGAAATTTAGCGCCTCGGCGAGGTTAAAATCGCCGAAACTGCGGCCTGACCCCTTAAAAATACCGTTTTCGGTTTCAGAAAGGACAAAGGCGGGCTTTTCGTATTTCTCAACTAGCCGGCCAGCGACAATGCCGAGAATACCCTCGTGCCATTTCCCTGTTTCAATAATGACCGGCTCTGTAGTTTCGGGGCGCTCCTCAATCTCTTTTAGCGCAAGATTTTGTTCAGTTTTTCTTTTTTTGTTCAGGGTTTCGAGTTTTTCGGCGAGAGCGGCGGCGGTCGGGTTATTGTCGGCGCGGAGGAGATTTAAAGAGAGGTTGGCGGTTTCTAGGCGGCCGGCGGCGTTTAAGCGCGGGCCAATTACGAAGCCGATGGTCTCGGAGTTCAAATTTTTTAACCTGGCGGATTTGATGAGTTCCTTGAGGCCGGGGCGGCGGGTTTTTTGTAAAACTTTTAGACCGTAAAAACCGAGAATGTGGTTTTCGGCGGTTAGGGGCATGCTGTCGCAGATTGTACCAACGAGAACGAGGTCAAGGAGCCATTTTTCTTGGCCGTTTTGAATGAGGTTTTCTTTCGCGAGAGCCTGGGCAAATTTAAAAGCTACGCCAACACCGGCAAGGTTTTTCAAGTTTTCATCTTTAAAATCTTTTCGTTTCGGGTTAATGACCGCTATGGTCTCGGGGAGAGTTTCGCCGACTTCGTGGTGGTCAGTGATAATGCAGTCAATTTTCAGCTCGTTTAGTTCGTTTACGATTTCGTGGTTGCGAGAGCCGCAGTCAACAGTAACAACGAGGTTAGCGCCGAATTTTTCAGCGGCTTTAATTAATTTTGGACTCATGCCATAACCATCTATGAACCTATCTGGAAGCATGATTTCTATATTCTCTGGTTTGACGCCGGCGAGTTTTAAGGCCTCTTCCATCAGAGTACTCGCGGTGACACCATCCACATCATAGTCGCCATAAATGAGGATTTTTTCTTGGTTTTTGATGGCGGTTTTGATGCGAGCGGTGGCTTTTTTCATGTCCGGTAGCAAAAACGGATCTTTCAAATCTTCATATTTAGGGTTTAGGAAATCCGGTGAAAGGCCCCTTACTTTGACCAACTGTTCAAATAATTTACTCAATTTGTACCCCTGTTAGCCAATAGTTTTGGAAGGCTTGGCGCCTTTTTGGCTTTTAATCACGATGCTTTGGAGCTCTTTTAAAATTGGGAATTGTTTGTTGGTTTGGTAGATTTTGGTCTTGCCTTTTTTGGTAACGGTGAGAAACTTGCCCTCAGCCATATGGCTAAGTTCCCGCTGGATGTTGCCGGGGTCTTCTTTGATGAGTTTGGCTAGGCCACGCGCGTGTGTTTTAAAATCCGGATACTTAGCAAAAACAATGATAATTTTACGGCGCACCCGAGAAGTCACAAATATATCTAACATATTCCCTCGCTTATAATAAACTAATTATAGCACGGGTTTTGGTTTTTGGGTAAAAATTACAACGGATTTATGCGGCTTGGAAACCGCCCGCAAAATCAAAATCCTGCGGGCGGCTATCTGGCGGGTTGGACGAACTTTGGCTATTGACTTCCAGAGTCGTTAGAGTTAAAATTTAATTAGGATTTAAATTAACGATATCGCCTTCTTCTGAGGGCGATTGTTAATTTGAGGTGAAATCGCCCCAGTTTAACGGCAATCGTCATCAATAAACCCTCCTTTCCACCGCCAGATTTTGAAAGTAAATTCTACTCCTTTCCCACCAAAGTTCGTCTGGTGTGGATGCTAGCATGGTGATCAAGAATTTGCAACCCCTTTTATTGAGGTTGCGGTTAGGTTTTATAGAGGTTTTGCTTGACTTTTTTGCTTGACTGTGCTATAATACAAAGTATTGGCTTTTGCCAAAATTTATTCTCAATTAGGAGGAAGCACTTTATGCATGCAAGAGAATTTAATGGATGGGTAGAGGAAGATATCCGCGAGGAATTAGCACATTGTCATTCGACGAATGTGCTCGCCGAAGTGTATGAGCAGGCTCTCGGACTTTCTTTGGTACTCCGAAGAGACGAGAACTATATACCTGTTCTTATTGCCGCTCAAGAAGAACTCGGCAAACGAGAAGAATGGTCGCTTATTGTCAAAAAATTTAAAGAGGTACATGTGGAGCCGAAAAGCGTATTATTCGTCGAAGAACGTGGCACTAATGCTAAAATTACCAAGAGCCTCATAGATATCGCCATATCCGAGAAAAGGAGCCGCCAAGATCAGTGCTCCGTAATCGAACAAGAGCTACTCTGTCCTGCAGGAATTGTGATAAACCTGTAATCTGTCCTATACCGAAGGGCGCAACCATGTGTTGCGCCCTAATTTTTTGGTTTAATTTAGGGGTGGTGTATAATAGTAATATGTTTTACGAGGTTGTACCGGAGGGGAAAGTGGAGGGGCTCACATATGATTTTGATGGTTCCCTGTTGCCGGGGCAAATTGTGTTGGTGCCGGTGGGTCGGCGCAAAGTGCCGGGTGTGGTAATTAAAAAAGTTGCGCAACCGGATTTTCCGACCAAATCAATTTTGACAATTTTGTATTCAAAGCCGCTGCCGAATCATCTTTTGGCGGCGGTGAAGTTTTTACACGAATATTATTTGGCGGCAAGCGGGCAAGCAGTAGCGGTAGTGTTGCCTAGAGGGGTCGAGAAGAAACGCCGAAAAACCGAACAAATGTTCGGTGACCGTGAAAAAACCAAACAGTTTCCCGATTTTGCAGAAATTCCGCTTAATACTGCCCAGAAAAAGGCCTTTCAGAGCCTCCAGAAGGCCGGAGAAGGCACGAAACTGCTGCGGGGGATAACCGGAAGCGGAAAGACGAACATCTACCTTAAAATAGCCCTAAATGCGTTTAAACAGCAAAAATCCAGCATCGTTTTAGTGCCAGAAATCGCTTTAACCGGGCAACTTGTTCGGGTTTTTCAGGAGGTTTTTGGGCAAAATATCGTGCTAATCCATTCCAAACAGACAGAGGCGGAAAGGCACCGTATCTTTGATTCCCTCCTAGAGACAGAGGCGCCAAAGATTGTGATTGGCCCACGTTCGGCACTATTTGCACCACTTTCTAATCTGGGGTTGATTATCATTGATGAAGAGCACGAGACCACCTATTACCAAGAAAACGCTCCCAGATACTCCGCTGTTAGAGTGGCAAGCCTGATAGCAAAAGAGCTCAAAATACCGCTAATTCTCGGTTCGGCAACGCCGACGGTTGAGGATTTTTATCTGGCGAAGCGAAAAAATGCCCTGGTAGAAATAACGGAAAAGGCCAAAAAGGCCGCAAGAGAGCCAAAAATCCGGGTGATAGATTTTAAAACTCGCGAAAATTTCACAAAGAACCGCTATTTTTGCAACGCATTACTTGAAAGTATCGCGGATAATCTGGCGCGGGGCTGGCAGACTTTGATTTTTCATAATCGCCGTGGCTCTGCTCCCCTTACTATCTGCGAAAACTGTGGCGAAGAAATTGTTTGTCCAAACTGTTACCTGCCGCTAACTTTACACGCCGACAAATACGAACTGGTTTGCCACACCTGTGAGCATCGCGAAAAAGTGCCGTCTGTTTGTCCAAAATGTGGCAATGCCGGGGTCCTACACAGAGGTTTTGGCACCAAGTTATTAGAGGCGGAATTAAAGAAGCTTTTTCCGAAAGCTCGCGTGGCGCGATTTGATGCCGATAATAAGAAAAGCGAAAGCCTTGATGCGGTTTACGATGAGGTGAAAAATGGCGAAGTGGATATATTGGTCGGCACGCAAACTCTGGCAAAAGGGCTGGATTTGCCGAAACTTGCTACTGTAGGGGTGGTTCAGGCTGATGCCGGGCTGTCGCTACCAGATTATGCCGCCGAGGAGCGCGCTTTTCAGCTGATTACTCAGGTGATTGGGCGAGTTGGGCGTGGGCATACTGAAAGGGCCGAGGTGATTATTCAGACTTTTCGCCCCGAGCACGAGATAATTCAATACGCTGTGGCTGGCGATTATCTGGGCGCGGCAGAATATTTGCTGAAAAAACGGCGGCGAGCTGGTTTTCCGCCGTTTCGGTTCACCGCTAAGATTGAAATTACTCTAAAAACCGAGAGTTTGGTGCTAAAAAAAGTGCGCACTACCGCCGCTAAACTCGCCCGAAACAAGGATTTGACTGTTTCCCCGCCGATGCCGGCGTTTCACGAAAGGACTGCGCGAGGGTATACCTGGCAAATTATTGTGCGCGCGAAATCGCGGAAGGTTTTGATTCAGGCGATTTCGGGGTTGGATAAGAATTTTAAGGTTACACTTGATCCGCCGGGGCTTCTATGATTGTTCGAGAAAGCGGGAGAGGTGTTTTGGGGTGGATTTGTTGAGGTAGAGGATGTCGTTTAGGACGATTTCGATTTCGTCAATTTTGAAACCGCCTTCAGCCCAAGTTTCGATGAGGCCCAAGACTTCGTTTTGGTAGACTTTGTAGAGTTTTTCGGGGTTTTTATAGTTCCATTCAGATAGAATTGGTTTTTTGATGATTTCAAGCATATCTTTTACAATGTCTTTTCGGCCGCCTTGAAATAGCGCAGTGAAAATTATGTGGTGATTATGGATAAAAACTAGTTTGCGAAAAAATATTTTTTTAAGGGTTGTTCCCTGTTTTAGGAAGTTTTTAATTCTTTTTGAGTAGATTTCGAGGATGTATTTTTCGTAGTTTTCGGGGATGGAGTGGGGGGATTTGTGGTGGCGATACAAGGTCGAGCGAGAGATGCCGGCGCATTTTGCGAGGGCTTTTGCGGTTGGGCAATCGCGAAATTTATAGTAGGCGAGAAAGATGGCGTTTTCATTCTTTTTGAATTTTTTGTTTGCCATTTTTTTCTCTGTTAGCCCACTATTTTTCATGGCTTTATTATAACATACTATTTTTAAGCAGGGCGAGATTTTTTTCGTTGTCCATAGTTTTATTATAGCGTATATTTTGGATTAAATTGTCCGTTTTTTCGGATTTGGAGTATAATTATAAGCATAAGTGTTTTAATAAATTAACAAAGGAGGTTTTATGTGTACAGGTGTAAGGTTTAGCGATGCAGATGGGAATATGTATTTTGGGCGGAATTTGGATTGGTCGGTGGGGTACGGCGAGAAGGTCGTGGTGACACCGCGGGGTTATAAATATAAATCGGCGTTTCTTGGTGAGATGGCTAATTCCCCGGCGCTCATCGGAATGGGGATTGTGGCCGAAAACACTCCGCTATATTTTGATTGCGCGAATGAGCATGGGCTCGCGATTGCGGGGCTGAATTTTCCGGGTTATGCGAAGTATGCTGATGCGCCGATTGAGGGGAAAACCAATGTTGCGGCGTATGAATTTCCGCTTTGGGTAGCTTTGAATTTTAAGACAGTAGACGAGGCGAAGAAGGCGCTCCGGGATGTTGCGATTGTAGCGAAGCCAATAAACGAGCAATTCCCTGTTTCGGAGCTTCATTGGATTATCGGCGATGCGAAGCGCTCGATTGTGGTTGAGTATACCGAAAACGGGATGGAGATTTTTGAGAATGAGGCGGATGTTTTGACTAATCAGCCGGGGTATGGGTGGCACAAGGAGAATTTGCGAAATTATATGAACTTGTTCCCGCAGATGCCGAAAGAAGTGAAGTGGAATAAGGCGACGATGAAGCCGTTTGGGAGTGGGTCTTTACTTCGAGGCCTGCCGGGCGGGTTTTATTCGAGCGACCGGTTTATTCGCGTGGCGTATTTTAATACGCATTATCCGGCGCAAGCCGATGAGGCGACAAATGTTTCGCGGTTGTTTCATACTTTGACAGGGGTGGCGATGATTGATGGCGGGGCGGCGATGGCAGATGGACAGTTTGAGAAAACGATTTATACCGGCGGATATTCGACTCGCACTAAAACTTACTATTATAATACTTACGAGGACCCGGCAATTCGGTCGGTGGCGATGAGTGACTGCGATCTGGATGCGAGTGAGTTGATTGTAAAGTAACCCATGAGAGCTCCGTAAACTGCCTAGGCTTATTTTTTGCCAGGAAGGAGATGAATATGACTATACAGGTTAATTTCTGGTACGGATATCGATTTCGCCGATACCGCCGTCGATTTCGATTTTAGTTCCGCCGGTGCCGAGGTTAGTGTCGTTTGAGATTTCGGTACCGTTCAAAAGAATGCGGCCGAGGCCTTTTTCAACATCAAAGGTATATTCAGATTTTTCGCCGGCGAGATTTAGTTCTAGCCGGCCGACGCCACATTCGATTTCGTTTTTACCAGTTAGGTTTGCCGAGATTCTTGCCTCGCCGGCACCCATTTCTAATTTCAAATCCTTAAGTTCGCCGGATTTTATCGTAAGTGAGCCAGCGCCGGTTTTAATGCGCGGATTTTTTGAAATCAATTCATCAATAATCACCTCGCCGGCTCCAAGTGAAAGATAAGTTTCATCGGTCTTCAAACTCTCCGCCTCAACACGCCCGGCGCCACTTTTGATACTGACTGCCTCAAAGATAAGCTCCGGTAAATAGACAAATATTTCCTGCTTATCGCAGCCAAACATTGAATTCGTTTCATCTTTTACTTTAATCTTTTCGCCATCTTGCTCGACTTTAATTTTGTCGCTTCCGGTTTCAACTTTTAATTCATCGGCTTTTCTGATTTTTAGGTCGCCGCATTTCATGTCTATATCAAGATAATTGGATTTTGCATCTAATTCTAAAACCGTACCGTCGTTAAAAAAGCCGGAGAAAGAGATAATTCCCTGCCCGACGCCGAGAATGGCGGTGAAAATCGTGACGATGAGGAAAATCGCAAAAGCAATGGCGAGATATTTAATTACGCGAACGAAACTACTCATTTAATCTCCACTCCGCCAAAGATACCGGTCGCATTAATATAAATTGTGTGTTTCCCTTCTGATTTTTTAGTTTTATCGGAAACCCCGCCGAAAATCGCGTTTGATTTAATTTTGATTTTGACATTTTCCGGAACCATAATGTCGATACCGCCGAAAATTGCACTGGCATTTATCACCACATCGCTCACGATTTTCGCGCTGCGAAGGTCGAGATCAATGCCGCCAAAAATCGCATCCAAGTTTTTGCCTTTAAACTCCTCTTTGTCAAAATTTAATTTTTGCCCGGAAAAAACCGCAGCGATTGCATCGTCTTTGTTAAGATTTTTGTTCAGCTTCTTAATTTCTTCGTTGATAGAACGATTGAAAAGGTTTTTAAATACGAGGTTGAGCCCGATAATAACGAGAACCGCCGGGATGAAGATGCGCCAAATGAGGCCAAACGAAATAACATTTTGCGCGGAAAGAAGTAGGAGAATGCCGATAAGAAGGCCGATAAGGTTACCGACTTTTTCGGATTCGGTGATGAGGCCCCAAAGGCACGGGACGATAATAAACAGCGTCCACCAACCGTTAAAAAAGAGGTTAATATTAAATAGGCCGAGGGCGTTGCCGGCCCAGATTACGCCGACAGCGATAAGCGCTAATCCCCAAATTAGCCCAGAGCGATTTTTCATGAAGTTCCTTTCGTTTAATGCTTACCTCTATTATAACATATGCTTATGTGATATAATTGGGGTATGAGAATTATTACAACACCGGATGAGAGACTACGGCAGAAATCAACGAAAGTTGGTGTGATTGATGATGAGGTTTTGAAGATTATTGAGGAGATGCGGAAGTTATCGCTGGATTGGGAGAAGGATCATCCGTATGAACTCTCCGCCGCGATGGCAGCACCACAGATGGGAGTTTCGAAGCGGATTATTATTATACGTGACGATATGGAAGATAAAAAGAACGCTTCATTTACGGCATTGATAAATCCAGAGGTGATTAAGACGGATGGTAAGGTAGTGTCGGATTTCGAGGGATGTCTTTCGGTGCCGTTTATTTATGGCAAGGTGCCGCGCCCGACTAAAGTCAAGATTAAGGCTCGCCTAGAAGATGGTACGGAAGTTCGCATTAAGGCTACCGATGAGTTGGCGCGAACTCTGCTACACGAAATTGACCACTTGGACGGGGTGTTGTTTATTGACCATATCAAGGATGAGCGCGATGCGTTTTATGAAATGAATGACAAAGGCGATCTCATTCCAGTAGATTACGACAAAAAGATAAAAAACAACAAAGAGCTTTTCCCGGATGACTAGGCAGAAAATTATCTTTTTTGGGAATGGAGCCTTGGCCGAGTATGCTTTAGCGGTTTTATCGGAGCATTTTGAGATTGTTTTTCATGCGCGAACACGGGAGGATTTAGAAAAGGCGCGTGAATTACGGGCTGAAAACCCGAAAATTCACGGTATTTTGGCATCGTTTGGAGTTTTGATTCCGGGTTCGGTTTTGGAAATGTTTGAGCCGGAGGGGATTTTAAATATTCATCCTTCCCTTTTGCCGGAATACCGCGGGGCGTCGCCGATTGAATCGGCAATTTTAGACGGCTGTTCTAATTTTAGTGTTTCGGTGATGAAACTAGTGAAGGCGATGGATGCTGGGCCGGTTTATTATCAGACTACTTTTTCTAGTGCGGAGATTGCGAAAATTACAGATTCCGAATTAGTTTCGGGGTTAATTCCGGAAAAGAAAGCGATTTATCAGGTTCTCGCGGAGGCAGGAGCGAAGTGGATTTGTGAACATTTAACAGATTTACCGGAACCGGTTTTACAGGATGACTCGCGGGCGACTTTTTGTGGCAAATTGGATAAGTCGATGGGGATTTTAACGCCAGAAGTAGATTCGGCGGAAAAAACTCTTAGGAAGATTATTGCGTTTGCCGGTTTTCCGAAGCCAAAGCGTGAATTTTTTGGGATTTCTTGCATTATTCACGGTGCGCATACAATGGCGCCGGGCGAAACGGCGGTATTGGAAATGCCATGCGCGGATGGCGAGAAACTCGCGATTGACTTTTTGCAACCCGAGGGGCGCAAAATTATGGATGCGAAGTCGTTTGTGAATGGGTATAAAAAATAAATTATTTGGTTTTCTTTTTGACTTGTTTTTCGAGAGAAGTGAGGGATTTTAGATAAGCTTCTTCGACGGGAGAAGGATTTTCGAGCTCAAATTTACGATATTCTTTAGTGGCTTTTTCGAGCGCTTTTTCGCGAGTGATTTTACCAGCATCGTTTAGTAATTCCCTGCCACTAGACGATAAAATCGTGTTGAGTTTTTCGATATAGTCTTTCATATACATCGGTTTATGTTCGATAGCGCTGATTTCGGCAAGATCAAAATAACCGGAAACGAGATTGTTTAGGACTTTTAGTTCGGATTCATTTAGGTAGTTTTTGGCGATTTTAGCATCGGAGAGAGTTGGGAATTTGCCCGAAAAAGTCGTGAGTCCCATAAAAGGTTTTTTCGCGTCGGCACGTTCGTAGATAACTTCGGCGGCGGTGTGGCCGTGGGTAGCGTAGTGAAGTTTGTTTTGGACGATTTTGAAGAATTTGATGGATTCTTTAGATTTTGGGTCGTAGTCTACGGAAGTCGCGTAGAGGTCGAGAACTTGGCGGTAGAGCATTTTTTCGGATGAACGGATGTCGCGAATGCGGCCGAGCAATTCTTTCCAATAATCGCCGCCGGCGCGGTTTTTAAGACGGTCGTCGTCTAGAGCGAAACCTTTGACGATGTATTCTTTAAGGACTTTGGTGGCCCAGATGCGAAATGCGGTGGCGCGGGCGGAGTTCGTGCGGTAGCCGACTGAAATGATTGCGTCGAGATTATAGTATTCAATTTGGCGCTTTACTTCCCGATTCCCTTCTTTTTGAACTGTTGCAAAAAATGCAACAGTTGAGTTTTTGTCTAATTCCCCTTCGGCGAAGATGTTTTTTAAATGCCTGGAAATATTCGATTTGTCTTTTTCGAATAGTTCGGCAATTTGATCTAATGATAACCAAATCGTTTCATTGTTTAGTGTGGTTTTTATCTTTACCAAACCATCGTCGGATTGGTAAAAAATGATGTTTTCTTGGTTGTCGGTTGGTTCTTGATTTTTAGAGCTCATAAAGTAGCCTTTCTTTTAAGTTAATAAAATTCAGCTATACTAATTCTCTAATTTATTATATCACAAGGAGCAATCGTTTTATCGATAAGATACGTGAGCAAATTAGCCTTGCGCGCGTTTTTCCATAGCTGGGATAGTTTTTGAAAGATATTCTTCCGAGCCCTCGCCTAGCTCGTCGTATAGTCGGCGGCGTTCGGTCGCTATTGCTTTGGAGGATGCGGCTTTTCTCGCCTTTTCGAGCGCATCTAATTTTCTTACAACATCTGAAATAATTTCACTTTCTTCGGAGTCATCAAGCTCACTACCTCCGACGACGGATTTTTTCACTTCTTCGAGTTGATTGATTTTTTCTTGCAAATCGTTCATGGTTGCTTCTTTGAATGAACCGGCTTTTTCTTCAATACTAGATTGAATGGCTATAAGAGATTGAGCGGCTTCACTCGCCTTTTTGGTAACTTGTTTCCTGGCCGCCGTAAGATAATCAAATAAGCCGGGGCGTTCGCCTGGTTTCTTTTCGGAAACATACATTTTTTTCATCTCTGCTTGCCATTCTTCATCATTGCCTTCATACGAAAGAATGGGAGAAGAAAACTCAAGAGAGAATAAAGAATACCACGCCCGTAAGCCATCGTAAGCTACCCGATGATTAAGGTCTTTTGTTCCATTGCCGGCTTGGAGTATTTTAACTTTCCAGTTATTTAATAGTGGCCCATCGTCATATCTCTCAACCTCTATAGTTCCTGCGACTCGAAGATTATTTTCTTCGTAAAATAAATCGTAAGGTATCGGAAGATCAACGCTTCCCTTGCCGCAACCCACTGCTTCTGCCCCACTAAAAATGTGACCTAATGCTTTTTCGATGTCACTAGGGCTTGGGTTTTTCTTGTTTTTAATATCATTACAACCAAACAGCATTGCATCCTGCATTGCTACGATGCCATAATACTTCGATAGAATGTCTATACCAAAATCCAAATAAAACATATCCAAATCGCTATTATTGAGAACCTCGTCTACTTTCTTTATTTCATCGATAAGATCCCTGGTTTTATTAAATTTCTCACGCAAGTTTTCGGGCGAAGATTCTTGTTCTTTTTTGGAATCATCCTCGGCTTCTTGGTCGTCTGGGTTTTCTGTTTGTGCTTCTTGGGAATTTTCTAGGCTTCGTCTTTTCGTTTCAGATGCCAGTATCGAATGTAGGTTTTGTGCGGCATACCAATTCTCGTATGCTGTCTTTTGTGCTTCATCTGAAGCGTTTGGGTTATTCATGACTTCGGCAAAACTCGCTATTCTTTGTTCTAATGCTTTTTCGACAGTCTGACCGTCGCTATTAATATCAAGATTTTGTAAAATTTTTCTTTGTCTCGCGACAACCGCCCGATCATCACTAGCTTCTTGCGGGTTTTCTTCGTGCCATTGTTCCGCATTGCCTATAAGGCTATCTAAATATTCGTATTTGCCTTGTTCGGTGGAAATATCTATATTGTCGAGATTTTTTTGTTCGATTCCTTGATCCATAAAATAATCATCTGATTCCGGCGATTCCGGTTTTTGGTCCGGATTAAAGGGTGGGACGGATTCTTGGTATTCTTTTCCCCACGGCCCGTCGTTGCCGTGAGATTGTTCGCTCCTGCTTTCGCCGGGAGTATTAGGATTTGACATTTTTCCTCACTTTCTCGCACCTAACAAAAATGCGACTATTTACTTAGTCGCGAAACTACAACCTACTCTTAATCAAGCAAATTGCGTAAATAGCCGCATCTATCGCTCGATTAAGAGTCAAATAGGTTATAGTTTCGCAATTTAATTATAACACAAAAAAGTATACATATTCGCCGATATGTATACTTTATAACTTTACGCGCCGACGAGTTTGGCGCGGTTGGCGCGGATTTCTTCTTTCATTTCGCTGATGGTGCGAGTGACGATCTCGCGGTAGTCGGGGCGGTTTTTCTCTAGCCACTTGGCGGCTTCGGCGGGGTCGGTAATCATATCAAATTCGTTTAATTGAACCTCGGTGAGACCTTTTGATATGCGTTCGCCGATGCGAACTTCAAGTTCTTCCTGAACATAATCAAGGAAAGCCTGTTTTTCTTGCTCTGGCATCGCCGAGAGGCCCATTTCTTGTAAAAATTTGTCGTCAAATTCCATTATTTATTCTCCTTGTGGTTATTATAGCATGCGGAAGTAAAATAATAAACTTTTTCGCGCTTGCCGGGGTGAAAATCATAACCATAAACTTCTTTCAATCTCACTGCGGTAAAAAACTGAAAAAATAATCAAGTGGGATCCCTCCGGTATTTCAGTACCGGTTTCCCGCTGCTATTTTTTCAGTTTTTTAGCCGGTAAATAGTGAGATTGAAAGAAGTTTACTATTCAAAGCTTTACCATGTTATAATAGCATCGTGAAGAATAAACGAACTCCTAATAAATTATTTGTGGCAACCGCCTTAATAGTACTATCCACGATTTTAGTGTTTGTACAAAAAATCCTAAAGATTAGACCCGAATGCCGTGGACTTAGCTGTGCTTTTAGCGAAATGGGGGCCAACTTAATAATATTTATACTCTGGCTAATAGGTTTAATTTCGTTGATTACTTGGAAAAAATCAAGAAAAACCGAACTCAAGGCAACCGAAAGAGCAATATTAATTCTAGACATCATGATGCTTGTTTTTTGCGTTATCTTCCCGTGTATGTTTTTCGTTAATATGTTTCTTCCGCCCGAGGCTCAAATTAAGTTTTTCTTACAATAAATCGTTAAGATATGCACACTATAAGCTACGGCGTGCGCCTTGAACTCTTATGTGAGAAATTTGAAAACTATGATAAATACAGACAATATCTATATGCAAAAACAATTAGCGTTAAAATTAATACAGCGATTCCTAAAATCGAGCTTTCTTTTTTAAAAATAATTTTGCCTTTATTAATTATTTTTGCACATTCGACTAAATTCAAAACCAATGTTGTTATACATAACGCAATAATAAATGAACCTATAAATGCCAAGAAGCTCGGCGGTTTACTACAAAATTTACCGCCAGCGCAATATCCGTCAAAGAGCCAAATAAAATACCCCGCGGGAAGTAAGAGTTTAGATCCTAAATGAATAAAACCCCAAGCAGTTCTTCTCGCAATAAAATTTTGTAAGCCAACAGGGATTAATATACCCAGTATGCCGGTTACTAATGCTGATGTTTGGCTTATTTGTTTTGCGGGTTTATTATTGCTCATGCTTCGATTATAGCATGAGATTTTTACAACGTGCGTTTTTTGGATTCGCGGGTGAAGAATTTGAGGCGGTCGCCGACTTGGAGGTCGATTTTGGCTTTGGTTTTCAGCGCGAGGCCGCCAGTTTCGCCGGCGACAAGTTCTTTTACATCCATTTTTTCTTTTTGGACAGAGGTAACTTCGGCTTCGCCGAGATATTTTTTATCACGAATGACTTTTGCGAGATAGCCAGGCTTAGCATCGCCCTTTAAGACTTCCCCGCCGGCGATAATGCTAGTCTTTTCGGTGCGGAAAACGCCGAGAACCTTCATTTCGCCTTTGTCTTCCTCTATAATTTCAGCATCAAGCAAATTTTCCATTTCGGATTTGGCATCATCTAAGAGTTCATAAATAACCTTGTAGGTGCGAATCTTTACGCCATCACGGGCAGCCATTTTGGAAATGTTAATCGGTACTGAAACATTAAAGCCGTAAATAACAGTGTTGTCGCCGGCGGCCATGTAGACATCGTTTTCGTTAATATCGCCAACGCCGGTAGAAACAATATTTAAGGTAATTTCGCCGTGGGTGTCAATCATTTTAAGGCTGTCCACCACAGAAGTGACCGAGCCGAGCACATCGCCCTTAATAATAACATTAAAGACCTTGGAATTGTCCGCAACATTCATCATGCGGAGGAGATCGGAGCTGGTGACATTGGCGGAAGCAGATTCGTTCGCGGCATTCTGGGCGTTAAGAAGCGCCATTTTGCGGGCGGTTTTTTCATCTTTTGCTTCAGTGAAACGGTCGCCGAAATTCGGGAGCTCTTTAAAGCCGGTAATAGTAACTGGGGTGGATGGGGTGGCTTTGCCTTTAGGCTTGCCCTTCCAATCTAGCATGGTACGGATTTTGGCATAGGTGGAACCAGCTACGATGAATTCGCCGGTTTTTAATTCCCCACCCGTAACTAATAGATTTACGACCGAGCCTTTGCCGACTTCCATATGCGATTCAATCACTAAACCTTCGGCTGGGATGTTGATGTCGGCCTTAAGTTCTTCGAGATCGGCGGTAAGCAGAATCATATCTAGGAGTTTGTCGAGATTTTGGTTTTGCTTGGCAGAGATTGGCACCATCACGATGTCGCCGCCCCATTCCTCGGGCTGGAGGCCGTTGTTGGCAAGATCTGCCATGGTGCGTGGGATATCGGCGCCCTCGCGATCAATTTTGTTAATGGCGACAATGATTTTGGCGTTTGCAGTTTTGGCAAAGTTGATCGCTTCGATAGTCTGGGGCTTTACGCCATCATCAGCAGCGACCACGATAATGACAATATCAGTAAGCATGGCGCCATGTTGGCGGATAGCAGCAAAGGCCTCATGACCTGGAGTATCAAGGAAAGTAATCAAGCGACCATCATGCTCTAATTGATACGCGGAAATGTGTTGGGTGATGCCGCCGGCTTCACCTTCAACGGTTTTCTTGTTGAGGAGGGTATCTAAAAGGGTGGTTTTGCCGTGGTCAACGTGACCCATCACGGCAACAACAGGCGGACGAGTGACGGCTTTGTCGGAAAGCTCGCGAGTGGGGCCGTTTGCAGTCTTGGTGGCGGTGTTTTTGCGTTCGAGTTTAACATCTTTGAGACCAAGCTCATCTATAATAATGCTGGCAGTTTCGTAGTCAAGGCGCTGGTTAATGGTTGCGACGATACCGTTTTTAAAGAGAGTGCCGATAAGGTCGGTAACAGAAAGGCCGAGCGCTTTAGATAGCTCGTCCACGGTGATAGAACCGGCGATTTGGATGGTTTTTTGTTCCATATCTGTTGATTATAACACAAATTAAATTCTAAAACAAATAGCTCCGGGTGCGCCGGAGCTGGGGGAGAAGGCTAGTCAGGTGACTCGCGAAGAAAACTTAAAATCAAAGGAGCCTCCGTGAGGATCAGATTCTGCAAGGCATGGACACCAATCCGGTATCTGGAATACTGATACGCCGGATACCCAATCCTCGCGTTCTACGATTCCAATTATGTTCTTGTCTTCCATTGAGGGGTTGATAGTATCGTGTGCTATTGGTCTATATTTATTATCATAATCCCCATAGCGGTGAAGTTTCTCATATCGAATTATACTGTCAATTTTATTGTAGAAGCTACTATCTCTTCCCTGATCGTAAGTGACTTGCTCGCAAAAGTAACCTACAAGCTCTTTCTCTTCGCCATCATCAAAATTATAACCATAATAATCATAATCAACGGCCAAAGTTCGGCGAAAGCAATGCGGACAATCCCTGCAGCTCGAAATCAGAACTCGTGCTGATACGATAGCCTTTTTCTCCATACTAATACCTCCTAACTTGTGATGTGCCTGTAAATAAAAGCTATTTACACAGTTTATTGTGATATTGTAGCATATTTTTTGATTTTTACAAGATTTCAGGGTATGTTGGTATAGATTTATGGGTAATTTTACCACAAAATTGGATTTTGTGCTATAATAGATATGGATTCCCCTGTAGCTCAATGGTGGAGCAAGAAGCTGTTAACTTCGAGGTTGCCAGTTCGAGTCTGGCCGGGGGAGCCATTTTAAGGTTTTAGAGCCATCCACCAGGCTCGCAAACGGCTCTAACAGAGATGGAAGAGCCGTTTTTTGTTGGATTTTGAGGTTAGAAAGTAGAAGGTTCAAAAACCTAGTTTTTTGTTCCACCTTCAAACTCTTATATAACTCACGGGCGTGCTGAGCCACCCATAACAGGGTGGCAGCATCCAATTCGAACGACTTATCATTCGCCGTCAGCTCCAATAGCTGCTGTTCGTAGCGTTCCTTATCTTCCTTAAGATCATTTGCAATTTTGTCGTAAGTATCCACAGTAATACGCCCACAGAGCCTATCATCATAAAGAGTAGCCTCTTTTCGTGAAATTTTTTTAATATTCTGGCGGACTTCCTCGATGGAATTTACGAAATATTCCTGCGAATCATTGCGGCGTTTCGCCAACTCTTCGTAGATGCGTTTACAGGTCGCATCATCGGGCACAAGATGATCGAGAATATCATTTAATTGCTCTTCGACATACTCCTCCGACACGTTAGTGCCAGGACAGTGCCCTTTCGCCTGTGAACACTTCATATAAACACGCCCTTTTGCTACATATGAAGACATCGAGCAGCCGCAAACGGCACATTTAGCCACGCCAGTGAAAGTATAGCGGCGTTTTACGTCTTTCTTGTTCTTGTTTTCCAACTGCCGCTTATTGACTTCCTGAGCACTCAAGAAATCCGTTTTACTAATAATTGGCTCGTAGCGGTGTTTATAGATTCGGCCATTATACTTCATCTCGCCATACGGAAAAGGGTTTTTAAGAATGCTCTCGATTTGACTTCGTCCGAGAGGTTTACGGCTTGCGTTATTAGACGTTAAGCCTTCTTTTTTTATAATTTTAGCGATGGAACGGAAGGTTTCCCCCTCGTTACGAAGATCAAAGATACGTTTAATGTAATCCCTACGTTCTGGATCTGGAATAATATCTTTTGTCCCATCTGGCTTCGTAACATTCAAATAGCCGATAGGTGCTTTTCCAGGCCATTCGCCATCGTGAAGTTTTTGTTCGATCTTACGTTTAACGTTATCGGAAATGGCGGCCGAGTAATACTCGCCAAACACCATCCCCATACCTAGCCGAGTCTTATCGCACGCAGGCGAGTTTTTGTGAAACACTAGACCATCGGACGGAAAGTGAAGCTCCAATTTTCCATCCTTTACCCTGTCCTTTAAAATACGCACTACTTCAGATGAGGCATCCCTAGTAAAACGGTCGATTTTATCAAACACCACCACGGCTAAACCCCCTTCGTAATGAGCAATTTCCTTCACTACTTCCTGAAATTTTCTGCGGTCTTCCTTGTAGGCAGTCTCGTCGAAACTATGCAGCTCGCTATCGAGTCCTAGTTTTTTAGAGTATTCGTTCAGCCTGAGTTCCTGAGCGGGGAGAGCGGATCTCTGGCTCGGATCAGACACCCTTGCGATCAGCCAGGCCTTCGTGCCTGTATAATCTTTTTGTTCAGTTTTTCCGATTAAAGTCGCCATAAAAATTCCTTTCTTTTTGGCTTAATTATAAAATTTGATTGTTAAGTTTTCTTACTTATATTATAGCATATTAACCTAACAAAACATACTATAACTTACTAATAATAATGTGTTTAACCCATTTCTACCTCCTCCCGCAATTTAAGCAACGCCCTCAACTGACTTTTTGAAGGCCTAGTCAAATAATCTTTAGCAAGCCGTCTCCACGCATCTTTTTGGAAATTTTCATCAATAAGAGTGCGGAACTTTCGCAGATCACCCACACTATTCACCGCTAGCTCAAAACCAAGCCTCGCAAACACGTCTTTTGGTCTTTTATTCTTGCCTTCAGCTAAAATGTCGATCAGAAGGTTTTCTGGAGTCTCCTCTAGTAATTCCGAGTTCGGGACTTTAGCCATAATTTTATCTAGATTTTGGAGCAGGATCGCTTTCGCTACTTCCTGCTTAAAGATACCCTTAAAAGTAAGTGGCGTTTTGATGCCTGCGGTATCGAGTGCGGACTGGATCTTATCTTTACCGTTTAACCTAACTTCGTATCGGAGCACTGCCAGACGACATCTTTTTCGTTCTTCATCAAGAGATTTTAGGAGGTTATACTGGCAATAACTAGGAGTTCTGTCCTTCGCTCTTCGTTCCGTTCGTTTAGCCTGTTCAAGATCGGAAATCTTGTCGTAAAACGCAATATCTTGGCTGTTTGTATGGATGTGAAGAATCTTGCCGCCATTCCTAAAGTCGGTTTTTTGAACATCATATACCTTCGAAATATCCGCCTTAGCCAGATTGCCAATCACCGTGGCAACAGTAGTTCCATCCGTGTAGCGAATGTTTTTACAAAAGTCCACCTTCCGCACCCCAAAGTTACTGATATCAGCAACAACGGCGTGCGAGAACCCCATACTTCGGAGCGAACGTTTAATGCCCTTTACGACTGCCTTGTAGTCTGCTTCCGTTAATTCTTCGAAGTTATTACCGAAATGGAGTTTTGGAAGCGAAACTTCTATCCCTATTTCGTAACGGTAGCCTCCGCCAGGCATCGGCCGCTCGTAATAGGTTACATTTGGTTTGTAGATGCTACGGCGGCGATCTTCGGCGGTAGGGTTAATCACGCCGCTAGTTACGCTTTTTTCGTTAGTCTTAAATGATTGCCACTTTACTATACCGTAAGGCAATGGCCGTTCCAAGATTTTTACCAACTTAATAGTATCAATCATTGCCACCTCCCGTTGCTTCGCTATGAATAGCAATCCTGGCAGTCGCAAGTTTTCCGTGTTCATCAATTAAGCGGCTCTGAATCGCACCCTCTAAGAGAATATCAAAAGCCTGAGCGAAACGTTTGATATCGCTTTCCGTGAAGTCAGGTTTTTGATGCTTTGTTTTCATACTTCGCATTTTATAGCATCAAAAACTATACTTCAACACTTTTAGGCAATCTTGTCAATGAGCCATATCTTTATTTTTTACAGGGGTATTTTACCAAATTCTTGTGAGCGATATGCCGAATTAAATATACCTACTTCATTTTGACCATACCCTAGCCATATTATTCAATAATTTACCATACCCTAGCCATACCATAAAAATATATAGTCCAGATAAGCCATATTTTTGTGCTATTTTTTTACTATTTTTCAGCCTTTTGTTGCTTTTTATTGTTGGAGTGTTCAATTTCGCCAGCACTAATTTTCGCACGCATAATAGCCAAGTCTAATTCCCCCACCCCTTCAATCCTTTCGTTTTCGACGGTCTCTCTACTAACAGGAGAGCGAAAGCGAAGCGTCTTATCCTCTGTCCCCTTAAAGAATATAGGTTTGAGTGCTCCTGCCATTTTTAACTCTGCACTTATAATGTGAGATAGAGTTCTCTTTTTATTGCTACTAATTTTTAGTTTCGGCTCAAATTCTACCGAAGTCTTGCCAGCTCTTTCCTTAGCCAATTGTTCCATTATTTTTTGCGTGTCGGATCCAGAACCTGGCTTCGTTTTCATCACCTTATAAACGCCATTTATAGTAATTTTTCCATTTTTATCGTCCCAGTCGAATGTATATTCCTCAATTTTGTTCCACGATAGTTCTTTTGCGGCCTCCGCATCCATCAACGCTTCATTGGCCTCGTTGTAAGATTTATGATAAACGCAGTCTTTTGGCATTTTATCAATATCCTTTTTGTCAGGATCAACAGTGTAAATTTGCTCCGATATCATAGCCAGTTCATCCTCATATGCGTGTGAACCGCCGTAACGACGAGGGTCTTCCTCTGGCATTATATATTCCCCCTCTACCCACTCCTGTATATAATCCACAGTATATGAGCCTCCTAGTCTAGGAATCGCACGGAAAATGTTTTCTTTCCAGTCATCAAACCCTGGGTATCTATCACATATACTAAAAAAGTCGTTCTTTAATAAAATGTAGGCTCGTTCAAGCCGCCCTTTGACAATAGGGTTTTCTCTTATCGCAGGATAACTAACGAAAACTCCCAACACCTCCATTCCTTTGGCTAGCAGATTGTAGGCCTCTATATAATCTTGGGCTTTCTGCTTTTCTTCTCTGCTTGTTTTAACTTTTGTCATATTATGAAATATTATATCACTTTTTGTTATATAATAGTAAGTATGAAAAAAGAAGCAGAATCTGATATTTTAACCCTAACAGAAGTGAGCAAGATGCTCCATCTTCACCCTAACACCTTGAGAAACTACGATGCTAATGGCACCCTTAAAGCTTTACGCCTCGGCGAAAAACGCACCCGACGTTATCGCCGTTCAGACGTGGAGGCCTTTATAAAAAATATGGATGACGGTAGCAAAAATTAAATTACGGTGATGATGGAGTCTAGTTCAGCCCTCCAGGCTTGTTCCTGTAGCTTACGGACGTAGGTTTCTGATCGACAAGTATGAAACACGCATCTGCCACGAAAATCTCGTTCAACCCACTCGACTCGATCGGTGGTGGCGTTATAATACCTCGGCGTTGGCACCAGCTCCCCATCAGGAGCCTGATATTTTACTGGCAACCCCATCCAGAATTGCGGTCGTGGCGGCATTAGAGGCTCTTTGGCGGGGTTTTGTGGCACAGATGATACTTTACGCACATTTTCGTCATAATCAGGGCTGAGATACGTTTTTGGCCTTCTGTAAGGCCTATAGCCGCTATGATACTTCGCAATCGCCTCGGAGCTTTCCCATTGCTTATTACTCGCCTCTACTACCTTCTTATTAAACTCTGGGTATTTTTCTCTCCATCTCCTAAAAGTATCGTCAGATATGCCAGCACCGTAGCAAGCATCCTTGATCGTTAATCCTTCAAGGATATGTCTTGCAATTTTATCGCCTAACTCTTCGGTGTATTTCGTAGGTCTTCCGTTTTTCTTCATATTTTTATCTTAACACGGAAGGGGGGTCTCATTTTTTGATGTGAGTATATATTACTAGAGTGGCGGAGAAAAAATATCTCTCCAAAACCCCCAATTCACACGCAAAACCTGCAAAACCGCAAAAGTTTTTACCGCAGCGACTTCTCGTAAGCAGCGGTAGCGATATTATAAACCTTTCTGCATCGTTCCCCGAATTTCTCAGCAAACGGGATAATGTCGCCGTAGGTTTTAATAGAATTTGGGTCTTGGCCTTCTCTTTGTTCAAACTCGCGTTCCTTCATCTTACGAGCATACTCTCCGTCAATAATATCCCTATACCATACCTTAAATCCATCTAGAGGTTCACTACTTATACTACTTATAGATTCAAAAGGGTCTATATTACTTCTTACAAAAGTATTGTCGCTTTCGCCTATTTCATATTCTGGATGATTACTCACGAAGTCGGCAACAATTTCGGATGGTTGGCTTTCGCCAGAAAAGTGAATTCCTTCCGAAAGTGAATATTGTTCGTTAATCTCGCCTTCGTTTGTAACAAGTATAATTCTACGAAGATTTAGACCACTGGCTGATAAACCGTTTGCATTATAGTTAAAGCGAAGAATGTTAGGTTCGAATCCTTCGAATCCGTATTCTACATATTCATCATCCTTATCAATGGTAGCCGACGATAAATTATCTTCGCCCGCAAAATAAACTCGGGACGGATTCTTCGGGTTAACCGTAAATTCAATATCGCCTAGCCTACCGATAAATGGAGTATCTTCGCCCTGTCTAGACCTACGCCACTCCATCGTCTCGGCTAACCAGTTAATATAATCTGAACTGCTTTCTTCCGCCCACTCTATGTGAACCTCTCGGCCAAAATGATCCCATTCTTCCGAAAGATCTTCTCTCTTGTGTTCTTCACGCATTTGCTCGAGACTTACCTTACCAATTACCTTCAGCATACTGTCCTCGATAAGGTGATTATTCATATTGGCGTGCTTTTGCTCCTGGGCTAAGGCTCCAGCTACAGTTCGTTCACTCATTTAAGCTTCTCCTTCCTCAGATAAGAATTCCTCGATGATGTTTCTCGGTAGCTTTTTTAAGACTTTTTCAAGACTAATGCCGTTTTTAACGAATTCATTGGCTGAGTGAATGTTAAGGCGTTCGGCTGGCCAGCCATCAAAGAGGGTGTCTATTTTTAGATCTTCGTAATACTTCCCCTTTCTGTCGGAATATCCACGCAAAACCGAAGGCCAATTAGACTCAAATCCTTCTCGCTTATAGAAGGTGTCGATATTTTTATCACGAATTTGGCGTGCGATCTTGGAAGGGTTTCGATCTCTCCAGAACTCCCAATCTGTTAATGCCTCATCAATCTTTTTCAGCTCTTCTGGCACTTCCTCATTTTCGAAATTCATCCTAAACATTTTCTGTAGCGTTCTCGACGACTCTAATTTTCCTCTTGCAAACAAGTCGTTTTCCTCAAAAAACTTCTGCTGTCTTGCTTCGTAAGCTTTTTCGAGTCTTTTGTCATCAACTTTAAAGCCAACCGCTTCGAGAATCGGAGCTAGGAATAAATTATCCGCCTTCGCTTCCTTAAATCCAATCAATTCCAACGGCATAAACTGATACATTTTATCAACTCTCTTCTCGTCGAAGAATTTTTTAGAATTATGCTTAATCCAGTCGGTGTGAATACCTTCAAGCACATCAAGAGTAAAATTCTCTAAAGAATTCTCGCTGGTCGGATCAATTTCCGACAATCTAGCCATCGGTTTAAGTCCGTCTTTTAAGTCTCTAATTATGGAATGATCGGCATCCTTGCTTCCATTCAATATATTTTCGAGCAGAGAGCCTTGTTCTTCATCACCAAATTTTACGCCTCTACGTTCTAACGCGTGAAAAATTCCGCCCACTGCGGCTTTAATGGAGTCGCCAGCGTATACCTGTTGTTCTAGTTCCTCAACAGATTTTCCTGCTACTGCTTCTTGAGCGTCATTTTCTGATAGTCCGTTCCAATTTTTTAAGGCATTTTTTGCAATTTCACGATATATGTTATTTTTAGCCGTTAGGTTTATTTCTGGCCTTACGCTCTCCGTAGGTTCGGCTTCCACCGCCAAGTTTAAATTAACATCATTGTCGCCTGCACTTTCGACAGAGTTTTCGTTGCCTCCGCCCGAAAAGAATTCATTCATTTTTTATTACCTCCAGCGAAGAACCCGCTATTATTTGATATTAGTGCAGGGTTCCTTAAACTAAGCGGAACACCCGCTATGGGTGTTCCAGCACTCACTTTCTACAGCAGGCGATCAAACCGACTGGAGCGGGTGTCCCGCTCTGGATCTGATTCTTTACCTACCTTGTCAGGGTAGACCTGTTATAGATGTAAATGCTGGAACAATTTAATTATATCATACAACTTCACGTTGCAACAAAAAAAGGTTATGTTTAGGCTTGCATTTTTTGGCATTATTTGCTATAATGTAAGCATATTCGACAACTAGTCGTTCTCCCAACCGAAAGGTTGGGAGGTATTTTTTTACTTGATCAGTTTCTTAAAGCCCGCCTGGATCTTCTTAAAATCGCCAGTGGAAAGCTTCCCCATACGGTTATAGAGGCGAGAAACGCTCATCATTCGTATCTGAGAAAGAACAGCATACTCTTGTTTACCCCTAAAATTAAACTCAGCATACCAGGTGCCACTATGCGGCTGAGAAGTGAGCGGAATGGCTAAAAAACTGAGGTGACTAAGTTTTTTGAAAATAACTACTGGCCTTGAATAATCTTTATGTTTGCCGTTGATTTCCACGCCAACATTCTTACCAAGTGCCGCCCACCAAATCTGACCTTCAGAAAATTTCGTAACAGCACCGCCCTTGTGCAGTTTGTCTTTTACGTCCATCCACTCTGAAAAATCATTTTCCATAATTACTCCTTATTTTATCATATCTGATCCGCTTTTACTATAATAGGTGATGCGGAAAAACCTCTTTTCTAAGCCCTCGCCGTATGCGGCGGGGGTAGATTAGTTTCGGCCTAGCAACCCTCTTCTTCTTCCTCCTCGCACATCCAGCAAAGGAACACTTCCGATGCGTTTTCTAACGGATTACCACAGTTTACGCAGTATCTTGGCTCAGTTTCATAACTCATACACATATTATACCTCTCTTACACCTGTTTTACCGCTTCGGACATCACTGCTTCGATGTCTTGTATAAGAACTTTCGGTATGTTATCATTAAAACACTCCCTAGCGGCATCAGCCGAGGCACTGAACCTAATATCATTCACCAGTTTCCTCATCCGCATCATATTGGATGAGCCATACTTAGGAGTTTGAGTTAGCAATGTGTCAGCAAGCGGGAGCCATTAATAAAAAGAATGCCCTTAGGGCATTATTTTTATTAATTACTGTCTCTGGGCCGGGCGCGAACGAAGTTCGCCCTTGCAAGGAAATGAGTGTATATTGAAAATTTATTTTAATATACCGAATGACGAAGTAAGGTGTGGTTATTTCGAAGAAATAACCACAGACTGGCCTTTTAAGAAGAAAATCCACGACGCCTGGCCGGGTGTTATTTTGCCTTACTTTTAATATTTTGGAGCTCAAAACGATATTTTTGTTTTACATCCGGGTATTTTTCGTGGTCAACTTCTTCAAGAAACATGTCGTATGGCCGGCACCAAAGTTTATTGTCGCCATAAAGTGCACGGTAGGCAACCATTTTTTCGCCAGTTTCAGAGTGATAAATAATATCTTCAGCCAAATACAAATCGCCTTTGAAATGTTTGTAGATGCCAGGGATTTTGAGTTTGCGTTTCATGTTTTAATATATCCTAAAACAGCCACTTAAAGAGCCCAAGTGAGACCAACAGCATAATTAGCCCGGCGGCGAGAATGCCGGCAGTGATGGCGATGATGGTTTTCTTGAAGTCTAGTTTCAAAATGCTAGCAGCGAGAGTGCCGGTCCAGGCGCCGGTGCCTGGTAAAGGTATCGCCACAAACAAAAATAGCGCAAAGTAAATACCGTAATTGCCGACTTTTTTTAAGAGTTTGTTCCCGGCTTTTTCGCCTTTTTTCAAACAAAAGTTACAAAACTGCTTGAGTGGCTTCCATTTTACCTTACTTCCCCATTCTAAAAATTTGCGGGCGAAGAAATAGATAATCGGTACCGGAATAATGTTGCCGATAATCGCCACAATTAAGACTAGCCACTCCGGCAGGCCGAGGTCCATACCGACCGCCACCGGAATGGCGCCGCGAAGTTCCACTAGTGGGACCATTGAAATTAATAAAACTATTAAGATTTTCCAAAACATAAACTTATTATAGCATACAGCCGAGGACTTTAATTAGGTTGCCTCGTGGTTTTTTTGCATCGCATCAAGGTAATCAAGAGCTAGTGGCAACATCGCTAAATAATGGCTACTATCCGCACCATCTAGATCTTCTTGCTTAATAATGCCGTATTTGATAGCCGCTTCTGGGTCTAAGATATGCTCGCCGTCATAGAGATTAGTAATAACTTTACGCTGGCTACCATCTAGTTGAAAGTCTATCGCGACAGAATCGCAATCCGTTGGTCTTCTGGCTCCATCTTCTTTTTTGCGAATTGAAATGTCGAATTTATCAAATCCTGGTGGGACATCTGGAGCTTTTTCGCCATTTTGAGTCATTTCTTTGATATTTTCGGTAGCTTTTTGGAGGGTTTCTTGGATGAATGCAAGTCTCTTTGCAAATTCCGACTGAGAGGCGTCGAAATATTCCTCCCTATCTGGGAGAGATGATTTGTTATCGCTTTTTCTGCCAATACTGTTCTTGTCATGATAATACCCAGCTGATTTTGTGTAAGGGTAATTATTTTTGATGCTAGCAATATTTGTGTCGACAATGCTATAGTCGCTTTCCGTGAAGATAGAGTCAAGTAGCCGTCTTGCCTTTTTTTCTTCACGCTCAGAATAGTATGCGTTCTCTATATTAAGAATTGGTATTTTGAAATATGCCGCATGCCGCTTAGTCTCTTCACTGATTTGCCCATCATAAGTCACGATATAATCTGGGAGTTTGGGCTGGCCGGTCTCCGAATACCGCCGGATTACGACTTCATCGTATTCCCCATCGTATTCTCCTTGCTCCAACTCCCATACTAGACTTGAATTTTTTATTTTACTCCGTTTTAGGCCATCCATCCGCCCGGATTGCTGATCTTTCGTGCCGCCAATTATTAAGGAGTCTGAGGCAAGATGGTCGAAACCGTATCTTAGTTTTCCATCTTTTACAAATTTTCTTCTGCTCCTAGTCTCCGAATTATTGTATGAACCACAAATTGTCGTACTCATATCTTTGGCTTTTTCTTCTAGGGAGTCTGGGTCTGCCATTCGATTCTCCCCAAATGCTTGTTCAAATGTTTGAGTCCAAAAAGATGGGTCTTCTAAAACCTTCATGGCCGTGTCATGTCTAGTGGCCGTGTCTTTCTTATTTTTATAATCAACTACCGTAGTAAATAGCGCATACGGAATACCTTTCAAATCATATACCGGTATTTCTTGTCCCTCAAATTCAATACTGCGCTTACTAACCTCTGGATTCCCGGCTAAAATTTGTTCATCTAGATCATCTACTTTTAGCAAGCGAGAATTAAAATCTCGCTCTGTGAGCTCTTGTGCTCTTTGAATTTGGAATTTTTCCTTTTTGCTTTTCTCGAACCTACTTCGTGCTTCACTCATCTCTTTAGCAAGTTGTTCGCGATCTGGATCTATTTCGGGCAACTGCTCGATTGAGCTTTCCTCCACTGCCTCCACGACTTCTTGCTGGCGCGCTTCGGCGGTCTGCCCGATAAATAGTCTGTGTATTTTTTGACCAAATCTCCGCAGTCTTGATGGATTTGATTGCTGCTCATATTTTTCTAAAGATGTCCACTTATTCTCGACTTGATTCTGTAGCGAAATAGCTTTTTCTGTCATGTTTTGATTATATCATGATAAAATAACAAAAAGGAGGCTAAATGACTAAAGGAAAAAATAATAATAACACTAATATTATTGTGGCGATAGTTGCTGGCATAGTGACTTTTGTGATAGCGCTAGTACTAGTTCTAAATAGGAATTCTGGCGGTAATGAGCAAGTGGTGACTTACGAAAAAGTCAGCGATGGCATCACTATGAGTTTAACTTATTACGCCAAAGACGGACTGGTTTACAAGCAGACAGCGAAAAATACTATTCCCTATTCCGTACTTGGCGCAACAACTAAAGAGGAAGCTGGAGCTATTCTTGACCCGGCTATGGAAGAAGTCTTGAAAGACGCCCTCGAAATCGATGGATACGAAGATACCGTTGAATATCACGACGATAAGGCTATCGAAAACGTCTCGATTGACTTTAATGTTGTCGACAAAGATAAATTAAAAGATATCGTTGGGGCATACTTCGAAGGCGATACTGAACAGGGATGGAGCTTAGAAAAATCTACTAAATGGCTAGAAGATTCTGGCTTTACTAAGGTTGAAGAGTAAAGGAGTAAGAATGTATTACAACGAAAAGCTTTTGATTGGAAAAACCGCAGACAAAAAGGAGCTTTATATTTTGCCGCAGATGGCAAATCGGCATGGAATTATTACCGGCGCATCTGGCTCGGGCAAGACTATTACACTTAAAGTAATGGCAGAAAGTTTTTCTGACGCAGGCGTGCCAGTCTTCTTGGCCGATGTAAAAGGCGATATTGCGGGAACTGCGGTTAAAGGTGACATCAACGAGAATATCCAAAAGCGCTTGGACAAATTGGCAATTAAGGATTTTGAGGCGAAAGAATTTCCGGTGCGGTTTTGGGACCTTTACGGTCAAGACGGTCACCCAATTCGCGCTACAGTAGAGGCGGTGGGGCCAGAAGTGCTTTCAATTATGCTAGGCTTATCTGAAGCTCAGGAAGGTAACCTTGCGATTGCTTTTGCGATTGCTAAGGATGAGAATCTGGCGCTAATTGACCTGAAGGATCTGCGCGCGGTGCTTCAATATGTAAGCGAAAATAAGGACAAATATACCGCCAAATACGGCAACATTACGGCGCAGAGTATTGGCGTGATTCAGCGTTCCCTTCTGACGCTAGAAAATCAAGGGGCTGGTCATTTCTTTGGTCAACCAGCGCTGGACGTGAAAGATTTCTTTGATATCGAAGATGGCCGTGGCGTAATTAATATCCTTCATGCGGTCACGCTATTTGAAAGTCCAGATATGTATGCGGCGTTTTTGCTCTGGCTACTTACCACGCTATTTTCTACTTCACCAGAGGTTGGCGACTTGGATAAGCCAAAACTGGTATTCTTCTTTGATGAGGCGCATCTTTTATTCCATAATATGCCAGCTTATAGATTGAAGCGGATTACGCAGGTGGTAAAGCTGATTCGCTCGCGCGGGATTGGGCTATACTTTATTTCTCAAAGTCCGACTGATGTGCCGGATGAAGTTTTGGCGCAGCTCGGCAACAGAGTGCAGCATTCCTTAAGAGCTTATACGCCGTCTGAACAAAAATCAGTGAAAGCGGCAGCGCAAGCGTTCCGTACGAACCCAAAATTTGATACCGAAAAAGCGATTTTGGAGCTTGGTACCGGAGAAGCACTAATTTCCTTCCAAGACGAAAAGGGTGCGCCAGAGATTGTGGAACGAGCAACAATTTTGCCACCGCAAAGCATGATGGGAGCAATTGATGGAATTACTCGTAATAAAGTAATCAATAATAGTTCGTTGGCCGGAAAGTATGATGAGACACTGGATCCAGAATCTGCCGCCGAAATTATTGAACAAAAAGCTCAAACTAAAGCCGCCGAAGAGCAGGCTCGTGTGGAAGCGGAGCTCGCGGCTAAACAACAAGCCGAGGCCGATAAAGCCGCCGCTAAAGCCGCAGACGAGCAGGCTAAGCTTGCTGAAAAGGAGCGTAAAGCCGCTGAAAAGGCCGCCTCTGCCGCCAAGTCAAAATCCAAGACTCTTGGTGACCGTTTCTTAGGTAACGTAGTCGGGTCGCTCGGCAGTACAGTTGGTCGCAAAATTACCAACAAAATCTTGAAGGATTTGTTCAAATAACATAATATTACCAAATAAATAGCGCCTCCTCGAGGCGCCATTTATTTATTTCTTGGTTTTTTCTTCGGCTTCGAGTTTTTTGAAGGCGACTTTACCGACTAGAGTCTGAGGCAGTTTATCGCGAAATTCGTAAGCGGTTGGCAGAGCATAAATTGGTACGTTGCGCTCTAGTAAGGCTCGGATTTCTTTTTCGACTTTCTTCCCTGCTTTGTAGCCTGGCTTCAAAACGATAAAGGCTTTTGGTACTTGGCCCTTGTAGGGGTGGTCAATACCAATCACGGTGGAAGTGAGCACGCCCTCGTGCGAGTTGATGATAGATTCTAGATGGGTCGGATAGATATTGTAACCGGAGGAGATAATCATACGCTTCAAACGCTGAGCGAAGTAAATTAGTCCGTCATCACCTAAACGACCGAGATCGCCAGTATGGAGCCAGATTTTACCATCATCGTGAAGTCGCAAAGTTTGAGCAGTTTCGGCATCGTCACCGAGATAACCCATCATCACTAACGGACCAGAGATGCAAATCTCACCCTCTTCGCCGACTGGCAATTCCTTGAAAGTGTCGTTTTTGATGATTTTAAAGCCCATATCCGGGAATGGTACACCAATAATGCCATCGGCAAAGGTGTTTTCGGGAGACAAGCAAACCGCGCCGGAACCTTCGGTAAGGCCGTAGCCAACCCGGATTTTGGCGTTGGAACCGTGACTCTTTAAGAACTCGTTGACCTTGTCGCGGAGAGTCTGATTCAAGGCATCGCCACCACAGATTACTGCGGTGACAGATTCTAGGTCGTTTTTCTTGAGCTTGGTATTAATCAATGCTTCAAATAGAGTAGGTACGCCCACGATGAAATTAGGGGAGTTTTTCTTGATCATATCCGCAAACTGCTTGTGCGAGAAGGCTGGAATCAAGATACAGCCCATACCTTTTGATAGTGGAGTATGAATACAAACACCCAGACCAAAACAGTGAAATAGTGGTAGAATTGACAAGACTGTTGCCCCTGGAATACACTGGCGAATCATGGCAGTATCACAAATAGACTCGGCGTTGATATTGAGATTTGAGAGCATTACAGCTTTAGGGGCGCCAGTAGTGCCACCAGAATACATAATTACCGCAAGGTCATTTGCGCCGCGTTCTTCATGATAATTTCCCTGATAGAAGTAGGAATTGGCAATAAAGTCTTCCCACAAGACCACGCGACTGTCATTGGCTGGCAACCTAACCTTTTTAATGTGAAGAGTATTGTAGAGTTTCTTCTTTAAAAACCCTAGACCATCTGATGGGCGAACTACGATGATGCGCTCTAGCTGTGCAGTGTCGCGAAGACGATAGATTTTATCAAAAACTGCATCAATTACTAGGACATATTTAGACTCGGCGACTTTGATGTAGTACTCTAGCTCTTTTTCGGATGACAATGGGTGTACCATATTACAAACTGCGCCAACCATATTGACGGCATAAACCATCGTAATGCCCTCTGGTGTATTGGGCATACAGATAGTAACGCGATCGCCTTCTTTGACGCCGTAGTTTTTGAGAGCGCGGGCGGTTTTTTCGATTTTTTTGACAAAGTTTTTGTAGGTAACTTTGTGGCCGTAGTAGCTATAAGCCGTATTGTCTGGCCATTTCTCGGCCGATTGGATAACCATATCCACCATCGAACAATCTGGATACTCTATGCTACTAGACACACCGTCTTCTTCGTAGTATTTAAACCATGGCTGCTTGTTGGTTTTTTGATTCTTTTTCACGAAAATAACTCCTATAACATATTTATTATATCATAAGCGTGAAAAATGTGGTAGGCCTACTAAGGCCGGATTTCGCCACGCGAGACAAGGTAGTTGTAAAAATCAGGGCCAAATACCATTTCGTTGATATCCTGATTACGATAGTAACGCAGTATAGCATCTCTTACGATTGGGTTTTCTTTCATGACGCCATGATAGTATAAATCCATCTCTTCTATATACGCATTGCGCTTGTCGCCGTATACTTTTGGTTCAGTCATAAATCTAAAGCCATTGGGGCCAATGTCGTCCCCTATCTCCCCCCTGAATCGCCTGGTCAAGAACTTTAGTAGTTTTCCTCGTTGTTTCTCCATATTGTTTTCGCTTTCAACTTCCTCGGCTTCGGTGCCGCTTTTCTCGGCTTCCGAGACAGACGCCGTTGTAGCTTCGTCAGCCTGGGGTGTTTCGGGTACTGCAGCGGCTTCATGGGACGAGGATGTTTCGGGTGCTGCAGCGGCTTCATGGGACGAGGATGCTTCGCCGGTTGTTTTTTGAGTCGCCACGGAAAATGCTGACGGGTTTTGAACTTCTTGCGGTTCGACTTTTAGTTGCTTCGTTTCGTTAGTTGTATTTGCCGCTTTGGATTTTTCCATATTGAGAATCAGCATTAGCTGGTCGAGTTTTCTTTCGAGCTGCTTCATTTGCTCATTCCTACTTTGTAAGTCTTCTTTAAGTTGTCGTATCTGCTCATCCTTTTGTCGTGAATCTGCTTCGAGTCGCTGTATTTGCTCGTCCCTTTTTTGCTGGTCGGGCTGCCGGCTCAAATCCTCTTTAGCCTGTTGTTCGGCGAGTTTCTCGGCAATTATTTTTTCGTGGTGCTCCTTGCTGATCATTTCTTTTGCCGAATTGACCTCATTGGCCTTTGTTTCTACGGTATTTTGGGTGCTATTTTTGGTTTCAGGCTCAACGGATGCCGGTTCGGTGACCTCCGGCTGGGCGTGCGGAACCGTTTCGAGGGGTGGATTGCGCCATTTGTTTTCACGTTCAGCTGACTTAGTATACGAATATTTGTCTCTCAGGTTTTCGAATTCTCTTTCTGTCAAATCATTACCTGATGGGACCATTTCGCCAGCATCATTGGTATAATAATCATTTTCATACACATACCCCAACGCTTTGTTGTTTTCTTCTCTTATGGCTTCCCCTAGACCAGCCCAGATATTTTCTTGCGAGCTTGGCTTGCTATGAGTCGCTTCCGCTGGCGCCTGTGGGGCTGCTTTTTGTGCGGCGGCTTCAACAGCCATGCGCAGCGGATCCTTGCTGTCTTTAGCCTCCTGAATCTTTCTTTCTACGGCATCTGTAATATGCTTATACTCGCCTCTCGGATCCATATTGGCCCATTGTTTCGCTAGGGGGTTTTCCTTATTTCCAACGTTTGGATTGTTTATGTTGTCCATCTTTTGTATAACCTTTCTTTCGGCTTTAGATTTAAATGCATTTCTTTCATCATAACGTTTAAGGTTATTTTTGTCAATACCAAAAAAACTAGCCTTTTTGCAGGCTAGTTTTTTAGGTTGTGTTATTTTGTAATGGATAGAGAAATCTTGCGACCTTCTTTATCGATGTCTAGAACTTTGAAGTTCTTGCGCTCGTTCAAGGTAAAGATCTTTTCTGGGTCGACATCGGAGCCTTCACCTAGCTCGGATACGTGCACCAAAGCTTCCACAGCTGGGGAGATTTGGACAAACGCGCCAAACGGAGTGATGCGAGTAATGGTACCCTCTACCTTGGAGCCTTTTTTCAGACCTTCTACTTCGGATATCCATGGGTCTTCTACGAGTTGCTTCATAGAGAGAGATAGGCGCTCCTTGTCGATAGCGATAATCTTAGCCTCAATAGTATCGCCAACCTTAACATAATCGGCTGGGCTATTAACACGTTCCCAGGAAATCTCAGAAATATGTACTAAGCCTTCGATACCGTCAACATTGACAAATACACCGAAATCTACTACGCCAGTGACTACGCCCTTGATGGTGTCGCCGACTTTAAGCTCAGCGAAGCGCTCAGCAAGGCCATCTTTGACAGCTTCTTTTTCGGAGAAGATTAGCTTGTTGTCTTTTTTGTTGGCATCAAGGATACGAACCTTGATAGTCTTGTTGACTAGAGAGTTAAGCCTCTGCAAGATTTCATCCTTATCGGCGGAGCCTACGCGTGGATAGTGCTCGGCGGATAGCTGAGATACCGGCAAGAAGCCACGGATACCTTCGTATTCTACGAGAAGACCGCCGCGATTAGCGTCAAACGGAACGATTTCAACAGTTTCGCCGCTTTCTAACTTGGCGATAATTTCATCCCAACCCTTGTCTTTGACGGCTTTCCTGAGGGAGAGGAGGACATACCCATCATCCATCTCGGCCTCTACGACAGAGGCGGAAACCTCATCGCCGACATTCAAATTGCGCGCGAAGCTCGCTTCGCGGCGTGGGACCAAACCGACACCTTGGGCGCCGAGGTCAATTAATATTTCGTGTTTTTTGACAGACAATACTGTACCGTTTACAGTATCTCCCGCCATGACTTTTTTGGATGCGGCTTCATCTTTAAGGAGCTCATCCATAGTGATTTTTTTGGCATTTGCCATAATTAAATTTATTCCTTCCTTTGTCCTTGACTTAAGCCAAGAAGACATCTCGTTTAATTATAGCAAAAAATCGTGATATAATCAAGATATGTATTTAGCGGTAGATATTGGTGGGACTAAAACTTTGATTGCTCTATTCTCTAGCCGAGGGCGAGTATTAAAGCGGATAAAATTTAAGACCTCCAAAAACCAGCGGATGTTCTTGTCGGAGCTTAGCGACTATTTGCAGCCGTTTACTAAATTCAAAATTAAAAATATCGTGGTGGCGATTCCGGGCCTTGTACAAAAAAGTTATTCAGTCAAATTTGGCAACCGCGATTGGGATAATATTGATATTTTCACCCCTATAAGTGAGTTGTTCGGGGTGCCGATTTATTTTGAAAACGATGCGAATTTGGCGGCGCTTTCTGAGTCGTTTCGGCTGCCAGGGCGCACGGTTTTTTTGACTTTTTCAACTGGCATTGGTGGCGGGGTCTGCGAGAAAAATCGCATTTTGCCGATCTCGAATAGCCTAGAGCCGGGCCACAAGATTTATGAGTATAATGGACAGAAGAAAGAATGGGAAGATATTGCTTCGGCGCACGCTCTAGAATGTGCTTATCACGTAGATTATGCCACTAATTTACGGAAAAAGGAGCAACTAGAGGATATCGCTCGGCGTATAGCACTGGGGTTACCGGATATCATTAAGCAATATAAGCCCGATACGATCGTGCTAGGCGGGCCGATGGGTAAGATTTTTAAGTTGTATGCCAAGTATCTGCCGCAGGATCTTGGGGTGAAACTGCGCCGGCCAAAGCGCCCAAACGAATCAGTAATTTATGGCTGCTATATCTATGCCAAACAAAAAGAGCGGGAGTAGTTCCCTCTTATGCGCGCGGCTTTTTTAGAGAAAATAAAACAGGATTTCCCCGAATATCGTTTTCGGGAGGGGCGGAAGTTTGCCTTTCGGCCGCCGCGGACTATCGTGATTGGCCCTGGTGAGCCACATGATGAGTGGCTGTTTTTACACGAAATTTCGCACGCAGTTTTGGGGCATAATGATTTTACTTTGGATGTGGAGCGGCTAAAAATGGAAAGTGCGGCTTGGGAAAAGGCTAAGGAGTTGGCTACTAGGTACGAGATGGAGATTGATGAGGACTTCATCCAGGATGAATTAGATACTTACAGAGAGTGGCTACACAAAAAATCGCGTTGCCCAGCTTGCGGGCTCACGCGATTTCAAGATGCGGGCGGATATCATTGCCCGCGGTGCGAGAATTTGGCCTCTTAGGCCTTTTTCGCAGGACCGCGACGAGAGATGCGGCCACCCTTGGCGCCAGCAATACGAGCTAGTGCAGGGTTGGCGGCAAAACCGCCGGTGTGGCCATTTTGGCCACCTTTTTTACCAATACGAGCATAGAATTCCTTACCGTATTTGGCTTTGTTGGTTGCGGCAGCTTTCATGCCACCAGCTTTAGTTCCAGCCATTGTAGAACTCCTATTCTGCCCACCGAATTTAAAATTAATCACCACCCTTTTACGAGTGTATGACTACATTATAGCATACCGCTTTCGTTTTGTCAATATGCTTTTTCTTAAATTTATGTTGTAATATTTCAAAGTTTCCCGAACATTAATTCCCTACCTTTTTACACAAATTGTGGAAAACGCTATTGACTTTATGCGTTTTGTGAGATAAAATAGGGGCAGTTTAAGTAAACCGAACTGCGAGGTTACTTAAATCCATGTATGACCTACGAAAATCGCCTGAAAAGGGCGATTTTCTCTATGCTATAATGATTCTATGGAATTCATAAATGTCGAGATTGCAAAAAAAATCTATAAAGATAAACTTGTGCGTGGTATCTGGATTTGTCTTGCGATTACTTTACTTTTGACTTTGATAATCATGTTGACTGGAGAGGTTCGCTCGCAGATTTTACTTGTTAAATTCTTTTTTACGCTACTATGTACTTGCTTCATGGTAGGAATAGCGGGCTTTATTATTATCACCTTTACCACTAGAAAGCAATTCAATAATTATCGCGCTGTCTATAAGGCATATTTTGTCGAGAAAACGCTAGCGCAAATTTTTACCCATCTGAAATATGATCATGCCCGTGGTCTGCCCAAGGAAATATTATTGGCTACGCGGATGGTGCGTACTGGGGATACCTATAGCTCAAATGACTTGACTATGGGAAAATATAAGGACGTGGCTTTTGTGCAAGCAGATGTTCATATTCAGGATGAACATACTGATAGTGATGGCAATACTACTTACGTAACTGTTTTCAAGGGGCGATTCATGATTTTCGAATTCCACAAAAAGTTTAATTTTAGGTTGGAGGTGGCGGAAAAAGGTTTCGGGGCAAATATGGTCCCGGCGAGAAGGCAAGAATCTGGACGCAAAATGCACAAGATAGAATTAGAATCTCCTGAATTCAATAAGCGCTTTAAGACGTATTCCGAGGATGGATTTGAGGCTTTTTATTTGTTAGACCCGGCTTTTATGCATAACATTATGGAGCTTGCAGATGAACATGAAGGTAAGCTGATGTTAGGATTCTTTGAAAACAAGCTGCTAGTCGGCCTAAAAGACGGTAAAGACGCGTTCGAACCGCCTAGCGTGTTTAAGAAATTAGATGAGAAAACCGAAATGGAAAAGGTGGCAAGAGAAGTGCGTCCGATTACGAATTTTGTGGATAAGCTAAAATTAGATAAGAAACTATTCGTGCAAAAATGAGCACTGAAATAGTAGTAAGAAAGGACTTGTTGCTAGGGGCGTGGCAAGGGCTGGGCGGCGCAATTACCGAGGCTACGGCTTATAATTTTGCGAAACTGTCGGCAAAAAAACAAGCGGAGCTAATAGAGGCGTATTACGGCAAAAACGGTCTGGACTACTGCTGGGGGAGAGTAAGTATTGGGAGTAACGATTTTTGCCTTGAGCCGTATGAGTATACCAAAAAAGTGGGCTTGGCGGATTTTTCGGTAAGGCACGACGAGAAGTATGTTTTGCCGATGCTAAGACGAGTCCTGGCTAGAAAAAAGTTAAAACTCGTGGCTAGTCCGTGGTCGCCGCCGCAATTTATGAAGCTGGGCAAGTGGCCGAGCGGAGTTTTGAAGCCGTGGCAGTATCGAAATTTTGCTAAATATATCAGAAAATGGCTGGAGGCTTACGAGAAGCAGGGTGTGCGAGTGGATTTTATCACACCACAAAATGAACCGAGAGCGAAGCAGATCTGGGAGTCTTGTGTTTATTCATTCCCCGCCCAGCGCAAGTTAGCTTATAAATATTTATCTAGAGAGCTTGATAACTCAAATACGCAAATTTTACTTTGGGACCACAATAAGAAAGACTTAACGAAAGTCGCCGACAGACTAGTGCGCGATAAGTGCGGCCGCAAGGCTAAGGTAGCTGGGTTGTGCTTTCACTGGTACGACGGCGTATTCCCAGACGAAATGTGGCGAGTGCGTCAAAAATATCCAACTATTTTGATGCTTAGCTCCGAAATGAGCTGCGGGTTTTCGCCTTATGATGCCGACGCGTGGCAAAAAGATGCAAAATTATACTGGCGCGAGTTATTTGCCGATGTTAATACCGGCGCGAGTGCTTTTATTGATTGGAATATGCTTTTGTCTTGGCAGGGTGGGCCAAGCTGGTGTAAGAATTACCTAAAAAGCCCAGTGATCTTGAATGAGTGTGGGGATGATTATATTTTGACCCCGATCTATCAGGCGCTAAAAAAGTTCGCGCATTTGTTCCCTGCCGGAAGCGAAGTAGTGCGCTGCGAATATGATTCTAGGGATGTGGTAGCAGTGGCAAGAAAGACCAAAATCGGCTACGATGTAGTAGTAGCAAACGTCTCCGAGCGAGAGCAGGAAGTGATGATAAAACTCGGAGCCAAGAAAAAACGGCTAACCTTAGCCGAATCGGAAATTATTTCGGTAATGGTGGAGTAACAGGGACTCTAACCCTGGACCTCCGCCTTGCAAAGGCGGCGCTCTAAACAGCTGAGCTATTACCCCATGTTTTTATTATACCACAAAAAAATAAAAATATTTCAAAAATGCCGTTGTCCGCCATATTGACTCCTTTTTATATCCTTTAAATATTTTAGAGCTATCTTTGCCATCTTTGGATTTCGTTTATCCATAATAAAACAGCCATCAGAAACCCCGTTCTTCTCAAGCACTAATCGTTCGCTCCCAAAAGGAGCGTCATCGAACCATACAAAAGGCTGATTAAAATCTATCGCTTCGGTTTTTAGCATTTCCCAATCGGTTGCTTTTACTGTTTGCTCCAATTTTAAAACTAAGTCTTCAGGTAAATCATTCTGCCCTAACCACTCGGCACAACGATTCACTCCGTCTTTGCAGTGGGTAGTTAACCAATATGTACTATCTGAATAATGCTTCAATATATATTTTAGTAGCCTAATAATATCTCTTTTAGGGGATTTTGTACCAAGTATTACACCGTCTATATCGAGATAAATATTCATGTCTGGCTACTTTCGTTCATTTGACTTAATTTTATTTCATCTTCGACAGAATGTAAACCATAATTTCCAAGCGTTTCGCCATTTCACCCCTTTATTATTTTAACCCAACCATTTATAGTACTCGTCTGTTTTGCCAGTCAAAGATTCAAAGTTATGATGAGTTAATTTCGCTTTAGCCTTATAATATAAAAACCTAAGTTTGCCGTAGTGCATAATGTACCAAATATCATATCTTCTTTTTCTTTGTCATCATTTCTCCTCATACTCCCTCATCAGTCATTAGGTTAATGATATTTCATAGTACCAAAAATGTAAAGCTAATTATCGTTATAACCGAACCCAGGGTTACGGGTTAAGAGTAATTCTTTTAGGAGTTTGTTGCTTTCTGATTTTCAAGTGCTATCCATGGCTCGATTTTCTAGAAAAATCGTCAAAAAAAATTAGCCCCTGAACTCGCGAAGGTGCTTAACAGCGAATTACAGGGGCGAAATGACGAAAAATCGGGGTTTTATAAAATCTGGTGGGGTTAAATGGACTTGAACCATTGACCTCGTCATTATCAGTGACGCGCTCTAACCAGCTGAGCTATAACCCCAACAATGTAATTTTACCAAAAATGTTTAAAAAGTCAACCTTGGGAAATTGTTTGTGTTATAATGATTCTATGGATATAAGCTACGAATTTAGCGTTGGCTGGATGATTGCTGGGCTCGTGATAGCCGCGGTTGGCGGTGCGGTTGTGATTTTTTATAAGCAGATCGCCGACAACCTCGCAAATGGTGTATCGTCATACGACAGAGTGAAGTTATTTGGCGTAATTACTGTTATCGTGGGTTTTGTTGTTACCGCGAATCTGCATACTTTTATTCTTGAATTTTTGGTCAAACTGATATTCAATCGCTAAGGCGCGAAGCCGTAATAAGACGCGCCCGGAACAAGAGTTATGTTTCTTTTTGCAATCAGTTCGGAAATAGTAGCAAATTCGTAACCATCGGCGCGGAGAGTGTCTATCAAAGTCGGGACAGCATCCACCGAAGTAGGATGAATGTCGTGCATCAGAATGATCGCGCCATCGTAGACTTGGTCTAGAGTATAGCCCATGATAGACTCAGTACTTTTATGCTTCCAGTCTAGAGTATCCACCGACCACAAAATCATCGGTGTACCGATGTGGGCGCGGACATGGTCGTTAATACTGCCATAAGGTGGACGAGAGAGGGCGGCGCTTTGGCCGAGGATTTCTCTAAACACGGCTTGGGCTTCGTTTACATCATCGGCGATAGCGCCAGCGGGAATGCGAGCGAGGTTTTGGTGGTACATGGTATGGCTGGCGACCTCATGGCCATCTTTTACTGCGCGAAACACTATATCAGGATTGTATCTTGCGCGACTGCCCAGCATGAAAAAAGTCGCCACGGCATCTTTTTGATAAAGAATGTCTAAGAGGCGCGGCGTGGTTTCGGCGGAGGGGCCATCATCAAAGGTAAGTGCAACAATTTTCTTCCCTTCTAGAGTGCGCTCGCTGACACGAACATGTTTTGCCATAGGGGCGATTTTGATTTTGTCATAGGGGTCGCGAGTTTTAGAAATTGTGAAATCTAAGAGGTCCAGGAGAATAATGAGGCCAATCACGCAAACCGCGATGAGCTTGAGCCACGGAAAACAGATGTCAAGGCGGCGAAAAAGGCCGGGCTTTTTGGTTTTTTTAGAAGATGATTTGGCGGATGTACTCATACATCGCGATCCCTGCGGCAACGCCGACATTAACACTGCGGGTGGAGCCGAAGCTCTCGATAAAGCGGACATCTGTGGCTTTTTCGAGAAGTTCTTTGGTGATACCATTGTTTTCGGAGCCGAAAATTAGAGTGGTATTTTGAACAAATTTTTTATCGTTTAGGGGTTTGGCGCGCGGGGTGTTGTTTTCGATGGCGACTAATTCCCTGTTTTCTTGGGTTTTTAGGAAGTCATCTAGGCCCGCGTGATGTTCGATTTTGAGGTATTTATCAGTGCACATAGCGCCGCGGCGGTTGTATTTCTTTTTTCCGATGATGTGGACTTTTGATACGTTAAAAGAGTTCGCGGTGCGAACAATAGAGCCGATGTTAAAATCGTGTTCGACATTTTCGATGGCGATTTCTAGAGGCGTGCGGTGGGCTTCAAGCGCGGAAAAAACTTGTTCGTTTTCTAAGCCTTTGTATTCATCAATGAGGTTGCGGGTGTCTTCCATACCCGTATTATAACATGATATAATAGTTTACAGATAAGGAGGTTTTATGAATTTTAATGAATATCAGAAAAAGGCGGCGAAATATGATTTGGCCGAGGCGACTGCGGATTTAAAAGCACCTGGGTTTATAGAGAAAGTTTTAGGCCTAGTAGGCGAGGCCGGTGAAACAGCGGATAAAATCAAGAAGATTCTGCGCGACAAAGATGGTGTGGTATCAGAGGAAGACCGCGAGCTGATCATAAAGGAGTTAGGCGACACTTTGTGGTATATCGCGGCGATTTCGCGGTATTTGGAGGTGAGTTTATCAGGGGTAGCAAATGGTAATATTGCGAAATTAGAAGACCGTTATCAAAGAAATAAGTTGCACGGCGAAGGAGATAAACGCTGAACAAAGAAAAAGCCTCCCTCTGGGGGGGGGAGGCTACGCTTGCGTTGTCGTGAATGTAATCTTGATAGGTTCTCTGTTTGGTAAGTTGATTTTTACCTCTACCTCTACGATGATTTTTTGAGATTCTTCAACTTCGGATTCCAATTGAAGCTGTTCCTCAATTAGAAACTCTTCGTTCCCATTCGCCCCCACGACGAGAGCAGTGTTATCGGAGGATTGCTCATCAGTCTTTTCGATCACTAGTTCCTCGACTGGGGCACCCTTCTCGTAGGTGGGTTCTTCTGTGGTAGGCTCTTCTGTGGTAGGCTCTTCTGTGACCGTCGCTGGTACGGGCTGAGTATCAACACTCGGTCCTGCGGAGTCCGTAGGTTGAACACCTTGAACCATCGAGAGCCAGTTACGTCTGTCTCTGCCAAGGAATTTCATAGCAATTGAGAACGGCGGTAATCCCTCGAAGTGCCCGTTTAACTGCTGCATGCTCGGCAAGCAGTTGTGTCGCTCATAGAAGCCCTTGATGACCTCCTTGATAGAGTCCTCATCCCAGTCGTCCCGGACTTGTTGCCTCCTGCGTTCCTCTTCCGCCTTGTAATGCTCTGTCTGTCTGTAGGCTCTAATTGCCGATGCAGAAAATGAGCCATCGCGACAATAAATCGCATAACAATTCGGCTTAGGCATGTCTGGGTACTGCTCGAATTCTTTGGACGTTAGAACCCTGCCAGCTTCGTTAGTCTTTTCGACTAGCATCTCCATAAGTTCCTTCTCTGCATTTTTAAGAACAATCTGTTTGCCGCTGTTGCTGAGTACATAGATAATAGACATTATTCTCACCTCCTTCTTCAACGCAAGTGTTAAGGTACTAAAATTGCCTACATTATAACAAGACTAGGCAGTTTTGTCAATAGCAGAAAACCGAACGGGTCTAATCACAAAAAACCGCCCGTTAGGGCGGCTTCCTTTAACAACTTAGTTGTGCAAATCATCGTAAGTTTAGTGTTTTAGCTTAATGTTACGTCTATTGCTAGATGTTGTTGTGTTATAAGCTTACTTAACACAACCGTAACCGACCTTGCTACATGCGTCCGTAAAGGATTCATGCGCATAATTCCTTCTCAAGAAAGGAGGTAATCCATCGACACGTTCTCGTACCGATGCCTTGTTACGACTTAACCCCAATCATCTCCCCCACCTTAGGCCGCCGAGGCGGACTTCGGGTGTTGGTGACTCTCATGGTTTGACGGGC
>JAFWIY010000016.1 GCA_017514675.1 Candidatus Saccharimonadota bacterium | reverse complement strand
TTTCAGCGACTTCCCGGTAACATGGGAAACAATTTGCGAGTTATCAAGTGCGCCTTCTTCACTTCGCCTAAGTATATCATCGGCTTCCATGTTTATATTATAACATATTTCTGGTATAATACCAATATGATAAAGATAGAAAAGTTTATTCCCGGCGGGCAGGCCCTCGGTACCCTAGAAAACGGCAAAAAGATTTTTTTCTGGAACGCCTTGCCTGGCGAAATCGTAGAAGAATACACTATAACCAAGAAAAAATCCCACTATGAAGAAGGGATCGCGACTAAGATTAGCCAATCTTCTCCTTTTCGCGTGGAACCAAAAGATGATTGTTTTCTTTCCACTTCCCCTTGGCAGATTTTAGATTTTGACTACGAAAACCAACAAAAAGCTTTATTAGTCCAAGAAGTATTTCGCGAACACCAGATTGACATTCCATTGCCGCTAGTTCTGACTGGTGGTAATGATTATCACTATCGCAACAAAATGGAATATTCTCTCTACTTTGACCATGAACAAAGTCAAATTTTCCCAGCCTTTCATGCTCGTGGCTCGCACCGCAAAGTCCCTATTACACAGTCTTCAATTGAGCGCCCCGAAATTTTTGCTGCCGCTAAGAAAATCATCGCGGATTTAAACGCTCGCGGCGAAGAGGCCCGCAAATATCAGTCGCTATTACTTCGCTGCAATCAAACAGGCGAAGTTTCTGGCGGCCTTTACGAAAACGGTAAACCTCACCCTAAGTTCAAGAATCTCACCGACACCATCCTTGGTCAGGAATATTCCTACTCGCCCAACGGCTTTTTCCAAATCAACCTTCCAGTTTATGAGATGGCTCTAAAAGAAATCAAAAAACATGTCAGTACCGACAAGGTCCTAGATCTATATTCTGGAGTAGGAACAATAGGGCTTTCGGTTGCTAAAGATAAAGAACTAACTCTCGTTGAGGTCGACAAATTCGCTTTTTCAGAACTAGAAAAAAACTGCAGCAAGGTGGCTTTCTGGGGGCATTCGGAGGTCACGACCGAGAAGCAGGGCGCGCCGCCCGTAACGACGGGCCGGCGCGACCCGTCCCCGGGAAGTGAGCCTTGTGCAATTCTTGCTAAATCAGAAGAAGTTTTAGATTATATCGAGATGGACCAAACGGTAATTTTAGACCCTCCTCGCGCCGGCTGCGACCAAAGGCTTATTGATAAGCTCCTCGAAACCCACCCCAAAACCATCATTTATTTATCCTGCAACCCCGCCACCCAGGCCCGCGACATCAAAATGTTATTGGCAAAATATCAAATCAAAACCATCCAAACTTTTAACTTTTTTCCTCATACTCCCCATATTGAAAACCTCGTAGTTCTATGTTAAAATCAATAGAAATGCGGAAGTGTGTCCGAGTGGTTTAAGGAGCACGCTTGGAAAGCGTGTGTGCGGGCAACCGTACCGGAGGTTCGAATCCTCTCGCTTCCGCCAAATTAGCCAAAATAAAGCTTGCTTTGTTTTGGGTAATTTAAAGGAAGCAGGAAGGATGATCATCCTCTCGCTTCCGCCAAATTTATGGAGCAAAAGGTGAGCGAAAACATTATTATAGAACTAAAAGGTTTAACCAAAAAATATGGCTACGGCGATACCGAATCTTTCGCCTTGAAAGATTTTGATCTTACTATTAAACGTGGCGAATTCATCATGATTATGGGCCCCTCTGGCTGTGGCAAGACCACACTGCTTAATATTATTGGCCTCTTAGATCGCGCCACTTACGGCGATTACAACCTAAACGGCGAAAATGTCGCCGGCATCTCCGCCAGCCGCCAAGCCAAACTCCGCGCCAAAAAAATCGGATTCATTTTCCAAAATTTCAATCTTATAGAAGACCTATCTATTCTAGAAAATGTCGCTCTACCCCTAGTTTATACCGGCCGCAGTAAAACCAGCCGCTTAAAATCTGCCTCCACCGCCCTAAAGCGTTTTCACCTTCAAGAAAAAGAATACTATCTTCCCTACCAACTTTCTGGCGGCCAACAGCAGCGCGTGGCTATCGCCCGGGCGATTGTTTCTAATCCGGAAATTATCCTCGCCGATGAGCCTACCGGCAATCTAGACTCGCGTGCCTCCAAAGCTGTCATGGAAGAACTCAGCGCCATCCATAAAGAAGGCAACACTATCATCATGGTCACTCACAATCCCGCGCTCACTGTCTATGCTACCCGCGTGATCAATATGCTAGATGGCGCCATCGATACAGACATCAAGACCGTTTCTGATGCCAATCTCCCTCAGCCAGTTAGTGTCAAAATTGTGAAAAAACTCCCCGAGCCCAAAGAACCAAAGAAACGCAAAAAACGCAAAAACTCCAGGAGGAAAAAATAATGGCTTCACTGATTAAAACCCACTACAAACTCGCCAAAACCGCCATCAAAGAAAACCGCACCCGCTCTTTCCTCACCTGTCTTGGTATTGCCATTGGCGTGGCTAGTATTATTCTTATTCTCTCGCTCATGGGTAGCGTTTCAAATCTTATCAAAAAAGAAATTTCCGCCATTGGCTCCGACCTCATCGTGGTTCGCCCTAGCACTACCAAGGATACCGTTACTAGTATCGTAGAAGAGCTTACTGCTTCCAGTTCCTTTCAAAAGAGCAACCTCGCCCTTTCCGACACCGCCACCATTTCCGAAATAGAAGGTGTTTCTGCAGTGGCCCCGATCGCGCTATCCACCAATACTATCAGCTCCGATAAAAACACTCTCCCCGCCGTCACCGTTATGGGTACCACTTTAGATTATTCCAAAATTGAGCCACTCGCCATGAAGCACGGCGCTTTCCTTACCGAAGCTAACGCCGAGAACGGCGTTGTTCTTGGCCACATGCTTTCCCTAGAGCTATTTAACACTATCAATAGCACGGTTGGCAAAACGGTTACCATCATGGGCGAAAAATTTATGGTCATCGGTGTTCTTGACGAAACCGACCAATCCATTAATTTTGACAACGTAGATTTTGATAATGCCGCGATAGTTAATATTGTCACTCTAGACCAAATCACTGATTCCACTCAGATTCAACAAATTAATGTTAAAGCCGAAAATACTGATAGTCTAGCTAGGATCTCAACCGAAATCCGTGAAAAACTTATTGAAAAAAAGCACGGCGACCAAAACTTCACCGTGGCTTACGGAGATGCTATTACTCATCCAGCCGGTTCGCTATTTAATATTATCTCTGGCATGCTCGCGCTTGTGGCCGGTATTTCCCTTGTGGTCGGCGGTATCGGTGTCATGAATATTATGCTCGTTTCAGTCGCCGAACGCACTCACGAAATCGGCATTCGTAAGGCTGTCGGCGCCTCTAGTCGCAATATCTTGATGCAGTTCCTCTTTGAAGCTCTGATCCTGTCGGTACTTGGCGGCATTTTTGGCCTTGTACTTGGCTACATCTTTGCATTCCTTATTTCTATCATCACACCATTTGCGCCGTATATTAGCCTAGAAATCATCGCCATCACGTTCCTTACTGCTATCGTAGTCGGCATTATTTTCGGCATCTATCCCGCCCTCAAAGCCGCCAGCAAAAACCCTATTGACTCACTCAAACATTACCGCTAGCTTAACCTTAATTACCTAGCAAACAGTAGCGCCGATAGCTAGGACAGTGTGGCGTAAAACCCGAACAAAACCAGTACACTATTACCCAAAATTGCCAAAACCATATTTTTGGTGTATAGTAAAACAAAAGGATAAGAGATATGATAAAACGAGACTACTACTTAAATCAACTAAAATTACTAAAAGATCAAAAGGTAATAAAAATTATTACCGGCATTCGCCGTAGCGGAAAATCTACCATTCTGCAACTTTTTCGCGAAGAATTAGCTAGTCAAGGCGTCAAGAAATCCCAAATCCAATCGTTTAATTTTGAAGAAGAAATTAATACTGATTTAAGAGATTGGCGAGCTCTTCATCAAAAAATTGAGCAAAAGCTAGTTCCGGACGCTATGAACTATATCTTTCTAGATGAAATACAAAAAGTAGAGCATTTCGAAGAAGCGGTAAATTCTTTATTCATCAAAGAAAACGTAGACCTCTACATTACTGGCTCAAACGCATTTTTGCTTTCTGGCGAGCTGGCGACATACCTAACTGGCCGCTATATTTCTATTCACATGCTACCGTTTTCCTTCGCCGAATACCGCGAGGCTTATCCAGATGAGATTGACGAGAATAAGCTTTTTTCTGACTATTTAAACCACAGCTCTTTTCCAGAGGTCGTAAATCTATCTAAGGTAGATACTTCACTTGCTCAAACATATCTCAAAGACCTCTATAACACGATCGTCAACAAAGATATTGCCACTCGCTATGACATTCGCAGTCAAAACGAGTTTTTGAGAGTAGCGAAGTATCTGCTCTCCAATATCGGCAACCCTACCTCAGCGCGCACTGTTGCTAATGTACTTTCTGGTGGAAGTAGCACGATTGTTCATAATACCGTAATGCGTTACATAGACTACCTTACCCAGAGTTATTTAATCTATCCCGTTAGTCGCTACGACATAAAGGGCAAGAAAATTTTAACTACCAACGATAAATACTACGCTGTAGATCTAGGCCTAAGGCGGTTAGTAATGGGTAGTTCACTAGAATCCGACTTGGGCCATAAATTAGAAAATGTAGTTTACCTAGAGCTACTAAAACGTCACGAAGGTGAAATTATGGTCGGAAAAGCCGACGAATCCGAAGTAGATTTTATCGTGCAAAAACCAGACGGCGAAAGGGTTTATTACCAAGTAGCTTATCATATTTCCTCAGAAGATACCTTGACGAGAGAACTAGCGCCGTTCATCAAGATTCGCGACAATTACCCAAAAATCTTACTTTCGCTAGATATGGTCAACGAGGAATTCTCCGGAATTCAAAAAATTAATCTAGTAAAATGGTTACTAGAAAAATAATTTCTATGCTATAATAAGCTTATGTTAACGTTGGGTCGCAGTAAAGCATCTACTCTCTCTCTCTCTCTCTCTCGGTTGCGCTAAGCTTTATCACACTCATTTCGTTCTTTATCCTTAGCTCTTCTTCTATCTTTGCCTCAGACCATGTTTCCAATGTATCAGTTACAGTACCAGTATCGTGTAATATTACCAGTACTCTAGATACTGCTCATACTGCTACTATTAACCCAGGACAATACAAAGAGAATATTGGTACCACTACCTTCAAAGTATTCTGTAACGATAATACCGGATACGCTATCTATGCTATAGGCTATTCTAATGAAGAATACGGTAACACTAATCTACTCCCAACAAATACTTCTAACCCAGCTATAGCTACCGGTCTAGCCACAAGTGGCAATACCTCTAACTGGGCCATGAAACTAACTCCAGTTACAGAACAATCTAGCGGCACATCTCAACCATACGTTCCCACTATAGAGAGTGATACTAATGGTAGCTTTGCGAGTTACCACATCGTTCCAGAGGAGTACACCAAAGTCGCTACCTTTACTTCTACTACAGACTTTACCATAGGCTCATCGCTTACGTCTACTTACAAAGCCTATATACACGGTTTACAGCCTGCTGATACATATAGCGGTAAAGTAAAATACACCCTTGTGCATCCAAATGATGCTCCGGCCCCGAAACCCGAAATCCCCGAATCGCAAACAGCAACACTAAAGGGAGGGGTCCATTTTTACGGAGCCTCCCTTGCAAACGAGCTACCGGAAGGCTTTGCTCCTTCAGATGACAACATCCTATCAATGCCGGATTCTCCAAACCCAGTATACCGTTACTACGATAGTACCGACGGTATTTATAAAATTTATACTCCGGCAAAGAAAATCTACATGAGTGCTGACTCTTCTGATTTGTTTCGAGAATGCGATGAATCCATAGACGACGATTTCTTTAGATTACTAGACAGCTCACGTGTGACAAATATGGAAAGTATGTTTGAGGGATGTGTAGGTTATAATTATTCTCTGCTGGCAAATTGGGACGTATCAAATGTGGCTAATATGAGGAAAATGTTTTCTTCAGCAGATGGATATGGACCCGGAACTTTCTCCGATTTGTCTCCGCTGGCAAATTGGGATGTGTCCAACGTGACTAATATGAGTGGTATGTTTACTGAGTTTAATTGTTCCGAAGAGACTTGTCATATCAAATCATTAGATCCATTATCGAATTGGGATACTTCCAGTGTGACGGATATGAGTGGTATGTTCAGCGGAGCTTCCTCCCTCACCAACATAGACGCCCTAAGCAACTGGGATACCTCTAATGTGACGAATATGTCTGGCATGTTCTCGGCCAACCTCTCCTCCCTCACCAACATAGACGCCCTAAGCAACTGGGATACCTCTAATGTGACGAATATGTCTGGCATGTTCTCGGCCAACCTCTCCTCCCTCACCGACATTAGCGGCGCTAGAAACTGGAATACCAGTAATGTAACTAATATTGGCTGGATGTTTAGTGGCGCAAACAACATAGACGCCACCGTCCTCAATAACTGGAATGTTTCTAAAGTCACTAATAAATATGACGCCTTCACCTGCCCAGTCGCCCAGCAACCTTGCTGGTACAATAACACCATCTGCCCTACCAATAACGGCAACAGTAATAGCAACAGCAATAATAACAACTCTACTTCTGGTACCAATTCAAGCCCAAATACTAACAACGCCACCAATTCCACCAGCCCTTCGAACAACCCCGCCAGTCCTTCCAGCATCACTGATGACATTATCAGTAATACCGACTCTACTCCAAACTTTAATCAGGATAGTTCTATTTCCACTATTTCCCCTACTAACTCTACCAACTATACTAACTCATCAAACCCTACCTCCACTGACGAATACCGCAGTGATGTAATTGAGGGTAGCCCAAACACCACCTCACCACAAGGCGAAATATACTATTCAAATACAAAGAAAACCAAATTTAATATACTGCCACTCATCTTAATCATCATATCAATCATAGCTTTCCTCTTCGGACTACATTTCTTCATTCTAGCGCGCCGAAAAGAAGAGGATGATAGCACCAAGCAACAATAGCTTGTGAAGGTCACTACGCCATACATCTTTATGCTATAATTACTTTATGAAAAAACTCCTAGAAAAACTCCCCTTTTACAACACTGCAGTTCTTCCATATCACTATTTCCAGGCCGTCATTGCAAGCCACAAATATCATCATCCCGCCAAAAACCTTCGCGTTATCGGTGTCACTGGCACCAATGGCAAGACCACCACTTGTTTCATGATCTGGCAAATGCTTCGCGAGGCCGGCTACAAAGTCGGTATTCTCACCACCGTGGCTTACGGCCTAGACAAACTAGAGCCCGAGCTCGGTCACATGACCACCGCCGATGCCGCCACCTTAAACCGGCGTATCAGAAAAATCGCCGATGCCGGCGCCGAATTCCTAGTCCTAGAAACCACCTCGCACGCCCTGGCCGAATTTCGCACTCTGGGTATCAAATACGAAATCGCTGTTTTTACCAATCTCACTCACGAACACCTAGATTACCACAAAACCATCGCAAAATACCGCGCCGCCAAGGGCAAATTATTTAAAAAGGCCCAGTTTAGTATCTTCAACGCCGACGACAAAGCTACTAAATATTTCCAAGAATTAACCCAAAATTATACCACATACGGCATAAAATCTGGCGAAAATCGCGCCACAGACCTAAAACTCAGCGCAAACGGCGTAAAATATTCATTTGGTGATATAAATATAGAGGTAAACTTACCAGGCGAATTTAATGTCTACAATTCCCTCGCCGCCGCCGTGGTAGGCAAACACCTCGGCTTATCAAATCAAGAAATCTCTGCCGGCCTCAAGTCGCTCAAGGAAGTTGAAGGCCGCATGACAACCATAAACGAAGGGCAGCCGTTCACGGTGATTGTGGACTATGCTCATGCACCCGATGCCCTGGAGAAAGTTTTTGCCTCCCTAGGCTCTCACAAAGGTCGCATCATCTCTGTCCACGGTGGCGCCGGTCGCCGCGACCCATCTACTCGCGCCGTTCGTGGCGAAATTCTCGCTAAGAACTCCGATATTGTTATCATCACCGAAGATGACTCCCGCGATGAAGACCCGGTTAAAATCGCCGCCGCCTTTATTAAAGGCGCCGAAAGCCAAGGCAAAGTACTAGGCAAAGATCTTTTTGAAGAGCTAGACCGCAAAAAAGCCATCAAACTAGCTCTTGAAACCGCCAAAAAAGGCGATATTGTCCTAATTCTCGGCAAAGGCCACGAAAAAACCATCCTCCGCGCCGACGGCCCCCACGATTTTGAAGATACGAAAGTAGCCAGAAGTCTATTAAAGGCTTTCTTGCGACATAATGAGATTTAGACCAGATTTGTTTGCGTAAAAATTACAACGAAGTTGTAATTTTTACAAGCAAACAAGTCCAGTCGCAAGAAAGCCTTTAATAGACTACTCCGGCATATATTCTGCCATTCCGTCCACGATTTTATCGTTTGGAATTTCCAGCGCGTGCGCGATGGCCGCCGCGCATGCCATATAAGACACCGCCGTTTCGCCCGGCACAAACGATGCCATCGATACCACCTCGGGCTTAATTGATAAAGTCACTTCTGTTCCCTTCGGGTATAACTTAGAACTCAAAATCTTTACATCGGTGCCAGTCTGACCATAGTTTAAAGTCTTTTTCTTGCCAGCAAAGCTCGCAAAGTCATCATAATTTAGATCATCTCGGTTCAAAATCACGATTTCTGGACGCATCTTAAACAACGTTTTTTCGCTTTTTAGATATTCTTCCGGTTCCATATCGGACAGCCCCGCGGTTACGAAATTAGTCATCGCCGCCACGCTCACCGGTAGGCCGTGAAATATATTATTCTGCAAAGTCTCCGCCGGCACTGTGATTACCACATAATCCGCGCCCGCCTTCCAAGCATCACTGAGAAACTTGTGCAACATCCCCAACTTAAACGGCTGGTCCGAGGCTAGCACCGCCACCTGTTCACCCGCCGCCCGCAAAATCTCGTGCACAAAGTGCGCCACGATAGTCTTGCCAGTCGTACCAGTAATCGCAATCAGCTTCATATCCTTCGCTGGATTGCCATAATAAGATTTGAGAATCTGGGCTTTAAGCTTTTGGGTGCCAGATTTTACCCCACCTTTTTTATTTTTGGGCTTGGTAGTTTCTCGCTTCTTCATAATTTTGATTATACCACAAAAATCCCAGTATACCTATGCTATAATCAGGCTATGCAAAACGAAATTGAGGCTCAGTTCTTAAGCGTAGACAAAACCAAAATTCGTGCCAAGCTTCAGTCCATTGGCGCCACTTGTATTAAGCCAGAAATCAAAATGAAACGCGTTATTTTTGATGCTGGCCCGCATCGCTTTATTCGTGTGCGCGATGAAGGCGACAAAATTGTCATGACCTACAAAAATGTTGAGGATGATAATAGTATTCTTGGCACCAAAGAGATTAATCTTATCGTGAATGATTATGATGATGCAGTTTTGTTTATGCAGGAAACCAAACTTCCTATCAAAGCTCACCAAGAAACTCTTCGCGAAATTTGGCAATTTCAGGATGTTGAAATCTGCATTGACACTTGGCCCTGGATCCCCAGCTTCATAGAAATTGAAGGCCCTACTGAGGATGCAGTTTGGAATGTTGCCGCAAAGCTCGGCTTTTCAAAAGCCGCCGCTAAGTTTGGCTCAGTAGATACTACTTATCAGCACTATTACGGCGTAGATTGCGACACCGTGAATCTAAAAACCCCGGTCATTACCTTTGAATGCGAACCACCCGAATGGGTTAAGCCCGACATTCTCGCCAAAATTGACCCCACCAAAAAACCAGCATAACCTGGTCTTGTGAAACTTGGCGGAAGCGAGAGGATTCGCACCGAAGGTCCGAATCCGAGCTTCTCGGTCTTATCAAGTTTGGCGGAAGCGAGAGGATTCGAACCTCCGAGACGGTCACCCGCCCACACGATTTCGAGTCGTGCGCCTTCAACCACTCGGCCACGCTTCCACCTATAATTATACCATAAAACCGCCCAACTCCAACCATATGCTATAATAAGCATATGGACTACGTTTTTCATTTCTGGCTCGCCGTGCTCGTGATTTCCACGGTCGGCACACTCGCCCATTTCCTTTACGACTGGACCCACCAAAACAAAATCATCGGTCTATTCGCCGCAGTTAACGAATCCACCTGGGAGCACATCAAAATCGCTCTCACTCCTACCTTCCTCTGGAGCCTCTACGATGGCTACATTTTCGGCACTTACCCCAACTATTTCCCAGCCAAACTCCTCAGCCTCCTCACCCTTGTTGTCCTCATCCCACTTATTTTCTATTCCTACCGCGCCTTCACCAAAAAATCCATTCTCTTTGTAGATATCGCCAACTTCTACATCTCCATCCTTCTAAGCCAAGTAGTTTTCTTCGTAATCTTAACCTGCCCGCCTCAGCCATTTGTTGTAAGCTTTCTTTCCTGCTTCGGTCTTTTTGTCTTCTTCGGCTGCTACATGACCCTTACTCTAGAGCCCATCAAAAGCTTCCTATTCAAGGATCCCATCACTGGCAAATATGGCTTTTACGCCCACCGCAACCTAAAGCGCAAAATCAAAGCCCGCCGCTCAGCCAAAAAGTCAAAATAATTAAATTTTCTTATCTTGACAAATATGTTATAATAATAGTGTCACCTGAAAAGGTGATGCTCATTTAATTTCTAGGTGGATGTTTTTGATTTTCAACTGCATCCACACCACGTGTGCCCGTAGCTCAGCTGGATAGAGCGTTTGCTTGCGGAGCAAAAGGTCGTAGGTTCAAATCCTGTCGGGCATACCAAAATAAAAAGAAGGTCCATCGGACCTTATTTTTATTTTGGTAACTCTGACAGGATGTGAACTGTAGGTTCAACCGGACGAGTGAGCGAGCAAAGAAAATAAGCTCGCTTATTTTCTTTCGAGCCACGAGGAACGGAAGACTTTTTGCGTTAGCAAAAAGTCTAATCCTGTCTATTCCGCCACGCAGCAAAACCATACATCCGGTCATAGCTTTTAGCAAAATGTCTAATCCCGCCTATGTTATAATAAGTCTATGGAATGGAACAAAATCACTAACATCATCTTAATATCAGCTATAATCACTCTGGGCGTGTTTGTCGTGCTCGGGCTCTATCAATGGATCAGTCGCAAATCTCTCAAAAAAGTAGACAAACAGCTTCTATTTATGCCAATCCCCCTGGCTCTCATGGCCGCCACCTACCTTATTTTTGACAAATTCTGGGTCCTTAACACCCGTCCCAACGGCTCCGGCGAGCCCTCCTTCCCTTCTACCCATGTTATGGTCGCCGCCACCATCTTCTTTCTCGCGATTCTCGCTCTCCCAAAATACATCAAATCTCTCGCTGCTCGCATCATTTTGTCGCTGATGATGTTGTCCCTCATCGCTCTAATGTGCGCCGGCCGCGTGCTTGCCAATATGCACTGGATTTCCGATGTTATCGGCGGCGTTGCTTTTGCGGCGATTTTTGCCGCTATCTATTATTTTGCAATCAGAAAGGCTAAGAAATGAGCAGTATTTTTACGAAAATCATCAACGGCGAAATCCCCTGTTACAAAATCTACGAAGATGACAAAACCTTCGCCTTTCTAGATATCCACCCCGAAACCCCAGGCCATACCCTAGTTATCCCCAAAAACGAGGTGGACAAAATCTACGACCTTCCCGATGAAGATTACGAAGCCCTTCTAAAAACCGCCAAAAAACTCGCCAAACACATGGAAAACACCTTCGGCGCCCGCACTTTGTGGAAGGTCATCGGCACCGATGTCCCCCATGCCCATATTCACCTAATTCCCTACGATGAAACTTGGCACCACGGCCGCGAAATCCCCACCACTCCTGAAGAGTTTGAACAAATCCGCGCGAAACTTGAGCTAAAATCTTGAGTAAACTAATCAAGAAAGGAGGGCAATGAAACGGTCACAAATTGTGACCAGTTAAAAATGCGCGCCGGTGATGACGAGATGCGCTTAACTGATGTAATGGATACCGAACAAATCCTCCGCCTCATCCAATCCGTCCCCTCAAAAAAGGCTGAGCCTTTTGAACTCTGGCTCGCCGACAAAATCCATAATTATCACAATTTATTTACAATGTATTTAAAATGTGCTACAATAAAATCATTAAGATAAAGGAATAATTATGGCAAGCACTAACGATATCACAATGACAATTCGCACTAACAGCGAAATTAAAAAAACCGCCGCCGCGCTTTTTAATGACCTCGGTCTTGACATGTCGACCGCGGTAAATATGTTTCTTCGCGAATGTATTAGAAAAGATGGCATTCCCTTTGAGGTTTCGCGCAAGGAAATCCCAAACCGCAAAACTCGCCGCGCCATCAAAAACGCTATCAACAACAAAAACATGGTCGGCCCTTTTAAAACGGTGGAGGAATTAATGGAGAGCCTGAATGCTTGAAGCCCGTTATGAAAAACAGTTCAAAAAAGATTTAAAACTCTCTAGAAAAAGGGGTAAAGATATTAAAAAGTTCGTTACGGTTGTCGAAATTTTGTTATCCGAAGAACCCCTTCCGGCAAAGTATAAAGACCACGTTCTGACAGATGATAAACGATATAAAAATGTCCGCGAATGTCATCTTGAGCCAGATTGGTTATTAATTTATCGCATAGAAAAAGAGGTCGAGCTGCTCCGCCTCATTCGCACCGGCACTCACTCCGACCTCTTCAAATAAGAACAATTTATTTCTAAATCCGTTTCTAGTTTTCGCTTTGTTTTAATTTCTCGTTGATATATCGACCAATCTTTTTACTGTCATCAACCCTTATTGCATTTTCCCATCCGGTCTCAATTCTTTCGCCGTTACTATTCACCTCAACTCTACGACTAGGGTTCTTCTCATCATTGTGCCATTTATTAGCCATATGCCTGAATGCGGTTCCCACTAACGACATAGTATCCGGATTATCAAGCGCATCTTCCATCATTGCCCACGGATTAAGCGTCATACGCGTTTCTTTTCCGCCCCCATCGGTATAGATAATTCTGTCGCCATAATTCTCTATTAATGTCACAGCGCTAGCGACTTGCTCCATTTTATTACCATCCATATCTGGTTCAAGATTTTGCTTTATCCATCGTCCGAGTATCGAATCACCAGACGGCCTAATCGCTTCATCCCATCCAATTTCTTCTATCTGGCCATTTTCTCTTTCCATAACTTTGCGCGATGGATTTCTGTCATTATCGCCCCATTTCTTTGCCATGTGCTCAAAGACCTGCCCCGTAAGTAGCATATCTTCTGGACTTTTAAGTACGTTTTGAGCCATTGCCCACGGATTAAGCGTCATACGCGTTTCCGCGCCATTCTCATCAGTATAAATGACCCGGTCGCCGTATTCCTCTATTAGTGTTCCGGCGCTAGCTTTGGTTTTCAATTCGCCAACTTGAGGCGTAATTGACTCTTGTGCCAAAATATCCCACTGGCTCCCGAAATCATTGTTTTCTGATTTTTTGGTTGGATCAGACTCCATTTTTCCTCTCTTTCCGCCGCACCTAACAAAAATGCGACTATTTACTTAGTCGCGAAACTACAGTTATCTATGAAAGATCCTGCGTAAATAGCCGCATTCTATCTTTCATAGACTTATGAATAACTGTAATTTCGCACTTCCAGTATACCACACTTCTTCCCCGCTACGCAAATCACAACTTTTTATGTGATATAATAAAACTATGAGATTTTCTAGCAGTTACGAACCGGGGGAATTTGAAAGCGACATCTATGGCGCATGGGAAGCCAGTGGCGTTTTTGAACCAACTATCAGCAGCCTGCCATCTGATAACGATGGCGATGGTATTGATGACCGCAAAGAGGGCGGCGCCACTAATACTTATTCTATTGTCATGCCACCCCCCAATGCCAACGGCAACCTTCACATCGGCCACGGCCTTACCGTAGCGCTAGAAGACTCCCTTATTCGTTATTACAGATTACGCGGCAAGAGCGCTTGGTACATCCCTGGCGCCGACCACGCCGGCTTTGAAACCTGGGTCGTTTACGAAAAAGAACTCGAAAAACACGGCCACACTCGTTTTGAATACACCAGAGATGAACTTTACGCCAGTGTCTGGAACTTTGTCGCCGAACAACGCGGCAATATGGAGCTCCAACTTCGCGCCCTCGGCGCCTCCTGTTCTTGGCGCGACCTCACCTTCACCCTTGATGAAAATGTTATTGACCAAGTTTACACCACTTTTGAGAAAATGTGGAACGATGGCCTTATTTACCGCGGCGAAAAATTAGTCAACTTCTGCCCCAAGCACCAAACCGCCTTCGCCGACATCGAGGTAGAATACAAAGATGAGCCCGGTACGCTGTGGGAGATTGAATATAGATTGGTTGAAGAGCCTGCCGGACCTTCTTCCGAAGGGCCTAAGACTTGGGCGAGCGCCCCGGAGCGGCCCGAGGAAGAATGGTCCGGAGGCTCCTTAATTGTCTCTACTACCAGACCAGAAACCTTACTCGGCGATGTCGCCGTTGCTGTTAATCCAGATGATGCCCGCTACAAAGACTTAATCGGTAAAATGGTCAAGTTGCCTCTGGCTAACCGCGAGATACCCATCATCGCCGATGAACACGCCGACCCCGAATACGGCACCGGCGCGGTAAAAATTACCCCAGCGCACGATTTTGATGATTTTGAAGTCGGCGAGCGCCACGGCCTTCTCCGTATCCAGGTTATCACCGAAGATGGCAAGATGTTTAACGTGCCAGAAGAATATTACGGCCTCACCACGGCAGAATGTCGCAAAAAGGTCCTAAAAGACCTCAAAAACCAAGGCCTCCTAAAAGGCGAAAAAAAGATTTCTCACTCTGTCGCCCATTGTTATAAGTGCGGTACCACCATCGAACCGATGCTCAAAGAACAGTGGTTTGTAGATGTCAAGCCTCTGGCCGCCGAAGCCATCAAGCATTTAGAAAATGATGAAATCAAATTCTTCCCAGAGAACAAAAAGCACGTTATTATCAATTATTTCAACAATCTAAAAGATTGGAATATTTCCCGCCAAATCCCTTGGGGTATCGCTATACCGATGTTTAGAAAAATTGACGACCGCGCCACCGATGAACCGGACTGGATTTTTGACCGCCGCACCAATCTTCAAGAGATTGAAAAAGCCGGCGTGAAGTATATCCGTGATGAAGATACTGTTGATACTTGGTTCTCTAGTAGTCACTGGCCTATTGTTAGCACCAACTGGACCCCAGAAAATTACAACCCATACTATCCTTTGAGTGTTATGGAAACCGGCGCCGACATTCTCTTTGCCTGGGTCGCTCGGATGATTATGATGGGCATCTATGTTACCGGCGAAGTACCGTTTAAGGAAGTTTATCTGCACGGCCTAGTGTTAGATGAGCACGGCAAAAAAATGAGCAAGTCCAAAGGCAATGTTATTAACCCAATGGATTTGGTCACTAAATACGGTTCCGATGCTTTTCGCCTCGGTATTCTTCGCGGCCGCTCCGCTGGCATGAACCAAGCCTTCTCCGAAAACAGCGTCATCTCTGGCCGCAACCTCTGCAACAAACTCTGGAACATCTCCCGCCTCATCCAATCTATCGCGGATGAGTCGGCGGAAGTCGATAGAGAGATTGACTCTGAAGTTTTAGAGACCGTGTCCCGCGAGGGTTACGACCCGAGCGAAGTGAGCGAAGCCCGTAACGACGGGCCTGAGCGAACGAGGTCGAAAAAGCTTCAGAGCAATCTCTCATACACTACCTTAAATATGGGCGAAGACTGGATCTGCCGCGAGATTAATCAGTGTATGGAGCAGGTTGAAAAATCTATGAAGGATTATCGCTTCTCCGAAGCTGTCGAAACTTTGTATCAAACCATTTGGGACAAATACGCCGACTGGTTTTTGGAGAGCCAAAAAATCTATAAAAACGTTCCACTTTTGCAAAACACCCTAGAATCCCTCCTGATTATGCTTCATCCCTTCGCTCCCTTTGTGACCGAGGCAATTTGGCAGAGCCTCAGTTGGACCAACGGCTTCATTATGACAGCCAAATGGCCCATGAAGCTCAAATATGACCCGATTTCCGCCGAGCAGTTCGAAAACATAAGAACTATCGTGTCGGAGGTTAGAACCACCTTACAGAGCCTCCCGGGCACTAATAACGCGAAAAAATACGGGCTGCTATACGATAACGACAGCCTCGTAAAGGACAACCTGCTTTTGATCAAGACTCTCACCAAGGTTCCGGAGATTAACGCCCTAGAGGGCGCTCCTAGAGGGTTGCGCGTTGCCTTGGCTAACCACGAGCTCTTCTTGGATGTTCCAGAAAAGGTTGTTTCGGAGTATCGCGATGCTCTGACCGAAAAGATTCTAGCTGTTGGCCGCGAACTCGATGCTCTGAACGCCCGCCTTATGAACCCCAGCTATGTCGAAAAAGCTCCCCAGCACTTGGTTAAAGAAACCAGGGACCTAGTCAACGAAAAGGCCGCCCTCATTGACCGCCTCAAACTCCAGCTCGACTTAATCTAAAATAAGCCCCCCGGGGCTTATTTTTTGCGCTTCCCTCTTGACAAATTTAAAAACCTACGCTAAAATTAAAAACAAAAAACAATTTTAAAACTAACTAATAATTTAAAATAAGAAAGGATTTTAAAATGGAACCAACTATTCTTACCCTAAGTAGCGTCGGACAAATCACAATTCCCCGCAAAGTTCGCAAACTCTTAAATCTTGAAAAAGGCACCAAGCTCGAACTAGAAGTCGACCAGGAAGCCAAAAAACTCACCATCAAAAAACAAAAAACCCACGAAGAAATCTTCGCCGAATTAGAAGAATTTCACAAAACCCTACCAAAGCCAGACCCTAGGTTGCGACATATGACGGTAAATGAAATGTACGATCTAGTGGAAGATGCCGGAGGTGAAACATGGGTATAATTGGAGTAAAAAACGGCATCGAGCATATCGACGCCAATATCGTTATTAGGCTTATCGTTGGCGATGACTTCAAAAATTACCAAAAAGCCAAAAAACTAATCTCTCGGAAAAATAAAACTTTTGTCTTTGAGGACGCCGTAATGATGGAGGTGGTGTTTGTTCTCTCAAAAATTTATAAATATTCAAGAGAGGCAGTTTCCGCCGGCATCGACTTTATCGCTAGCTTCGAAAATATTTATTTTAACAAAGGCCTTATCGAAGACGCCCTTAACCTTTTCGTCGATCATCCAAAACTCTCCTTCGTCGACTGCTACCTCGCCGCCATCACGACCATCTCTAACGAAAAACCCCTTTGGACTTTCGATAAAGCCCTCGCCAAAAAACTCCCCTCCATCACCCGCGAACTCTAATTTTACGAAACTCCTATAAAACCGGACACTTTTCTATTAGCCCCCGAATCATCTCCGCCTGCAAATTCCAATACGCCTCCCAACTCTCCTTGTCAGTTAGCTCTGCATCATATTTCCATTCCCCATTCACTAAAACCTTCATCACCGGCGCAAAACAAAACCCCGGCACTCTCGCCGGCGAGGCTTCGCTGACAATTTTTGTCTTCTCCGTCCCTGTTGTCGCTAAGCCCGAAACCACCCGGACTTCATCCCCATCATGCCAAGCCAGCGCATACCCCCAATCAAAACCACACGGTATCTCTCCTCCATACTTCCCTGCTAACTCCGAAAACACCTTAATCCCGTTTTCATCCGTATACTCTCCGGCTTTTCGCGCCACAAACTCCTTATTATGATTTTTCGGATCATCTTCCTCTGAAACACCTACCAAAAAATTCGTATCATCCCGCGCTAACACTGGAAAATCTTTAAACTGCCGCGCATACCCTAGCGCTTTTTCCACCGCAATTTCCTCTGCAGTAGCCTTAGTCTCCTCCGGCTCATTCAAAGAAATCCCAAGATCAGAAAAACTCACCCCCTCAACCCCAAGCCACTCCAAAATCTTCTTCGCAGTCATAATCTTCCCCGGATTAGTCGTCGCAATCAAAATCTTTTTCATAAATCTCCTATTTTTTCTTATATTTATCTAAATTAAACATCGGCGTTCCCTTTTCCCCGTCAATAATTCCCTGCGCCTTTGCGACTAGCTTCGCAAGGGCTTTTTCTGAACTCGCCGACCCCACATGCACAGTCTTCACTACTCTCCCCTGTTCTTTGTAGCAAACCTGCACCCCGGTCGCCCCGCTTGTAGTTTTAAACCGCCGAATATATGCCATGTCTTAATTGTAGCATATTATTTTATTACTATTGAGGGGATCCGGAGTTACGACGAGGACGAGCGCGCCGCCCCCGTGACGACGGGCGGCGGCGACGCGCCCCGAAATAGTGATAAAATAATATGTTTTCCACAAAAAGTGAGGTTGTTTTTATGAGAAATAACCTGTTATGCTAGCAACCACAGCGACTAGCAACCCGCTTGACAAACCAAACCGGTAGCGCTAAAATAGACCCAACAACTAGGGCCAAAACCCTAAGTTGGGAGCAAGTTTTAGCATCCGTAGCAGAGAATTAGGCCAAGTACGAAAACGCTAAAACTAATCAAATCCGGTAAACGACCAGGGAATCACCCCAGAGCCGTAGATTTTGCTTATGTTATAAACTAAAAACCATAAGTAGTCAAGAAAAAACACAGGAACTTATGATATAATGGGGATAATGAATATACCAATTACGCAAAGCAAAGCCTGGCAAAAACTCCAAGATGACCTCGGAGAAACCAGCTTTTTTGAAAAGCAGCCAGATTTTCAATATTTAGCTATCAAAAAATCCACGCCAACAGGGAATTACCTTTATTTACCTTATGGCCCAGTCTTTAGCGATAAGACCGGATTTAAACACGCTATTAAATCGCTACAATCTTTAGCCCAGCAGGAAAACGCAATTTTTATCCGCATCGAGCCACAAGATGAAAAAGCCGCTAAATGGTTGCCAAAAACCGCCAAAAAATCTAAAGATTTGAACCCTGCCCACACCTTAATTATAGATATAAACAGAGAACCAGCCGAAATTTTATCCGCCGTACCTCGCCGCACTCGTGGGTATTTCAATACCTATGAGAAAAAAGGCCTCACCGTTGAAGTCAGCAAAGACCCAGGGGATATCAAACATCTTGTCGCTTTACAGAAAATCCTAGCTAAAGACAAAAAAATCGGAGTTTTTTCTGAAGATTACCTAAAAACTCAACTTTCCCAGCCATTCTCCAGTCTATATCTTGTAAAATACCATCCTGAAAATGAGGAAGAAAAAGTTATCGCCGCTGTCCTAGTCTTTGACGACCAAGATACGCGCTATTATATTCAAGCCGCTCAGGACAAATCTTACACAAAACTCGCCGCTCCATCTATCGTAGTCTGCAAAATGCTTCTCGATGCTAAGGAAAAAGGCTTAGAATTTTTCGACTTCTGGGGTATCGCTCCTGAAAACGCCCCGGATAACCACCCCTGGAAAGGCTTTACTAATTTCAAAAAATCTTTCGGTGGCACCGAAAAATCTTACGCCGGTACATACGACATCATCTTGAACCCTGTCAAATACAAACTTTACGGACTAGCCCGTAAAGTAAATCGCTTCCTCCGTCGCGTTTAGCCGTGTTATAATAAAATCATGAAACTCGATGGATTAACAGAGGCAGAAGTCAAAGCCAAAATCGCCGCCGGCAGGGTCAATGTCGCGCCACACAAAAATTCCAACTCTATCTCTAAAATCATCGCCAAAAACACCTTCACCCTCTTTAACCTCGTTAATATCATCCTTGCCGGTATGGTGTTTTTTGTCGGCTCGTACAAAAATCTCCTCTTTATCTTTATCGCTATCGCCAACACGTTAATTGCTATCATCAACGAAATTCGCGCCAAAAAGACTATCGATAAAATGCAGCTTCTCGCCGCCCAAAATCCCACTGTTATTAGGGATGGCCAAACTCGCCAAATTCCTCAAGATCAGCTTGTCGATGGCGACCTCATCATCTTTGGTATCGGCGACCAAATTATGGTAGACAGCCGCATCGAAGAAGGCGAAATAGAAGTCAACGAAGCTTTCATCACCGGCGAGCAAGACAACATCAAAAAACGCCCCGGCGATCAGCTCACCTCTGGCAGCTTTGTAGTTTCGGGCGCCTGCAAGGCTACCGTTACCGCGGTCGGGGCAGAGAATTACATCTCCAAACTGGAGTCTTCCGCCCACACTATCAAGACTGCCGATGCCAAACTCTTCAAAATCATGAACAATATTGTCAAATACATCTCTTTCGCCTTGGTTCCCATTGGCGCCCTACTACTTTGGGCGCGTTTTCGCACCGAAGCCGACAATGTCACCGCCGTTACTTCTACCGTAGCCGCCCTTATCAATATGATTCCAGAAGGCCTTATTCTCCTAACCTCCTCTGTATTGGCTCTCTCCACTATCCGCCTCAGCCGCAAAAAAGTCCTAGTCCAAGACCTCTATTCCATTGAAACTCTCGCCCGGGTAGATTGCATTGCGCTTGATAAAACCGGCACCCTCACTACCGGCAAAATGATCGTGAAAGAACTCATTCCGGCACCAGGCCAAACAAAAAATGCCATTGAGAACGCGCTAAAGCTTATTCTAAGCCAAACTACTGCCGATAATGCTACATCACTCGCTTTGAAGCAAAAACTGCTAAAAACGGCCAAATTTGAGCCCACAGAGCAAATTACCGAAATCATCCCCTTTTCATCCGACCGCAAATACTCCGGCGTAGTCACCAAAAACTCCACCTACCTCATGGGCGCCCCCGAGTTCCTCACCGATGTTAAACCCGATATAGAGGGGAATTATAGAATAATAGCAGTAGTAAAATCCGAAGGGCAAATTTCGCAACAATCCGCAGGCGCCAGCAGTCAAAATTACAACGGTCACGGACGAGTAGCCGGTACTGAAATACCGGGACGAGTCCGACTGACCCGTTGTGATTTTGACGACTGCGAGCCGAGGACGTTGCGAAATAGCCCTTCGGATTTTACACTACTAGGTTTTGTAACCTTAGAAGACGAACTCCGCAAAGATGTCAAAAGCATCATCAATTATTTCTATGACAACACCGTAGACATCAAAATCATCTCCGGCGACAACCTAAAAACCGTCACCAAAATCGCCGAACAATCCGGCGTTAAAAACCTAAACGGCATCGACCTAAGCCAAATAGAAAAACCAAACTACGCCAAACTCGCTAAAGATTACAATATCTTCACCCGGGTCAAACCCGCCCAGAAAAAATCCCTCATCGCCGCACTTAAAAAACAGGGAAACACGGTCGCCATGACCGGCGACGGCGTCAACGATATTCTCGCCATGAAAGAGGCCGATTGTTCTATTGCTATCGGCGATGGCTCTGATGCTGCCAGAAAATCAGCCAAGCTTGTCCTCCTAGATTCCGACTTTTCTGCCGTGCCAAGCATCATCGATGAAGGCCGCCAAACTATCAACAACCTCGAGCGCTCCACTGCTCTTTTCCTCGCCAAAACCGTCTACGCTTCAATTCTCGCCGTGTTATTTGTTTTTCTGCCGCTCAGATACCCCTTCACTCCTATAGAAATGAGCTTGCTTAACTTTGCCTGTATCGGCTTCCCGGCCTTTATTCTCGCTCTCGAGAAAAACACCGACCGCATCAAAAACCGCTTCGCTAAAAATATTATGCAGTATTCGGTACCAGTCGGCCTCACGGTTACTATCTGCACTTTAGCTCTCTCCATCCTCGCTCATCTCAACGACTTTTCGCACTTTGAACTCACCACCACTTCAGTTTTTGTCACCTTTACCATTGATCTCATCCTTATCTATTGGATTTCCCGGCCACTAAATCCACTCCGCGCCAGCCTTCTACTCACTATTATTGGTATCATGGCCGCAGTTTTCCTTATCCCATTCGCGCGCAACTTCTTTGAATTTACTTTCCTCACCCAAAACGGCCTGATTATCACACTCGCCATCATTGGCTCCGGCATCGCGATTTTCACCGGCCTAAAAACCCTCATGCAAAAACTCTCCGACCGCATCTTCGCCGAACGCCCTCACCTCAATCTCTAGAAATTAGAAAAATACTGCGACCAGTGAGTTTTGTATTTGGTGTTGTTGTCAAAATGTAGGCCAACCGAGAGCTTGGTAAAATCTGGATTCAAAATGTTCTCACGATGCTTTTCGGAGTTCATCCAGGTCGCAACGGTAGTCTCTGGAGATACCGCCGAGCTTCCTACGGCCAAATTCTCACCTTCAACATAGGTAACGCTATTGTTCGGGCTATCGCAAGCGGTGTCCCAAGGCCTCCCATCGGGCCGTGTGTGGGAATAGAGCTGCACAAGCTCGTTAGCCCTAATTTCTGCCGCCTCGGCGCAAGTATCGCCCCAGCTCAGCTTATCAAGCCCGTTTCTGATACGTTCCTGATTAACGAGTGACAAGATTTCGTATTCCCAGCGTAACTTCGGCACCTCGACCACATTCACTTCTATCGTGTCGCGCCTTTTTCCGTCGTAAGTACCGGCAGTAATAGTAGTCTTGCCAGTACCAACTATAATTGGGAAACGGCATGTATCCGAGGAATAGCCAAGCCAAGTCCTCGCATTACTGTAAAAGCCAGAAATAACATTCGGGTTGCTAGTTTGCCAATACATATCCCCAAGATTATCAAGCTCACCACCTACACAGATGTCAAAATCGGCCGTCTCATAAATTTCAATAGATTTTTCGCCCCACAGCTCGCCATCTGGGACTGGCGCAGAATCGACGCCAGATTTAGTATGGACAGATGTAGAGTAAGCCTTTTGGGCCTCTGTTAGGGCAGCCTTTGAGTTGCTCTCGCTATCAATCAGCCCGGTCTGCTCAGCCTGCTCATCTATTTCGTCACTACGTTCACCTACCACTCGGAAATCCATCCCTCCGTTTAGCCAGATTGAACCAGCAATCAAAACCCCAGCAATCAAAATCGCCGCTGCGTTTATCGAAAGCAGGATTGTCAACTTGGTCTGTCTAAGCGTTGCGGCTACCATTTTCTACCATCACAGTGATTAAGTTGAATATCATCTCCACTTCGGCTAAATCCTTTTTGTCGAGCTTCGATTTAGAGGTAGGTTTACCTAAGATAACTTGGCCAATCCTTTCACCATTCGTATTAGTCAAAACACCAACTCTGGAAATATCTAACTCCGAGTCTTTCTTTAAGCCATTAGTATTTTGCCACATTCCTTTTTCTGGCATCTTTAGACTAGATATTTCAATTAGCTCCTCTGGTGGCAATCTGAAATCATCCGAACCATAAAATTTGCCGTTTATTAGAAACCCAACATAGGAAAAGTGGATATGTTCTGCCAAAAATCCAGACAGCTCCTTAAGGTCGAGCTTGTTTCGATTCAAGACGGTAATCTTCTTAACGACATAGGCAAGATCAATCTGTTTGGTCATAATCAAAGACTTCGTCAACGAGTTTACCTCAGAGATTGCCGGCATCAATAGTAGCACTATTGCGATCATTACGAAGTTTAGCAAAATTACTTGGAATGATGGATTTGCAATTCTAAATAGCGCCGAGAACACCAGATGGAAAATCAAAAGGTAAATAATCAAAGCCGAGCCTAAGATTACGACATAAGACATCACGCGCATCCAGCTTGTAGATAAGGAAATTAACTTAAAACGGAGAATAGCGTAATAAAATGCAAGTAAGGCCAAGCTAATTGAGAGCGGGCCTACCCAGATTAGACTATAATTGACCGGAGGCAAAATGATATCAAAGATCAAGGAAAGTAGCCCAGCAATGGCGAGACCAATCAAAAACACCCAATGTCCCTTCTTAGATTTTTTGCTGCGACTATGCTTAATCTGATAAATCAAGAAACTACAGAATACCGGTGTAATAGTGCAGAAAAATAGAGAGTAAGCCAAATAAAATACGTGGCCAAAATCAATCGCAATCGAGTTACCTGCGTTGGATAGAGTTATTGAAGAATATAGGATAGAGGGGTCGTACATAAACAATGCCAGTAGTACCGCCCCGCCAATCGAGAAGAGTGAAGTAATGATTTTCCCAAGTTTATATTTCCATGAAATATAGCCCAGAAGTGCCACATCCATGATAATAGCTCCAGCGTAAATACCTTTTATGAGCCAAGGCGCAACAGTGTAATCAAATTCACCGGTACCGAGCGACAAAAAGAGCGAGATTGACAAGCCCCATATTGCACTACCGATTGCCGCGACTAGAAACCATAGCCCTCTCGCGCGTTCGGATTTTGTACTTCCAAAAATTAATGTGAATGCCGACAGAATCGTTAATGCCGACACGATGATTAGTAGTATATAAACTAAATGCATTTACCTCCTTATTGTAATGATTATACCATAGCCATTAAAAATGCCAAAAGAAAAACCCGCACTTTTAAGTGCGGGCAAAAGGGGGTTAAATTTTGGTAAACACCATCATCACGGATGAAGGTATTTCGTTGTAGGTATCAAGCTTGTATTCAGCTTCAAACTTCATACCCTTGTTCCATAAATTTCTGCGAATGTTCTCGGCAGTTTCAATCGCCTGCCAAGGGCTCTCCGAAAGCTTAATTTCGGGCCAGTCAAAGAGCTTGACACTCCAGGTATACTGCGGGCAAAGAAGCTGGAAATCAAAGAAGAAGCTGCCGTTTTCAGCAAGCAAACTATGCACAGGCTTCACTACCTTTTCGGCAAAGGCATCCACAGGATAGTAAGATGCCACGCCGCCAAGAATTGCTAAGTTCGCATCCTTGCATTTAGGGTTGTGAAGCTCGGTCATAAAGTTCTTCTTTTGATATTCCACGGCATAGTCTTCGAGAGGTACTCCCTCATAGAGCTCATCGGGCTGGATAGTCTGGTCCATGTCAAAAGCCAAGATACTCTGCCTCTCGGGTTCAAACTTAAATCCATGCCACCGCGTCCAAGCCAACCTGCCAGCTCCAAAATCTACGATTTTGGTATTGCCAGGGTTAATGTCCCTGATAGTAGTAGCAAGGTCTGCCACAAAGAGCTGCCGTTCGCGGTTGTACGCAAAGGTCGGAACATTCCGCACGAAGAAGTTAATCTCATCTTCTTCCGGGACTTTCTTGGTCCAAGAGCCAGTCAAGTCCATCCCTGCATTGTAGGCCATCTCAAGTGCCGCCGAAGGTGAAGTAAACACCTGAATAAGCCAAGGAAAGAAATAGCTAGACTTTGCCCCGTTGTAATCGAGCACAAACTGGGCTAAGCCTTCATTCTTTTCGAGCTTCTCACGAATAAAAGCCCAAACCTTGTCAAGACATTGCTTATCTATGTCCGTATGCGACTCGTAGAAGATATCACGAATCTCTCGCACTAGACTAGGTCTAGTCGGCGTAATCGCCGGCTGGCGGTCGCAAATCTCGATATACTTCAGGAATTCTTCCTTTTTCATCGTTGCGGTCCGAACAATCGGGTCAAAAAGTTCTTTATGCCTTTTCATATCTAACCTCCTATTAAAGTGCGCCCCCTTTCCCAAGAGTATATCATATATACACCTCCTTAGCAAGAGGTGGAACGGGCTGAAAATTGACAAAATCACAAAAGTGTGCTATAATATAAGAAGAGTTTGACTATGCCACCCTTCGGGTGGCTTTTTCATGCCTAGAAAAAGCGCCCTCATAAGAGAGGGGCTAATAACAAAAATGTGTGTATGCTAATGCTTGTAAATATTACTCCTTAATTGTTTAGTAATACAAAAAGAGCCACGTTAGTGGCTCTTTTCTGTTACTCTAGTATTTGAAGTAAACAGGAGTAACTAATGTGAACAGTAAAAACTGTCCATATTGTGATTGTAGCACAGAGATTGTTAAAATAGGTTTAACCAGTGCTAAGAGACAACGCTACCTAT
>JAFWIY010000015.1 GCA_017514675.1 Candidatus Saccharimonadota bacterium | reverse complement strand
TGCTAATGTGATTTTTGTCAAAGCCGACAACGAAAACTTTACCCTACTCAACGAAGTTGCTCTATTATTCTTAGGCAAAGGTCTCGGCAACTTCATCATCATGCTTGCGCGCCCCAAATGGCGCAAACGTTTTAATTCTATCTACAAATCCAGTCGCGGCAAAGTTCTTCGCCCACTTATCGCCAATAGCGCAATAGGGCTCGTTAAGGATTTCGCCTATCGTGGTGCGCTAATTACCGCACCGGCCGTAGCGCTCGCCTCCGTTTCTTCTGACTCCGCCGAACCAATCGTGATTTTCTTTATGGGTCTTGTCCTTACTCTCATCTGGCCAAAATTTGGCCGCGAAAAACTCAATCGCAAAACCGTACTCGTACACCTAATTGCTACCGTTCTCGTAGTCGCTGGTATAGTTTTACTCCAAACCGCATAATATGATATAATCATTTTAGGTGGTGCTTTGGCGGAGTGGTTACGCAGCGGTCTGCAAAACCGCGTACACCGGTTCAATTCCGGTAGGCACCTCCATTTTTTATTTCTCTGGCAATTTCATCAACGGTTCTTTGACTTTTGCAAGTTTCGCGGCTTTCTGAATCAAAGCCCCCACTTTCGCCTGCTCGGCCTTTTGACATTTCTCATCAAACGCCTCTTGCTGGCGTTTTAGATCACCATAAAACCCAGTACCCATCGCCGCATTCCAAAAAATCTTTTCCGAAGGCACATCTTTGTAATGCCACGGCTTGTTAAACAAATTAAAATGCACCAATTTCGTACCGTGCGGCAACTTTTCTACAGGCTCCGCATTCCAACACTTTGGCAAATGTTTAATTTTACCACGACAAATCACATTGAAATAATCCTGATCTGGTGCCACCAAATCCGCATCGTACTCATCAATCATCGCCACCATCGTAGAAAGATAATGCATCTTGCGCATTTTCTTTAAGTCCATCACTATCACGCCATCATTCACATACTCTTTATACGGCACACCCACGGCATTATTTACGTAGTCACGAAATTCTTTAATTACATCCACCTTCGGATCCACCATCGCTGCCGCCACATTATCACCAAGTTCCGTATCGAATAACTCACCGATATCGTCCAGTAAAATCGTATCGCTGTCTATGTAAACGCATTTGTTATACATCGGGAACAAACGCGGAATAAAAAACCGATAATAATACACCGCTGCCGAAAAGAAATCCGCCTCGCCCTTACGCTTAGAGCAATATTTAATAATCGCCTTTAGATACAAACTTCGTGTGATTTTCTTAAACTGAATTGCGCAGTTCTTGGTTACCAAACTACGTAACCTCACGCGATTTGCCCAGTTCAAACCATCGTGCAAGATAATCACTCGGTAATACCGCTTTGGATCCAAGTGCTTGGTCAAAGAATTAATAGATGCCGCCGCATACGGCGCATACTTACTGTTTATTGTTAGGAAAATTGGCACAACCTTAGTCTTTTTGAGAGGACTAACGCCGGTGTCAAAGATACTCATTTTACCTCCATTTATTTTTTCTTGATATAGCTAAAGTATTCGTAATTACTATGCTTAGCTAATTTTACCATACTTTCGTAAGCTTCCTTCATTAATTTTGCCCGATTTTCATCATCGGTCAGTTTCGTATCCGGATAAAACGGACCATCCACATAAACCGTCATCCTTGGTCTTTCCTGGCCTTTTTTGCGCGACTTTTGATAAGTAGTTGTCATAGTAAAAATCGGCAAGTTGTTCCGTACCGGATAAACAAACGATTTATCTCCCGCCGGAAACTTCCGAATGCCTGTATAATACGGCCACACGTGCGCTTCCGGATAAATTACTAAACAATTTTTCTGCGCCAATCTTTTGTCTATCGCTTCGTGGAATTTTTTCTTGGTGCTAGGCGAAGTCCCTAGTGGCATCCCGCCGATATATGGTAAATACTTGCCAATCCCCGGCAACTTTAAATTCACCGGACTAATAATCGTAAAAATTCGCCGATCAGCCACTAGTGCCGGCGAAAACGCATCATGATACGGATTAGTATGATTCGCATAAATCACGTAGCCCTTTCCCTTCGCTTTTTTCAATTTCTCTCGCCCCACAATTTCCATTTCTAGATACGATTTGGCATAATAACGTGCAAACAACTTAAATCCACGATAAAGTAGCGCCGAATATAGTTTCACAAACGGATTTTTCGGGATAAAAACATAATCCTCTGGCAATTCTACCTTAATTTTCTTCTCCTGCTCTTTCGTTTTTATCGGGTCATCTTCCTCAGAAGCGTAATAAAACACCCGCTCTTCTTTTGGTAAATCCTTTTGAAACAGTTCGGCCTTTGCCATTACAAATTCCCTTTCAGCTTGTTATACTCTTTTAGTATATCATCGTACTCGGTTATTTTTAAAACTTTATGGATCTTTTCTATCTCAAACGGTTTCACTTTTTGCACTCTAAAATACGGGAAGAACTTAAAATTATTAGAAAAATGATGTAAAACTGTATCCTCACGCGGCCTTTCGCCCTGCTCATTAAACTCCCTTGGGCATAATTTGCGTTTTTCAATTGATTTATTTAAAGCTGCTTGATCTGCCAACATCATCCACCGCCCAGCACAAAGCTTCACGGCCTTTTCAAACATCCCCGATTTTAAACATTCCGGGACATTAAACAACATCACCCCCGAATTCATGTAGTCAAAATTAAACAACCCGCGGTAATGATAAAAATTCTTGCCGTAAATATCCAAAACTCCCGCCGCCTCCACACCATCTAAATCCGTATTATAAAATTCAGACAAATCCCCCCGACACACCACATCGTAATCCAAATATAATATCCGGTCTAGTTTATTTAGTTCCGGAATTTTATCAATGTAGAGCCTTAGCATTGAGCACGGCGTAAAATACGAACCCATATTTTTTTTCGGAAGATTCGCGGTAAAAACTTCTGTCGCATCAATCAGTTTTACAAAACTTTTTTTGTTTGTTCTTTTCACCAACTCATCCAAAAACTTCGCCGACTTTTCACTAAACGCCACCGTATCTTTATAATTAATGGTCGCAATATAAAAAGAAATCGGCTGTTTGTTGTGTTTTAGTATTGACAATACCGACACCAAAACCCCGCGCGCTATCCCCTTATCGCCACAATATAATATATTCATTCTTTTGGTCTCTCACCCTCTTTGATAATTTGCACGATTTCTTTTCCATCATCAAGAGTGCACTTCAGATTATCTCGTGTCATCGCCGAAATTACTTCAATAATTCCGGCTACCGTAGTTAGCGCGCCCATGACAATATAACCATTCACGCTAATAGAATTTGATGCGAAAATGAAATACGGCCCGATACTTAATTCAAAAATCGCAAGTACAATCATTAATTTCCAATGAAAATCTTTATTCTCGCGGTTTTTATAAATTTTAATTACCCCAAGCACACCATTAAGCGTGGTAAACCCGCCGGCCATCAAATTAAGAATCTTGTTCATCAGACTCTCATCTACGAGTAGAAAAATCCCGATGCCTAGCACTACCAAATATAACAACGTTTCCGCAATCTGCATGAGCAAAACTTTTAGACGCAATTTTTTCTCTTCTTCATCCTTACCACTCTTATCAAACTCAGACTTTAAATAGCCAATTCGGTATGTCGCATAAAGTGTCAGCATCGCGCCGACCACTGTTATCAAAATTGGTAGCGATTTTGTATCGTTTCCTTTACCATTGAGCGCCGCGATAAACATCATCGCGCCAGAAAATAGCATCATAATCGATGACGCTATTTTATTCTTCAAAAAAATCTTCCAAACCGAAAACCCCCGCTTTACTACTTTATTCATATTTCCATTGTAGCATATTTTAGCCACAATGAATTCACCTTAAAACCTAAACATACATATTACCATTATCACAAACAAAAGTGCTATAATAAAATAAACATAAGCATTAAGAAAGGTTAACATTATGAAAAAATCAACTAAACTATCAACTTGGGGTAAAATCTGGCGCATCGCGCTTTCTATTCTCGTTCCGCTCGGCGGCGGTTTTATAATTTCGCTCTTTACTCGCGATACGATGATGAAGTTCGGTGATTTTAACCAGCCCCCACTCTCTCCTCCGGCTCTACTCTTCCCGATCGCTTGGACAATTCTTTATGTTTTAATGGGGATCGCAAGTTTTCTTATTTGGCAAAAAGGCCATAATTCTAAGAGCAAGTCCGACAAAAAACTCGCCAAAACCGCTTTAATTATTTATGGTATCCAGCTTATCTTTAATTTCGCTTGGACACCGTTTTTCTTTACGCTTGATTTATTCTGGTTTGCCTTTGTTTGGCTTCTCGTGATGTGGGCCTTAATCATTGTCCTTATGATTCTCACTCACAAGATCTCAAAACCAGCATTCTGGATGCTACTACCATATATTATATGGTGCACTTTCGCCGCCTACTTAAACTGCGGAATCGCGATTTTAAACTAAGATACAATAAAATAAACTGGACAATTTATCCAGTTTATTTTATTGATACCAGAAATGGGACTTGATTCGAAGAACAGGTCCCAGAATATAGTTTTCTGGAACCGTGGTGCCCGAAATGGGACTTGAACCCATATGGATTTCTCCATTCGATTTTAAGTCGAACGCGTATACCAATTCCGCCACTCGGGCTCGCTATGCTCGCCCGCGCTTTACGCGAACGGGCACTGAACTAATTATACCACAAGTCCTCTATTTTAGGTATTCCACTACCGCTCCAGCCGCAATCGCGCCATCCCCCGCCGCAGTCACAAGCTGGCGAGCGCTCTTTGTCCGACAGTCCCCTGCCACGAACACTCCAGACCGAGAAGTTTTACAATCTTCACCCGCCACCACATACCCATCTTTATCAAGTTCCACAAAATCCTTCAAAACCTTCGTATTTGGCACTCTGCCAATCGCCACAAACACCGCCTCAGCGTCTGCCGGAATCGGATCATCGTGATGAATATGGTGCACCTTCGAACAAATCCCTTCCAGATACTTCATCTCATGCTTTGCCGTATTTCCGCTTCCGACCACCACCACTGGTTTGCCCTTATAAAGCGCCCCATCACAAGTCGCGCAATAGGAAATCGGGCGCGACCCCGCATCCGCCGCCTGTTTCTCACTTAACCTCCTCGGTTCTGTGCCCGTCGCAAGAATTACGGCACGACACGCATATTCATTTTCATTAGTTTCTACTACAAAACCCCCATCACCTCTATTTTCACTAATCTTAACCACCTCTTCATACTCAACTTCCGCCCCTAAATTATTCGCCTGGTGATATATTTTATTCATCAAATCCGCCCCCGAGACTTCAAAATCTCCCGGCCAATTCTGAATTTTTATTGTATTGATAATTTGCCCGCCATGCATTGTTCCTTCTAGAACCAAAACCGACTTCCCCGCTCGCGCTACATAAATCGCCGCGGTAAGTCCCGCCATCCCCGCTCCGACTATCACGACATCATACTTTTTCATCCTAAACCTCCGCCAACTTCTCTAACTTCTTTAGTGGCATCACTCCAACCGACCGATTAACTTCTTTCCCATCTTTCAAAACTACTAGGCACGGAATCGATGAAACCCTATATTCCGCCGCAAGCTCCTCTTCTTCATCAATATTCACCGCCCGCACCTTAACTTCTGGGTGCGCCTCTTTAAACTCTTCCACGACCGGCTTCATCATTTGGCACGGACCGCACCAATCTGCGTAAAAATCTAATACTTCCATTATAGTAACTCCTTTATTTTATCTTCTAATTCTTCAGGTTTATCGGTTGGGCCAAAACGACCAACCACATCACCATCTTTATTAATTAAAAACTTTGTAAAATTCCATTTAATTGCGCCTTTTTCTTTACTGACACTAGGAATTTTATCAATCGCCTTCATTGCTAATTTATTTTTCATTCCCTTAGGCTCGCTATCTTCAGACATTTGCTCTTTTAAATAAACAAAGAGTGGGTCGGCCTTATCGCCATTAACCTCGATTTTAGCTAGCTGATCAAAAGTAGTATTGTACTTGGCTGTACAAAACGCATGAATTTCATCATCGGTGCCAGGAGCTTGATGACCAAATTGATCACACGGAAAATCCAAAATTTCTAGACCTTTATCGTAATATTTTTTATATAATTTTTCCAAACCTTCGTACTGCGGGGTAAATCCACAGCCAGTAGCCGTATTAACAATAAGTAATACCTTACCCTTCAAACTTGTTAAATCAAGCTCTGAACCATCCCGTTTTTTTACTTTAAAATCATATATGCTCATAGTAATCTCCTTTACTACAATTATAACATTTTTACACTTTATTAATCACCGGAATCACAATCGGCGTATGTCCAGTCGCATCAAACAAAATATGCGTAATATCTTCTTTAATTTCCTCTTTTAATACCTTCATCTCTGGGTCAGTAGAGATTGACTTATCAGTCTTTTGCCGGAGGTAATGTCGGATTTTACCAATCAACTCTTCCGAATTATCTAGATAAATAAACGCGCGCGACACAATGTCTGGCGTTTTCATAAGATGCCCAGTCTTTTTATTGAGCGTGAGAACAATCACAAAAATCCCTTCGCGCGCAATATGGATCCTGTCTTTTACCACCGCCTCGTGTACCAATTGGTCCGCATCATCATAAAGTTTATTCCCCACCTGTATCCGACCCGCCTTACGAATTTTTTTGTCTTTGGTTAATTCCACTATATCGCCATCATCAGCTACCAAAATCCTATCGCGCTGGATGCCAATCACATTCTCTGCCATCTCGGCGTTATGCTCTAGCATGTAAAACTCCCCGTGATATGGCATATAATTCTTTGGTTGCATCCTAGTCACAAACTCCACATGGTCCTCGTAATACGCATGCCCCGACAAATGCAAAGGCCCGATATTCGTAAGATGCGTTTTGCCATTTTGAATCACCTGCGCGCCTTCTCGCAACAACCCATCCACCGTAGAAACCACATGCGGCTCATTGCCCGGAATTGGGTTAGAACTGAAAACAATCGTATCGGTCGCTTTAATCTTAATATACTTATGTGCACCAGTCACCATCCGATTTAACACCGCGTTCAACTCACCCTGCGAGCCAGTACATACAATACAGACTTTTTCATCCGGCAACTTAACAATATCTTCCATTTTTACAATCGTATCTTTTGGTACTTTAATAGCCTTCGCCCGAAGTGCCACCTCCACGTTATTGATCATGGAAAAGCCAGAGAATGCGACCTTTCGTCCCCGTGCCGCCGCTTCTTTCAACACTAACTCAATCCTAGAAATCTGCGATGAAAAACAAGAAATTATCACCCGCCCATTCACGTAATGATCCATTACTTTGCCCAAGTTCTCGCCCACATCATATTCCGAATGCGGATGCCGCCCAGGCGAGTCAATGTTTGTTGACTCATTCACCAATAAATCAATACCTTCTTTCGCCACAATCTCATCAATCCGTTCATAATCAGTCTGAATCCCCATCGGCCTTTCTTCGTGCCGCCAGTCGCCAGACAGATAAATCACCCCGTTTGGTGTC
>JAFWIY010000014.1 GCA_017514675.1 Candidatus Saccharimonadota bacterium | reverse complement strand
TTAGAGCGCTACTATGGCATAGTAGAGGTCATGAGTTTGAATCTCATACGCTCCACCAACCACGTTTAATACACCGCCCTCTGGGCATTTTTTTCGTCACCAAATTCTTTTTCTAGCCTAAGATATCGCCGATGGATCCAATCCAGCAAATACTTCATTTCCGTATCAAAATCACCCTTTTCCCATTTCTCCGTATCCCGCAAAATCGCCCCGCGTAGATTCTTTGCGCTTTGCGACATCATCACTTCAAGCTCCATTATTCTGCCAGATAATTTTTGACTAAAAATATCCTTCACTAAATTCTGAAATTCTGGCATTTCCATCAAATAATACAGCAATTTAGAAATTTTCATATTTTCCTCTTTACCCTCTAGGCCAAACGCACTCTTTTTTTGCTGCATCAACGCTTCGGGCGAGAAAAAGTCAGCATTATTCGCCCACCATGCCCACTTCTGATTTCCAAGAGCAAAATCAAAATCCCAAATCGGTCCAGCATGGATTTTGTCATTTGGGCCATCCTTATACATAAAGAAACTCATAGAATAAGCATCTGGGTCTACGGTGAATTCCGATATCAGAAAATATTTCGCAAAAGAAATCATATCCAAATATTTGCCAACTTCTTCATAGTCGCCAATACTGGCAGCTTCCTCCGCCGCATAAAAATCCTCCATAAAATCCAGGTGCGCGATATTCTCTTCGGTTTCGTCATTATTATTAACAGCCTCTTTCATCACTAAACACCCACCTAATGTACCGCGACTACAATTACCATTAACCCGCTCTTCGGCGTCCAATTCAAATAAAACTCCAGCCTCATCTCTTAAGTCTACCGAACTCTTGCCAATTTCTACTTTATGAACTAGATAATAAAGCCCCCCATACTCGCCGTTAAAATAAAGTTCCACAAACCTCCCCCTTGCACTTTCTTCGCCTAGCATTTCGGCTAAATAAAACGCAATATCGTTTCGAAGATTCGTATCGTCAAAATAATTCGCTAGAAGCACCCATTTTCTCGCTTTCCCTAACCCCAAGATATCCACCGCATGCCTAAATTTAATCTGGAATGGCTTTTTTGCCTGCTCCCAAGTAGAATTACCCCTCCCGCGCAGCTCGACATTATAAAAATTATCCTCCACCCCACCGTTTCTCAATAGAACTTCATTCCCCTCATAAACTGTCATTTTTTCGCCAGATTTTATCGTTTCTAAGTCCGTATCTTTCAAAGAAATATCCAGAATCGGCAAGCCGTTATCTGGGTATTTCTTAACCTGTTGATTCAAAATCCCAAAACTCACCGCCCCCGCCACACCAACTGCCAAAAAAACGCCCACCAAAACAAATTGCCAAATTCGGCTTTTCATACCTCTATTGTAGCATAATTTAGATAGCGTTAGCGAAAATCACCAAACGATGCGAGGCATCGCCGTTACCAAAGCTAGTACCATAACAGGTCATAATTGAAAGGTCGTATTGCACGCCACTATGCCTAGCATGCGCCACCGCGTACATATAACTACCCTCACCGTTTAGCCGTAGTTTACCCGCCGCGACATCTTTTTCGTAAATCACGATATTACTAATGCGATAATTATAGCTTACTCCACCATAGTACATCGAGAATGTATTACCTACGCCAAGATTCACTAGCGCGCCAAATACATTATAAGAATTATGACCATACAAAAACTTCTCGCCGTATTTATTTACGTGATTTCCAGCGTCCACCGCGGTACTATCTACATCCACAATATCCAGTTTTCGCCCTGCAATAGAAATACTATTACTTGGCGCCACATAAACTGGCTCCTCGTAAACTGGTTCTTCGTAAACCGGTGCTTGGTAAACTGGCTCTTCATAAACCGGCGCCTGGTAAACAGGCTCCTCATAAACCGGTTCCGGCTCCTCAATAATCTCCTCTGTCAAAACCGCATTAAACTCTGGAGAAATCGGATGCACTTCATCGGCCGCCGTCAAAAAGTCTGGGGCTATGATTATCCCAAATAATCCAGAAAATAGTAACAAAAAAAGGCTCTTCGCCATATTAACTCCCATTCTGACCAATTTATACTTCCATTATAGCACACTTTGCCAATTTTGTCAAGATATGCTATAATTTTTCATAGCTAGGATGGGGAGAGTACTTTAATAGGAGGTCCGATATGGATATTTTAAAAGATTTCTCCCGAATTATGGAAAACGAGGCCCTACTTACCGGCCGCGATTGGCCGAAGCACGACCCTAAGGTTATCTTCAAAATCTCAAAACAGATTATGGAGGTCGCTATGAACAGTTTTGTTCTTCGTGGATACAATGGCAGGTACGGTCTTACGATGCCTACGCAGACCTGTGCCTACGAGTCGGTTGGTGCGCACGCCAACTTATTATCCGAAATCGTGGATGCTTACCTTAGTTATTTTTATGGCGAGGACGTCGAAACGCACTCGCTCGGGTATAGCTATCGCACTATCATGAAGGCAGTCAGAAGGCACGATTTACCCGAGAATGTCATAGGTGACATCCCCGACAATGGTAGTCGCGACCCAGCCGAAAAGCGTCAAGACGAGCTTCAGTACTATCAAGAGTTCGCCGCCTTCGCACTCGACCACGAGGTCCAGACCGAAGCCGCCGTAGCTAAATTACTCAGCGAAATGGAAGACCGTTCCACTCCGGCCGGGCAAATGCTCTATTGTGCAGACAAAGTCTCTGCGAACATCATCACGCTTTGTTATGATAAACGCGGCACTCCGCCTCGCATGAAGCACAATACTCATTTCGCTTCCGACCGCGACAAGAGAGAAATGGCCGTCTGTGATGACCAGCGTTTTAGCTCTTGCAAAGCTAGCGAAATGTGGACCGTCGACTTTATCCGCGAACGCAGAATTACTCGCTACGATGAATTCGGATTCTTTGTAGCTTTGCTCGTGATGATTACATTAATCGTCAACAACAAATGGTATTCGTGGCGCGAAAGCGACTACGACAAATTCCTCCCCTCCTAAGCTATTGCTCCGAGATTTTATTCTCGGAGCTTTTTCATGCTATAATAATGAAAATAAGGAGGTAAAATGAGCAAATTTGATGATCAATACATAGATTTGTGCCGCCGCATTTTAGAACACGGCGAAAAAATCACTAATTACAAAAAAACCGACAAGCGCAGCGCCAAGACCGCTTCCGCTATTCCCGACCACACCGCCCAGGGGTCATCCGAGGCTCGCACTATCCGCTTACCACATCAAGTTTTACAGTTTGACCTCTCAGAAGAGTTCCCTATTCTTACCTCTAAGCAAGTCGCTTTTAAGACCGCTGTTCTAGAAATCCTCTGGATTTACCAAGTCGCTTCTAATGATGTCCGCTGGCTTAAAGACCGCAATGTCAAAATCTGGAACGAATGGGAAATTTCCGAAACCGGCAAATATCAAGGCCGCAATATTAATGAAATCTTCGCCAAAAACCACCCAAAAGAACCTAAAACCGATTTCGCCCACACTATCGGTACTGCTTACGGCTGGATTGTGAACAAATATCATTTAATCGACAATCTGATTGAAACTCTAAAAGAAAACCCCGGCAATCGCCGTATGGTGCTTTCTCTCTGGCAAAACGAATGGCTAGAAACTGCTGCCTTGCCTTCCTGTGTTTGGAACTCTCAGTGGAATCTGATAGATGGCAAACTTAATGTTCTAGTTACTTCACGCTCTTCCGATGTGCCACTCGGCCTGCCGTTTAATGTAGTGCAATATGCTGTACTCTGCCACCTAATTGCTCATTCTGTCGGTGTCAAGCCCGGCCAGTTCACTTTCATCACTAATGATGCCCATATTTACGAAAATCAAATTGATGGTATCAAAGAGCAGATCGCGCGTTACGATGAGGCAACCAAAAACGGCACTCTGCCCAAAGCGCCGACTCTCTGGCTAAACCCAGACATCAAAAATTTCCACGATTTCGACAATTCCCGCGAACTTAAAGATATCAAATTAGAAGGTTACGAAAACCTCGGCGTTATCAAAATGCCAGTTACGGAGTAAAAATGTTTAGTATTATTGCAGCAATTGGACAAAAAAACGAACTCGGCAAAAACGGTGGCCTAGTTTGGCACATCAAAGATGATATGAAGCATTTCAAAAACACCACTATGGGCCACAAAATCGTCATGGGTCGCAACACTTGGCTAAGTCTGCCCGGCAAACTTCCCGGCCGCGAAAATATTGTCATTTCCGAATCGACAATTGATGGCCCAGACTTGATTATTAACGACTTAGAACAATTCGCCAAAAAACATCAAGATACCGATGAGGAAATTTTTATCATTGGCGGCGGCATGATTTACAGGCAATTCCTTCCTTACGCTAAAAACCTCTACCTCACCGAAATCCACGCCACCGATGAGAACGCCGACACTTTCTTCCCCGAGTTCAAAAAATCTGATTATCAAAAACAAATCTTAAAGAAAGGCTCCGAAAATGATCTAGAGTATTCCTTCGTAAAATACAGCAAAATATGAAAGGAGAATTATGAAAGATATAATATTTGATTTAATTGAAAGCGAGAAGGTTCGCCAGCGCGAAGGTTTGGAGTTAATCCCAAGCGAAAATTATGTTTCAAAAGCAGTATTAGAGGCTGCCGGTTCGATTTTGACCAATAAATATTCCGAAGGTTACCCTAGTTTTGAAGGTCTCACCATTTGGGATGAGGGTAAGATCGCTAAGGAAGTTTTACCAAATTATCGCTACTACGGCGGGCAAATCAATGTTGACCGCATCGAGAGAATCGCTATCGAGCGCGCCTGCAAGCTATTCCACGCCGACCATGCCAACGTTCAGCCACATTCCGGCGCCAATGCCAACGAGGCGGTCTACTTTGCTTGGGCTAGTCCTGGCGACAAAGTTCTGGCGATGGATTTAGGTCACGGCGGACATTTAACTCACGGCTCACCAGTTACGAGAAGTGCCAAAATTTACCAATTTATACCCTACGGCACTGATGAAGCTGGCGATATCGACTACGACCAAATGGAAAATCTCGCCCTCACAGAAGACATCAAAATCATCCTAGTTGGCTATTCCGCCTTTATGAAAATCCCAGATTTTGAGCGTGTTGCTAAAATTCGCGAAAAAGCCGAAGAGAAATGGAGCCATGAAATCCTACTAATGGCTGATATGTCCCACGTGGCCGGCCTCATCGCCGCTGGTGTCCACCCAAATCCGCTAGATTTTGGCTTTAATGTCATGACCACCACCACTCACAAGACTTTGCGTGGTCCGCGTGGCGGCCTAATTCTTACCAAAGGCACGGTTGGCTCACCACTCAAGAAAATTGAGCAAAAATCTCTTGAAATTATGCCTACACTTGTAGATAAAGCCGTCTTCCCTGGCACTCAGGGCGGGCCCTTGGAGCATATTATCGCGGCTAAAGCTATCGCTTTTGGCGAAGCCTTGAAGCCAGAGTTTAAAACTTACGCCGAAAATATCCTAAAAAACGCCAAAGTCTTAGCTAGAGCCCTACAAGAAAACGGCTTTGTGCTTCAAGGCGGCGGCACCGACAATCACCTTATCCTAATTGATATGCAAAAAAGTTTCGGTATTACCGGCAAAATGTATGAGAAAGCTCTAGATCTAGTCGGCCTTACTCTAAATGCCAATTCCCTCCCCGGTGATAAAGGCGGTGCCTTCAAGCCAAACGGAGTCCGCCTCGGCACTCCGGCTATTACCACGCGCGGCCTCGGCGAAGCCGAAATGGAAAAAATCGCTACTTGGATGCGACGCATCGCCGAGCTCTGTCAAAAAGCCGACGCCGACGGCCTAGCCGATCTAGAAGTCGCCGACTTAGAAGAGGTAGCTATTATTCGTGGCGAAGTCAAAGCCCTCGCCGAAAAATTCCCCGTCCCCGGCATCTAGCCTACGCTTTATTTTATACCCAAAAAATGGTATAATTTATAGATATGTTAGTTTCTGACTATAACTACAATTTACCAGAAGAACGTATCGCTAAGTTCCCGCCTAAGAAGCGCGGCAGCACTCGGCTTTTGGTATTAAATAAAAGTACTGGCAAAATCCAAGATTCGCACTACCGCTACTTGGCCGATTTTTTGAACCCCGGAGATGTATTGGTTTTGAACGATACTCGCGTAATGCAATCTCGCTTATTCTGCGAATTACCCGATGGTCGCAAACGCGAACTAGTAGTTCTAGAAAAACACGGCAATGAACCTCAACGCATCATGTATCGCGGCAAACTCCATGAAGGTGACAAGGTTTTTGTTAATAAAAATCTTGTTACTATCGCGAAAATTCTCGGTAATGGCATCGCGGAAGTAGAATCCAGCACACCTCTTTCTGAACTAGCGCGCCTTTACGGCGAAGTCCCATTACCGCCATACCTTCATAGAGACGCTACTGATAATGATAAAAAACGCTACCAAACTGTTTTCGCAAAAGAATTCGGCTCTGCCGCCGCACCAACTGCTAGTCTTAATATGACCGAAGAATTGTTAGAAAAGCTAAAGCAAAAAGGCGTAATAATTAAATATCTCACCCTCCATGTCGGCCTCGGCACCTTCCTCCCCATCCGCTCCGATAAAGTCGAAGACCACAAAATGCACTCCGAGTGGTTCAGCATCCCAGAAGATACTATTAAAGCCATTAACAATTCTGGTCGCATTATTGCTCTTGGCACTACTGTCGCTCGTACTCTGGAATACTACGCTAAAACCGGCAAAACCGAAGGCGAAGATGATATTTTTATTTACCCTGGTTACGAATTCAAAATTGTCGATGCGCTTTTGACAAATTTCCACGCCCCCAAATCTACAGTTTTGATGTTAGCCTCCGCCTTCGCCGGCTGGGATAACCTAAAAAACGCCTACGACCACGCCGTAACAGAAAAATACAATTTCTTAAGCTACGGAGATTCAATGCTGATATGTTAGGGAATGGAAAATCAGACACTATGTGTCCTAAGGGACATAAAGACTTGGCCAGAGCGGCCCGGAGCGTGCCCGAAGGGCACGCAGTGTCTGATTTTCCATTCTTTACCATAAATAAACGGTGCGGTCTAGCTCGCGTAGGCGTGATTCATACACCACATGGCGACATTAAAACTCCGGCTTTTGTCGGCGCCGCTACACGCGCTACGGTCAAAGCTCTGACCATGCGACAAATGCGCGAACTCGGCAGCCAAGCCATTTTAGCAAACACTTATCACTTAATTCTCGCCCCCGGCTCCGATTTAATTGAGCAGGCCGGCGGCCTAGCCGAATTTAGCTCTTGGCACGGCCCCACTTTTACCGACTCCGGCGGGTTCCAAATCTTTTCTTTGCCAGATGTCAAAATCACCGAAAACGGCGCCAAATTCAAATCCCACATCAACGGCGACAAATTTGAAATGACCCCAGAATCCAGCATGCGCGACCAATGGAAAATCGGCGCCGATATTCACATGGCCTTTGACCAGCTCGCCAAATCCGACAGCCACGCCGACATGGAAGCCGCCATGCACCGCACCCACCGCTGGCTCGACCGCTGCATCACAGAACATAAGGTATTGTTGGGCGCGGGTGGCCGAAACCTATCTTCCGAAGGGCCTAAGACTTGGGCGAGCGCCCCGGAGCGGCCCGAGGAAGATAGGTTCGGACAGGACCCGCGCCCCGAACAATATCTATACGCCGTGGTCCAGGGCGGCATCTTCAACGATTTGCGCGCGGAATCAGCTAGGTACTGCGCAAGCAAAGATGTTGACGGCTTTGGCATCGGTGGTGTTTTTACGGCCGACGGTATGGATGAAATGCTAAAAACGGTCAACTCAATCTTACCAGAAAATAAACCCCGCCACCTCCTCGGCATGGGCCAAGAACCAATTGATCTTTTCGTGGGTGCCGAATATGGCTGCGATACTTTTGACTGTGTCGGTCCCACCCGTATGGCCCGAAACGGCTCTCTTTATACCTACGATGGCCGCATTAATATCAAAAACGCCAAATACAAAACCGACTTTTCCCCACTCATGCCAGACTGCGACTGCGAATGTTGTAAAAATTACAGCAGAGCATACCTCCACCATCTATTCAAAACCGACGAAATCACCGCCAAAGTCCTCGCCAGCATCCATAACGAGCATTTCGTGGTCACCGTTACCGATAATATCCGCAAAAGCCTCCTAAACGATACTTTCGAAGAATACAAAAAATCCTTCTTGTCACGTTATTATAAATAGTGCTATAATAACCATAAGTAAATAGGAGGTTTTAGTGAAAACTAGTCTGAAGG
>JAFWIY010000013.1 GCA_017514675.1 Candidatus Saccharimonadota bacterium | reverse complement strand
TGCTAATGTGATTTTTGTCAAAGCCGACAACGAAAACTTTACCCTACTCAACGAAGTTGCTCTATTATTCTTAGGCAAAGGTCTCGGCAATTTCATCATCATGCTTGCGCGCCCCAAATGGCGCAAACGTTTTAATTCTATTTACAAATCCAGCCGCGGCAAAGTTCTTCGCCCACTTATCGCCAATAGCGCAATAGGGCTCGTTAAGGATTTTGCCTATCGCGGCGCGCTAATTACCGCACCGGCCGTAGCACTAGCTTCAGTTTCTTCCGACTCCGCCGAACCAATCGTGATCTTCTTCATGGGTCTTGTCCTTACTCTCATCTGGCCAAAATTTGGCCGCGAAAAACTCAATCGCAAAACCGTACTCGTGCACCTAATTGCTACCGTTCTCGTAGTCGCCGGTATAGTTTTACTCCAAACCGCATAATATGATATAATCATTTTAGGTGGTGCTTTGGCGGAGTGGTTACGCAGCGGTCTGCAAAACCGCGTACACCGGTTCAATTCCGGTAGGCACCTCCATTTTTTATTTCTTTGGCAATTTCATCAACGGTTCTTTGACTTTTGCAAGTTTCGCGGCTTTCTGAATCAAAGCCCCAACTTTTGCCTGCTCGGCCTTTTGACATTCTTTATCAAACGCCTCTTGCTGGCGTTTCAAATCACCATAAAACCCAGTACCCATCGCCGCGTTCCAAAAAATCTTTTCCGAAGGTACATCTTTGTAATGCCACGGCTTATTAAACAAATTAAAATGCACCAATTTCGTGCCGTGCGGCAATTTTTCTACCGGCTCTGCGTTCCAACACGCCGGCAAATGTTTAATTTTGCCACGGCAGATCACATTAAAATAGTCCTGATCCGGCGCCACCAAGTCTGCGTCATATTCATCAATCATCGCCACCATCGTAGAAAGATAATGCATCTTGCGCATTTTCTTTAAATCCATCACTATCACGCCATCGTTTACATACTCTTTATATGGCACGCCCACGGCATTATTTACATAATCACGAAATTCTTTAATTACGTCCACCTTCGGATCCACCATCGCTGCCGCCACATTATCGCCAAGTTCCGTATCAAATAACTCACCGATATCGTCCAGTAAAATCGTATCGCTGTCTATGTAGACGCATTTGTTATACATCGGGAACAAACGCGGAATGAAAAACCGATAATAATACACCGCCGCCGAAAAGAAATCCGCCTCGCCCTTACGCTTAGAGCAATATTTAATAATCGCCTTTAGATACAAACTTCGTGTGATTTTCTTAAACTGGATTGCGCAGTTTTTGGTTACCAAGCTACGTAGCCTCACGCGATTCGCCCAATTCAAACCATCGTGCAAAATAATCACTCGGTAATACCGCTTTGGATCCAAGTGCTTGGTCAAAGAATTGATAGATGCCGCCGCATACGGCGCATACTTACTGTTAATTGTTAGGAAAATTGGCACAACCTTAGTCTTTTTCAGCGGACTAACGCCAGTGTCAAAGATACTCATTTTACCTCCATTTATTTTTTCTTGATATAGCTAAAGTATTCGTAATTACTATGCTTAGCCAATTTTACCATACTTTCGTAAGCTTCCTTCATTAATTTTGCCCGATTTTCATCATCGGTCAGTTTCGTATCCGGATAAAACGGACCATCCACATAAACCGTTATCCTTGGCCTTTCCTGGCCTTTTTTACGCGACTTTTGATAAGTAGTTGTCATAGTAAAAATCGGCAAGTTGTTCCGTACCGGATAAACAAACGACCTATCCCCAGCCGGGAATTTCCGAATGCCCGTATAATACGGCCACACGTGCGCTTCCGGATAAATTACTAAACAATTTTTCTGCGCCAATCTTTTATCTATCGCCTCGTGAAACTTTTTCTTAGTGCTGGGCGAAGTCCCTAGCGGCATCCCGCCGATATATGGCAAATACTTGCCAATCCCCGGCAACTTCAAATTCACTGGATTGATGATTGTGAAAATCCGCCGATCCGCCACTAGCGCCGGCGAAAAAGCATCGTGATACGGATTAGTATGATTCGCATAAATCACGTAGCCCTTTCCCTTCGCTTTTTTCAATTTCTCTCGCCCGACAATTTCCATTTCTAGATACGATTTGGCATAATAACGTGCAAACAATTTAAACCCGCGATAAAGTAGCGCCGAATATAGTTTCACAAACGGATTCTTGGGGATAAAAACATAGTCCTCTGGCAGCTCTACTTTTATCTTTTTTTCCTGCTCTTTCGTTTTTATCGGGTCATCTTCCTCGGAAGCATAATAAAACACCCGTTTTTCTTTTGGTAAATCCTTTTGAAACAGTTCGGCCTTCGCCATTACAAATTTCCTTTCAGCTTGTTATACTCTTTTAGTATATCATCGTACTCGGTTATTTTTAAAACTTTATGGATCTTTTCTATCTCAAACGGCTTCACTTTTTGCACTCTAAAATACGGGAAGAACTTAAAATTATTAGAAAAATGATGTAAAACTGTATCCTCACGCGGCCTTTCGCCCTGCTCATTAAACTCCCTTGGGCATAATTTGCG
>JAFWIY010000012.1 GCA_017514675.1 Candidatus Saccharimonadota bacterium | reverse complement strand
TCAATATACGGAACAATGCTTAAGGGCGAAGATTATAAACAAATATAATGAGCTTGGCTTACCAAAATACGAATTAGCGAATTGACAAGACGGCTCGATTGGTTGATAGGTTTGTTTTGGTGTTAATTATTCAACAACGCCTCAAAATATAAAAAGCGCCACTACTAGTGGCGCTAAAAATTAGTCGTATTGTGGCTGTGTGTTCATAATGGAATCTTTTGGTACGATAAGTGTATATGTGGGTTGACCGATTTCGTCATCGCTTTCCAAATACAGAAACAGGAAGTGTTTTCTTCTTACCACATGGGGCTGCGTAATTACTAGCCTACCATAACCATCCCTGAATTCGATATCAACCTGATCACTTGGGAGAGCGTACTCTTCGATCGAGAACGAATTAAGAATGCTACTTCTGCTATAAATCTCGAAATAGTAAGTATTACCATCATCCAGTATCATCTTATCAGTCGATACTGGTGTGTACTTATACCAGTCAGTTAGCGGGACTAGTTGATACTGTTTAGCATCATCATAATCCCATACCGGGTCACTCGGTGATAGTACGGTTGCTAATACTAGCACTATGGAAATAATCCCGCAAAAACCGAGGATTCTTAGTATTGACCGAGCTATTTTTTCTTCTTCTTTTTCGTTGAAAATCGTTAGCGCTAATGTAGCTGCGGTCATTCCGACCAATACTGCCGCTAATAGAAAAGTCCAACAACTCATGATTCACCTCTCAAAATATTTTTCATACGACTAATTTTTAAGGTACATGCAATTATTATATCATAATTCTAGTATAACGCAAAATACCATCTACCGCCGATAAAGTGAAATCCGCGCATTGGCGTAGGCGCTGGTTTTAAGAAGCCTTAGTCCAGCGATTTCTGGCGCCTCACCAGGGTGAGAGAGAGCCAAAATCCCCGCCTCATCCAACATCTCCGCCAAATTATCTAGCTTAATTCCCTGAAACTTGTCATACGGCGGGTCGGCGATAATCAGCTGGAACTTTTCTGCGCTAGTAAAACTAGAAACATCCTCGCAAATCACCTCCGCCTTCTCGCTAATCCCTAAGCTCGCCAGATTCTCTTTAATTATCCGCGCGACTTTCGGCGCCTTTTCTACAAACACCGCATAGCTCGCACCTCTAGAAATCGCCTCAATTCCCAATGCACCCGAGCCAGCAAACGCATCTAGAACTCTCGCCCCGGGCAAAATCCCGGCCACCATATTGAGTAGCGCCAATTTCTCGCGCGAACCCATCGGGTGAGTCAGGCTAGACCGCGGCGACTTAATACTGCGCCCGCGTAAACTTCCAGAGGTAATTCGGATATTTTCCATATTAATTTAATGTCGTAATTTGCTGATATTTGGCGATAATTCGCCTTAATTCCTCATATTTTACCATATTTTCAGGATTTTTCAAGAACTCTAGAACATCCTTTTGCGCGCGCGAAATCAGCTTGGTGTCAGAGAGCGAGGCAATCCTTAAATCTAGTGCGCCGTGTTGTAAGGCGCCATATATTTCCCCCGGGCCGCGCAATTTCAAATCTACCTCCGCTAAATAAAACCCATCCGAGGATTTTTCTAGCTCGCGCAGGCGCCGAGAGGGCGCCGCATCACCGGTAGTCAAGAGGTAACAAGATGATGCCACCTGGCCTCGCCCCACCCGCCCGCGCAACTGATGAATCTGCGCCAGGCCGTAGCTTTCGGCGTTTTCTATCACCATCAAAGAAGCGTTCGGCACATCCACCCCTACCTCTATCACCGTGGTGGACACCAAAATATCAATTTTACCACCCGCAAAACGCGCCATTATCTCATCTTTTTCGGCCGGTTTCATCCGCCCGTGCAAAAACGCAATTTCAAGTTTTGGAAATAGCTGCTGCAGTTTGCTAGCTCGCGCCTTAACCGAGGTGGTTTCGGCTCGTGGGTTATCCTCGATCGCCTTACACACCCAGTAAACCTGATTTCTAGCCCCCACCGTACCAAGAATCGCCGGATAAAGCTTCTCGCGCATCTCTATTTCTGGTAAAATCGTGGTTTTTACCGGCTGCCGGCCCTTCGGCAATTCATTCAAAACCGACACATCCAAATCACCAAAAATTGTCAGTTGCAAAGAGCGCGGAATCGGTGTAGCAGTCATAGATAACAGATGTGGCGCTAATCCAGCTGGCGACTTTAAGGCTAATTTTTGCCGCTGTTCCACCCCAAAACGGTGTTGTTCATCAATAATCACTAGCCCGAGCTTCGCAAATTCCGTATCATCGGTAAGCAGGGCGTGCGTACCAACCACTAAATCTATCTTTCCGGCGCGAATGTTCTCTTTGAGGGATTTCTTATCTTTCGTGGCCCCAGTTAAAAGCGCCACGGCGATTTTAAACGGCTCTAGGGTGCGTTTCAAATTTTCATAGTGTTGGGTAGCCAAAATAGCGGTCGGAGCCAGGAGTGCCACCTGGTGGCCCGACAGAGCCACTTCGTAGGCCGCGAGTGCCGCCACCATGGTTTTACCAGACCCCACATCCCCCTGTAAAAGCCGGTTCATCGGCGTATTTTTCTCCATATCTTGAAAAATCTCCCAAGCCGCCCTTTTTTGTGCTTTTGTCAGCTCAAATGGCAGCCCAGCCAAAAAATCCTTCACTTTCTCTAGCTCAAACGGTACTCCCGAAGCCTTCAATTTGTCATTTTCGCGCTTATTTAGCCGCGCTGCCAAAATCAGCTCAAATAATTCCTCATAAGCCAGATAATCCCGCGCCGCCTGCACGGCTTTTATAGAGGTCGGGAAATGCGCCTCAAACAGCGATTTTTGTCGCACTCCGGCCTTTACAGTCGGCAAGAAATCCGGAATTTCGGCAAATTTCTCGCGCGAGGCATTGACTAATCTTTTAAAATCGTGCGACTTTAAAGCCCCGTGGGCCACATAAATAGGGTTTAGCCCCGCGGAGGTGTCAATATCGGAGACTAGAGCCGCCGAAGGCGAAATCAGGCTGTAGCGCCCGTTTTTTAGCTCATAATTTCCAGTAAAATAGTATTCCTTCTCTGGCGAAAACTGGCTTTTGCGGTAGCTCTGATTAAACCACACCACCTTAATCGCCCCCGTTTTATCACTAATTACCCCTTCGGTGATAGAGAGATTGCGTTTTCTGGCCCGCCGCGTACTGATTTTGTCAATTTTTCCCTTTATCACTACCTTGCCGGGCTGAATTTCAGAAATCGTAGTCGGCGCCTCAAAATTCTCATAATCCCGTGGCAAATTATAAAAAAAATCCCTCACCGTGCGGATACCGTATTTTTTCAAAGTTTCGGCTGTTTTTGGGCCGATACCCTTTAATTCCTCCACCTCGCTAAACAAATTCATATTCTTAGTATACCACACGGCGTTGTTGAATAATTAACACCAAAACAAACCTATCAACCAATCGAGCCGTCTTGTCAATTCGCTAATTCGTATTTTGGTAAGCCAAGCTCATTATATTTGTTTATAATCTTCGCCCTTAAGCATTGTTCCGTATATT
>JAFWIY010000011.1 GCA_017514675.1 Candidatus Saccharimonadota bacterium | reverse complement strand
GCTAAGCTTTCTGGCATCGATCTAGACTTTGCTCCGATTTATTGGCAACACGATCGAATTTATGTGCCGCGCGATTATAAAAAGAACGCCAACTATCCACGCTTGATTATGCGCACCGAAATGAAGGCCGTAGATAAACCGGCCAAATATGTGCTGATTTTGCGGCGCCACATTGAGGATTCTGGCGTAGATATCGTAGAAGAAACCACTATCAAAGATTACGAAAATACCGTAAATATGATTTTGCAGCTCGGCTTCAAGCCTCTTTCAGAAGTTTCCCGCCGCCGCCAAGATTTAGATATGGGCGATGGCGTCATGATTTATCTCGATAAGGTAGACAATCTTCCGGGCTACTACGCCAAGATTGAATCAGTCTTAGAACCCAACGATTCGGTTACCGAAGCCAAGCTAGACCTCGAAAAAACTTTCCAAACCCTCGGTGAGAACAATTTTATTAATCAGCCGTATTCGGAAATTTAACATTTGTTTATGAAAAGGGCATCACATAAGAAAACCAGAATTGTTCAAAAAGATATTTTAGCACTTTCACTCTGTGTGGTAGTACCGGCGATTTTTGGCGTGATTAGTCGGGATTTGGTAATCGGCGGGTCATTGTTTGCTACAGGATTACTCACTAGCTACCTAGCCGGGATGCAAAAGAGAATCAACTCTATTTTCGCAATTATTAATGCGCTACTAATTGCCTACGTGGCTTTAAAAAATAATTTATTCGGCCAGTTTGCGGTTAACGCGTTTGTTTTTGCGCCATTAGAATTGTATGGGTTTATTACTTGGGGTCGGCACTTAGATACTAAGAAAAATGTCAAAATCCGGAAGCTCTCGCCGCGCGGTGCCGCATTGCTTTTATCGGGTTGCATCTTAGGTAGTATGCTTGGCGGTTATCTTCTTACCAGAATCCCCAACCAAAACCTCGCCTTTCTTGATGCTACGATTTGCTGTCTGGACATTGCCGCGATAATTATAATCAATCTCCGCTATCGCGAGGCGTGGTGGCTTTGGATTATTAGCGGTGCCTTGTCAGTAGCGATGTGGGTTACCACATTAAATAGCGGCGGCGAGAATGCCTTCATGCGCCTGTTGTCTGCTCTGGGGTTTTTTGTTATCAGTATCTATGGCCTTCTCCGATGGAGCCGGAAGCTGCGCCGAAAACGCTAGCCTCTCGGCGGTTCGCCATCCGGCTCGCTAAGTAATTTCTTTGACTTAATTTCGTAGCGCCGCCCATTCACAGGCGACACATAATAATCCTCGTTCAACAAATTTACGAACATAGTCAAATCCTTGTCATCCATGATGATAATCGAGCCATCATCATCGGTCATTAGTTCCAGTTGCATCTCATCAGCATAATCAATCAATTTTTCTTGCGGCATCTCCTCGGCGATGTTCATAGCCTGCACTTTCTTTAACACCGGTTTCTTGTCGGCAAGCAGGGAATCAAGCGTCAAACCTTCTGCAAACGACAGCTTATATTTCTCGGTGAGTTCCTTGGCTTTTGCTTCGGCAATCACCTGCGATTTGTAATCATACTGGAACAAATTTTCAAACTTGGCTTGGTTGAACACAATTATTGTTCCATCCACAATCGCCACCTGATTATCATCCGGCATCTTAAGCGCAACTTCCGCTGAAAACGGCTCAAAACTTTCGCCGTTAATCTCCCACGAAGTCGCACCCTTAAGTGCGCTTGAAGCCGGCAAAATCTTGGCAATATAAAAAATCTTAGTGCCTTCATCGCCGCCTGGGTAGGTAAATTTCGCGATAATGCCTTTGACCTTTTTAAAGTCATACTCATTTTCAGAAAAGTAATCAATATCTTTGTACTCATTTTCAATCAGGTGAATTAAAGTCTCGGCTCGCCCGACCTTAGACAGGGAAGTGCGATAAATTACCTTCTCCTCGCCATCGGCCTTTTCATATTCGCGGCACTCTAGCCCCTTATCCGCCTCCTCAATGATAAACTTCACCGCCTCCTGCATAAACATTGACTTCACCGCGCCGGTCAGTTTGTCTGAATACTTTATTTTAAACGGCGTATAATTTTTGTTAAACAAAAACAGCTCCGCCGATACGTTGTTTTTGACTTCATCAATTTCGTTCGCCCACAAGAACACGTCAAATTGGTTTTTTTCCATAGTTACCTCGCTTAGTTTTCTCTATTATATCAAACTATGTTAACAATGTCACAATTATTAACACGATCAGAAAAATAGTATTAAAGAGGGTAAATAGCCCCAGATATTTAAAGAATTTGCTTGGTTGATGCTTTAGAAATTCTTTTAAGGCGATTAAACTTGCTAGTGAAGAAACCAAGATACCAAGCGAACCGATATTAACCGAAATCAAAAGCTCCCTATAATTATCTGTAAATCTGGATAGAAAAATTGCGGTTGGAACATTACTGATAAACTGACAAGACACGATCCCGGCCAGCAAAGTGTTTTTAACCACAATTTCCGAAATAAAATCCTTCACCACTTCAATCCTGGCCATATTGCTCGAGAACACAAAGAAAGCACAGAATGTCGCCAGTAGCGCATAGTCTACTCTCGTAAAGTTCTTTTTATCAACTACAAACACCGTCCCAATCACGATCGCTAACGTCATTATATATGGCACTATACGAAAGACGCTAAGAATAGTAAGCGCAAACAGCACCGCGTAAATTACAAACTTAAGTTTGCTGACTTTTTGCGCTCTTTTCTGCTTTAATTTTAGGGGTGCGTTTTTGATAAAACTACAACAAATTGCCAACATTATAGCTACGACAACAGACTGGATAATTAAAATACTAAAAAACTCGGCCGTTTCGATATGATAATGTGAATATAGGTAAAGGTTTTGCGGGTTGCCGTATGGCGTAATCATCCCACCCATATTGGCTGCAATCGTTTGGAGTACAAAAGTTATCGCCAAATATTTATCGTTATTAGTGGAATGAAGCACCAGGTAAGTTAACGGTAAAAAAGTAATCAACGACATATCATTCGCCACGATCATATCAAAAAAGAAGGTTCCAAACACCAATGCAAATATTACTCCGCGTCGCGTTCGGAACATCCCAATTAGTTTCTTTGAAAAGAATTCAAAAATATGCGTACTTTTCAGGGC
>JAFWIY010000010.1 GCA_017514675.1 Candidatus Saccharimonadota bacterium | reverse complement strand
TTTAATCGGCTCAAAGCTCTTGCGATGCTCCTCACAGATCCCAAACTCACGAATCGCGGCAAGATGCTTCGCTGTTCCATATCCAACATGTTTTTCAAACCCATATTCCGGAAAATCCGCAGAAATCTCCATCATATACTTATCTCGCGCCACCTTCGCCACAATTGATGCCGCCGAAACTTCCCGCACTAAATTATCCGCCTTCGGCATTACCGAAACAAATCGTTCCAAAGTGGTTCCTTTAAGGAAATTCACTTTCCCATCAATCACTATCTGAGAAAATGGTGCGTGAAGTCCCTGAACTGACTTCACAGCTCGCCGCGTAGCAAGCCTTAAAGCCTCCGAAATCCCCACTTTATCCAACTCGCAAGCAAACACCCAGCCTAGCCCACAAAAAGCCTCCTTCAAAATCACCTCATTCAAAGCTTCTCGCTTCTTCGCACTCAGCTTCTTCGAATCTTTTAATTCACCAAACCACTCTCTTTCTTCTTCCGGCAAAATCACCGCCCCCACAACAAGCGGGCCCGCTAAGGGCCCGCGTCCAACTTCATCTATTCCGAGAATCGCCATTAAGCTTTCGGCTCTTCCGCCACAGCTTTCTCTTCTGCTTTTTCTTCCGCCGGAGCTTCAACAACCTCAACTTCTTCTACCGTTACATCATTCACCGCCGCACGGTCAAAATCACGCCCAGCAAGACGAGCAGATTTACCAGAACGCTCACGCAAATACGAAAGATTATTGCGGCGCACCTTAGAGCGCTTAGTAATCTCAATCTTCTCTACGAGCGGAGAATGAATCAAGTAAGATTTCTCCACGCCCACGCCAGAAGTCACCTTACGCACTACAATACGCGCTGTGTGCGACTCTTTGCGATCTACACGAATTACTACACCTTCAAAAGTCTGCAAGCGAAACTTGCCACCTTCTTTAATTTTTTGGGTTACGCGAACAGTATCACCAGAGCGGACATCTACTACCGCTTTCTTTTTCTGTGCGTCACCAATCTGCTTTAAAATTGAAAAACTCATATTTTACCTTTTATATTAGACAATTACCTGAAATTATACCACACTAATTTTATTTTTTCAAGGCTAATTTTATGCGTTCTTCTACCGGCAACGAAACATCCACCTCAGCCAAAGCCGCCGTAGCCTCCTTTAGAGGGAATCCTAGCGCAATCAACGCATCCAGCGCCTCATCACTAACCTCCGCCACCTTCGCATATTTTGCTTCGCTCGCTCCATATTTAGATGGCGCACCCACCTTATCGCGCAAGTTCACAATCACTCGCTCCGCCGATTTTTTCCCTACACCAGACGCCTTCGCAATAAACGCCGCATCCGCATTCGCGATCGCATTTCGCACTTCTTCTGCTTCCGCCAAAGACAAAATAGCAATTCCCGCCTTCGGCCCAACTCCTTGCACCGAAATCAACAGCTCAAAAATCTTCTTCGCCACCAAAGTAGAAAAGCCATATAGCTCCTCTGCGTTTTCTCGCACCGCATGATAAGTAAAAAACTTCCTTTCCTCATCCAGCATAGCGCTCTCAAAATCCGGTGTCGGCACCATCACCTCGTACCCCACGCCGGCCACATCCACAATCACCGAATTACCAAACTTCTCCACAATCTTCCCGCTTAATCGCGCAATCATATTTTCTCCTTTCTTGTATTAGAAAACTTATATTTATCATCTGGCCCAAGCTTATACAAAAATCCACAAGTTACCGCTATCGCTAGTGCATCCGCTGCATCATCTGGCCGCGGCTTTTCCTTTAACCCTAAATGAACCCTCGCCATTTCCTGCATCTGTGCTTTGGTAGCCGAACCATAGCCAGTCAAACATTTTTTAATCGCATTCGGCGAATATTCATACACCGGCAAACCATTTTGCTCTGCCACTAGTAGTACAATCCCTCTCGCCTCAGCCACCGCAATCCCAGTCGTGATATTTTTGGAAAAAAACAATTTCTCTACCGCCACCATATCGGGCTTGGTTTGCGAAAAAACCTCCACCAGAGAATCGTAAAGTTCTTTCAAGCGCGATGGCAACGGCGCATCTACCGTAGTCTTCACTACGCCATAATCTAGGACCTTCGCACCAACAGAACCGCCAGCGCCCACATCAATCAGCCCAAACCCACAAATCCCAATCCCTGGGTCAATACCAAGAATCTTATTTGACATAACGAATCAAAGTCTCCCTTAAATCTTTTACTGGCACTACAAATTTATCGCGCACAGTCGCCGGCGCAATCGCATGCTTAAAGCCAAGTTTTTTAGCCTCGGCAATCCTCTGGTCTGCCCGAAACGCCGAGCGAATTTCCCCGCCTAGCCCCACTTCGCCAAACACTACATATTCTTCGCCCAGTTTCCTGCCAGCCACCGCCGAAGCAATCGCTGTGCATACTGCGAGGTCTGCAGCCGAATCGTTTAATTTCATCCCGCCCACTACGTTAATAAATATATCCTTATCAGACAGCTTCAATTTTGTTCGCCGCTCCAACACCGCGATCAGTAAATTCAACCGGTTGAGATCAAACCCACTCGCCGTCCGCTTTGGGTAACCAAAATTAGTTTTAGTCGCTAACGCCTGTATCTCCACCAAAATCGGGCGGTTGCCTTCTAGGGTTGCAAGAATCACCGAGCCATCCGTATTAGTCCGCTCAGCCAGCAACGCAGCCGAAGGGTTTTGCACCTCGCGTAGCCCCTTTTCTACCATCTCAAAAATCGCCACTTCGTTAGTAGATCCAAACCGATTTTTCACTGCCCGCACCGTCTTAAACCCACCATATCTATCGCCCTCAAAATTCAGCACCACATCCACAAGATGCTCCAAGACTTTCGGCCCGGCTAAAGTCCCCTCCTTTGTCACATGCCCCACAATTATTACCGCCGTATCAGTCTTTTTCGCCGCCCGGATAATCAGATTTCCACAATTTGTTACTTGCGATACCGTGCCGGGAGCCGAAGAAATCTCATCCATCGCCAGAGTCTGGATAGAGTCCACGATCACAAGGTCAAACTCACCAGATTCAATAGTTTTAGCAATGTCATTCCCGGAAGTAGAAGCCGCAAAATTAAGCTTCTCGGACTTTGCGCCTAGCCGCTCGGCACGCAACTTCACCTGCCCAGCACTTTCCTCGCCCGAAATATAGAGCACATTTCGTTTCTTCGCTACCTCCGCACAAATCTGCATAAGTAGCGTAGATTTACCAATCCCCGGCTGCCCAGCTAGCAAAGACACCGAGCCCAGCAGTATTCCGCCGCCCAACACCGTGTTTAAATCATTAAACTCTGTCACTAATCTGGCCTTCGCATCCGAAGGTTCAATCGTAGAAATCTTCACAAAGTCTAGCTTCTTACCAGACAACTTCCCTTTTTCTAGTGCAGACTTTTTGTCCGCCGCAGTCTCTACCTCTTGCTCTATCAGCGAATTCCACGCCTGACAATTCGTGCACTGCCCCACCCACTTCGCATAGGTGGCACCGCACTGCTGACAAACAAACTGAGACCTCTTCTTCATACCCCCAATTATAGCACACTAATACCGCGGAGGTAGCTCTTCGCGCCCCACTTCAGTAAATTTCACCAAATTCACGCCAGCTCCGCCACTGCCGCCACCCATAGAAATGTCACCAAATAGCCACATGTAGAGCGTAGTATCGTAATTAATAATCTCAGCCGGTATCATAGACTTATTACCAGTTCCAGCTCCGTATGTCCTATTTAAGTGCGCGGTATTTGCAATAATCGCACCGTTAATCTTTAGTCGATTCGAGTTCTTTTCGGCATTCGTATCACTACTATCGCTGCATGTGTCAACATCCCCCTTCGTAATCAAAACTGCATCTATTCTATTCACACCGCATACAATCTTAATATCACCCCCAGCATAAATAAACAATTTTGGAATCTCGTTCAAATTAGTGTAGCTACTATTCTCGTATTCTAAGTTACCATTAATTGTCACGTTTTTTTCTGAACGTACTACATATGTGTTCCCATTCGCTAATACTGATGGCCCAATAGTCAAGTCGTTGTTACCAGACCGCCAGTAATAAACACCATTTTCAGTTGTCGAATACCCAGAATCGAGTAATATATTGCCGCCGCCCATTTTCGTATCCATACCAGGCGCAATTATATCAATATATTCAGATAATTTATTTTTATCGGTCGTTAATCCAGATGCCGCCATCATACCAGTAACATCTACATTGCAATTACTATTCGCAAAACTGAGTACACTCCGCAAGCAAAAGCCGCTTTTATTAATACCACCAGGATCTTTGATAAATCCCGCTGTTGTGTAGCCAGTCGTTGCCCCACTAGCAAGCCCACTAATCCTAGAATTCCCAACTACGCTAAGCTCTCCCCACGAACCAAAGATATGTAGGTTCTCACCAGGACCAGAGTCGTCATAAAAAGCAGTGAACTCTAAGTCCTCGTTAACTTTTACAGCCTTTATCTGCTCCATGGTCATACTATATCCTCTAGCTACCTTTTTCCCATTATTCAATATCACATCTTTGTTGGCAACCCAATACGCCGCCATCGGGGTAGAAGTTGCCCCAGATGGACTATACCCTTTGATTACTTTTTCCGACTCTCCATCTTTGCCATCTATTTTTATCTTAGCACCAGGTGCACTCGACCTGTAAGTAACATCGAATTGCTCAACAAAGAATTGCACGCTAACGGCAGAACCTCTCTTGAATCCAAACACTACACTCAGACCTTCTTCTTGCGTTTTAGTACTTACACGGAAGAATATATTAGCCCGATCTTTATTTTCGTCCCGCGAGAAATTACCCATAGCATAAACAAAACTTTTATCAGCCACAAATTTATTTCCGTAATTATTATCGGCATTGGGCGGCTGCAAACCACTAATGTCCCATGCATACATCTTACCCTCCAGGCTCTCATTCACCACCATGGCGGATTGTTCGTGATCCAAGTCATTCAGACTGAACCACAAATCATCATTTAGAACTATCGGATTTCCTTTCTCGTCGAACAACTTAACCATAATTTTTACAAACAACCTTCTGTCAATATTATTACTCTCATTCTCGCCCGTCTCCAAATATAGCGATTTCCATGGTGGTCCACCGCCAAGTCGATTTTTACATTCGCTGTCACTATAAATCGCATAGCCACCAAAAAGACTACCTTTCGATTTGTCCGTAGGAATAGCAACAGCGGTAAACTTTCCGCCCATGGGAGGGGTGCTCTTCATCACAACCTCCTCAAAATAAACTCTCATAATATACTTACCCTTCTTCATTTCGTAGGAATAATTAAGATTGTCCATGTCTCCAGTAATTTTAAAATACTTCGCCGGCCGACAATCACCACTTGGCGATATCCATCCATCCAACCATTCACCTCCAGGAAACCCAATCTTGCTATCTTTCTGACTATCAGTAAGTGGAACCAATCTATCGATTAACTCCTTGTTCTCTATCACATTGGACTTACTAAGCAACTCCCCGCCCGAATATTCCATACCATACGGTGCATTATCGGCAAACACTTTAATTCCGCCCCACAACGACAGTAGCGCTACTATTATTACCAACAATCTAACACTTTTTCCTTTATACGACACTTTAAAGCTCCTCCATTATTTACCTTCTCCGGATACTACTTCGTACCCTTCCATTTCCAAATATTTCTTCTTTGCAAACGGCAATTTCGCGTTTCCATTTACGAACAATCCCCCTCCCCACACCTGAAAACTCGGCTTCTTTGCGACCTTAAATTCCTTAGGTTCTGACACCACCCAATCACCAAAGTTTCCGGTATCGATATTATCCTCTGGACCGCTATTACCTGGCCAAACCATAGAATACACGCATATCCTGCTACCAGCCAGGATATCTGGAATATTAATTACAATGCCAGCCACGTCTTTGGAATAATCTTTTCCTAACGTACCTAATTCTACCTCGTTACTCACACCATATACATCATCCTCACAATTAGTAACTTTTAGTTTAGCCTTGGCGCCAGGCACCTTTGTTGCATAAGGATCGTCGCTACCAACAAGTCCATTCGTCCTCTTGTTCACTTTTACGCTATATTTGATATTTCCATCCTCCTCTCCAGCGTATACAATATTACTGCTTTTTCCAAGAACTTCCGTGGTCATTGTAAAATTATACGGTACAATTACTTTAACTTCTGATCCTATTCTATCAACACCTACATTAGCAGTGTTTTTATTATCAATATCCTTAAACGACACACTATTCGGAGTAGTATTTATATCCGATTGGTCAACAACATTTGTGTAAGCGCTTGTGGTTAAAGCTTTACCCACATAGCTATCTTCTACAAGGTAACCGATTCCATCTACACCGGTATATTCTAGATGCTTACCAAGTATATCTCCTGGATCAATCTTAAGACGGTCATGCAGTAACCCGTCACTACTCGACCATATATAAAATGCATTATTCCAGCTCTTCAAATCCGGAACTTTGTCTTTGTATGTATCGAATAGAGACGGAGCCCCGATTATTGTTTTACCCAAACTCGCCCCACTATTATTATCTTCATTTATCTTAATACTACCAATATTCCCCAAACGATCAGGGCGAAGCCCATAAGCGTACTGCGGCGCCGAGTTGTAATCAACCTTATATCTTAATCTATCCCCTGGTTTTGCATACACTGATTTGCCATACTCTCCCGAATTTCTACTTACCAAGATATTGAGCCCAGCATAAACTGTCCCCTCTGCCGATATACAAGCAGTAGTAGTTGTTTCTGGATCATTGAGATTCTCCAATGATTTAAAGTGCATAGTTTCGCAAACCACCATACCAGGTTTCAGTTTATATACTCCAGATGTACGCACATCTTTTTCTGCGGTTCCATTAAGATATCCCTCCTCGATATTGCCACTCGTTATATAGGCGCCATAAGTTCCGTCCCAATAATTCGAATATCTAGTTACTCTCCATCTGGTACTAATATTGCCTTCGTTTTTTAATCTATGCACAAACTTCACTTCACATTCAGGTTCACAATTTTGCGCTTTTCTTCTATCGGTATTAGTATCTACTAGTGGCATATTAGTAATCATTGTACCGTCGTCTGAGCGCACGGCATTCGTGCTACCGGAAACACTATTCTTTTTATAGACCGCATATATATTAGCGTTATCGCCATCAATTTCATGCATCGCGTAAAACTCGTAGGTACACAACTCCCCATTTATAATGCTACCACAGCTTCTCTTAGCCAAATCCAATGTGTTACTCTTTGGATACGGCATATATGGGGCCCATCCGACAAACTTGTATTTCATTCCTTCGGCATTATCACTTCTAATGCTGCCCACTATAAGAGACAAACTCTTTTGCTCCATATCGGGAATCGTAATTGGATTTCCGCTTCCAAACCATCCCGTAATATCGGCTCCTGAACTGTTGTTGACAATAGAACCAGACTGACCAATGTATCGCCCTTCATCATCTACGGCATACACCTTCAGATTCACATATTTCTCTTCTTCTAGCTCTTCGTACATAGCATACACTACTCTATTTTGTTTTAAAGATTTAACGACAAAATCTGCTCCGTCAACATATTCAGGCATACCAGAAGCGGAAGTGAATGTATTATAGCTTTTTCCACTAGCGTCGATGCAGTCAGTCGCATTATTCACCCATCCCTGGAAAACATAGTCATTACTAACGCCCGATGGTTTACCCACGCGTGCAGTTTTGCCACTCTGTATGCTACCACTGCTGTTTGTTTTATTTAGATTCGTCCCGCTCGTTGTACAAGCTTCGGATGTCAATACATATTCAGTAGTAGTCACCGGCCTATTATACAAACCATAAATGGTCTTATTATCGCTTCGCGTTGTAGTATAAGAAGTGTTGTAGCTAACACAATCCGATGTTTTGTTAGAAGTAGACCAACAGTTAAAGGTAAGTTTAAGTTCT
>JAFWIY010000009.1 GCA_017514675.1 Candidatus Saccharimonadota bacterium | reverse complement strand
TATCTAGAGAGTGAATCACTAAAGAAAATGGATGATAGAATTCTAAACTATATTGACTATTATAACTACCATAGGATACACTTAAGTTTAAGTTATAGGACTCCTGCCGAAATGTTGCATAGGTTGTGAAAGTTATATGTTTGTTGTCGGTGGTATTAAATTAAAATGTGATATAATGAACTTATGATAAAGATTTATACAACACCAACTTGCGCTTATTGTCACGCTTTGATGGATTGGCTGGATGATATGGGCGTAGAATACGAAGAAATAGATGCCACTAAAAATCCAGAGATTACGGCGGTGCCGGTAACAGAGATAAACGGCGAACGTATCATTGGATTTGATCGCCCGGCCATAAAGAGAGCACTAGAAGCGACATCTAAGTAATAGTGTGATATAATAAAAACAGTATGCTAGATATAAAATTTATTCGGGAGAACTTGGAATTGGTGGAGAAATCTACCAAGGAAAAGGGTTATAAAATAGATATCAAAAAACTCATTCAGCTGGATGATGTGCGGAAAGAAATCTTGGTAGAGGTAGAAGCCTTAAGGACTCGGCGTAACGAGGTAGCAGCCAAGATGAAGGGCGGCAAGCCAGAGCCGGCTCTCATTGAAGAGGGCAAGCAGATTAAGATTGAGCTGGCAAAAAAAGAAGAGGAACTAGAAAAATCCGAAGCAGAAGTAAAGGTGATGCTAAAAGCTGTGCCGAATGTGATTTCGGATGATGTGCCGCTAGGTGGCGAGGAAGCTTCGGTAGAGGTAAAGGCCTGGGGTGAGAAAAAGACATCTGGCGTAGACCATTTAGACTACGCGGTGAGCCGCGATTGGGTAGATTTTGAACGCGGCGCAAAAGTGGCTGGTGCGAAGTTTTATTATCTTAAAAATGAACTGGCTCTACTAGAAAATGCACTGCTTCAATATGGCATAGCGAAGGTTTTGGAGCACGGGTTCACCTATATGACCGTGCCAGATATGGTATCTTCGCGCGTTTTGGAGGGGTGCGGGTTTAGTCCACGTACTAGCGAACAGTCTGATGAATATTTTGTAGAAGGCGAGGATTTGGCGCTGAGTGCCACGGCTGAGATGCCACTAACTGGCTACCACATGGATGAGATATTAGATGAGGATAAGTTGCCGCTATTTTATGCCGGCTATTCGGTGTGTTTTAGGAAAGAGGCGGGGACTTATGGCAAATATACACGCGGGCTGTTCCGGGTGCATCAGTTTAACAAGCTAGAAATGTATGTATTTTGTTTGCCGGAGCAAAGCAAAGAAATTCACGAGAAGATTTTGGCAATTGAAGAAGAAATTTGGCAGGGGCTAGGGATTCCTTACCGCGTGATAAATATTGCGGCAGGTGATCTCGGCGCGCCGGCGGTGAAAAAATACGACATGGAATATTGGTCGCCGGTAAATCAGAAGTATCAGGAAATCAACAGCTGTTCTAACTGCACCGATTTTCAGGCGCGAGCTTTGAATGTACGCGTGCGCCGCAAAGATGGCAAGGTGGAATTTGTCCACACCTTGAACGGCACGGCGATTTCTTTGGCGCGGGCGCTGGTGGTGATGATTGAGAACTACGCTACGGAAGGTGGTAAGCTGAAGGTTCCGGAGGTATTAAAACCATATTTAAATAACAAGGAGGAAATCTAAATGTTAGAAAAAATTGAAGTGACAGGCAACGGATATAAGGTAGAAGAGCCGTTTAGAAAATATACCGAAAAGCGGATTGGCAAGCTAGACCGCTATTTGCCGCGCGGCTTTAAGAAAGATGTGGTGGTAAAGATTATTGTGTCAGAAATTGGTAAGAATAAGGGCGAAAAATACGAGATTTCCGCGGCGATGGATATTCCGGGCGGCAAGGTGATTGCGGCCAAAGATGAGTGTTCGAATGTGTTTGCCGGGGTGGATCTCGTGGAAGCGAAATTGACTGGGCAAATTCGCCGCTACAAGCTAGAAGTGCAGCCGCATCGCCAGAAAAGAAATTGGCGCGAACTCTTTATTAAGAGGAAATAATGTGATAAAATAGGGGGAAATAATTTTGTTTGGAGGCTACTATAAATGACCAGAAAAGAAAAAAAACCGACTGATAAATTGGCCGATAAGACTGCGATGACCAAGTTTTTGCAGGGAGTGTTTGGCGATGCGCAGAAAAAGATTCTAAAGAGGCTGTGGAAGAAGGCGCAAGAGATTAATAAATTAGAGCCAAAATACGAGAAGATGAGCGACAAAGAGCTAGCCGCTCAGACCGAGATTTTTAAAGAGCGGCTGAAGAAAAAAACTTTGGAGGATATTTTGCCAGAGGCTTTTGCGGTGGCTAGGGAAGCTTCGCGGCGGATTTTGGGGCTTCGCCCGTACGATGTACAGCTGATTGGTGGCATGGTGCTGCACGAAGGTGCGGTAGCCGAGATGAAAACTGGTGAGGGTAAGACTTTGGTAGCGATGCTGCCGGCTTATCTTAATGGTTTGACTGGCAAGGGTGTGCACGTGGTGACTGTAAACGACTACTTAGCGCAGCGCGATGCGGGTTGGAATGGCCCGATTTATGATTTTCTGGGGCTTTCGGTAGGTGTAATTATTAATGAAGCTTCGTTTATTTATGATAAAGAGTACGAGAATGAGGAGCACGATGATGAGAGGTTTCGGCATCTACGTCCGGCCACTCGCCGCGAGGCTTATGAAGCCGATATTACTTATGGCACTAATAATGAGTTTGGCTTTGACTATTTGCGCGACAACATGACTAGCGAAGTGGCATATCTTCGCCAGCGAGAGCTAAACTTTGCGATCGTAGATGAGGTAGACTCAATTTTGATTGACGAGGCGAGGACACCGCTAATTATCTCGGCACCGGCCGGGGATAATCCAGAGTCGTATTATCAGTTTGCTAAGGTGGCGGCGAGGTTAAATCCAGATGATTATATCTTTGATGAAAAGCGGCGTTCGGTAACTTTGACCGATGCCGGGATTGAAAAGGTGCAAAAGATCTTGGGAGTAGATAATCTATATTCCACCAAAAATACGCGACTGGTGTATCATTTGGAGCAGGCGATCAGAGCGGAAATTATCTTTAAGCGCGACAAAGATTATGTGGTAACAAATTCGGGCGAAGTGATTATCGTAGATGAGCACACTGGGCGCCTCATGCAAGGGCGGCGCTATAACGAAGGCTTACATCAGGCGATTGAAGCTAAAGAAGGTGTGGCGGTAAAGCAAGAGTCAATGACACTCGCGACCATTTCGTTCCAGAACTTCTTTCGTTTGTACAAGAAACTGTCGGGTATGACTGGTACGGCCTTTACCGAGGCGGAGGAGTTTCAGCAGATTTATGCACTAGATGTAATTCAGATTCCACCAAATAAGCCGATTATCCGTGTAGACAAGGATGATTTGATTTACAAGACCAAGGCCGGGAAACTAAAAGCGATTGCCGAGGAGATTAAAAAATATCACGAAAAGGGTCAGCCGGTGTTGGTGGGTTCTGGCTCAATTGCCAATAACGAGGAAATTGCGGCCTATCTAGACCAGTTTGGTTTGCCGTACGAGATTTTAAACGCCAAGAATAATGAACGTGAGGCGGCGATTATCGCAAAAGCCGGCGAAAAGGGCGCGATTACGCTTGCTACCAACATGGCAGGTCGTGGTACCGATATTAAATTGGGTGAGGGCGTAAAGGAACTTGGTGGTTTGGTAGTAATTGGCTCTGAGCGGCACGATTCGCGGCGGGTAGATAATCAGTTGCGTGGTCGTGGTGGCCGGCAGGGCGACCCAGGTACTACACAATTCTTTGTGAGTTGCGAAGATGATTTGATGCGGATTTTCCAGGGTGATAGGGTAAAGATGCTGATGACTAGACTGGGTGTAGATGAAGACACGCCAATCCAGACCAAGGCAATCTCCAAGACTTTGGAATCGGCGCAGAAAAAGATTGAGGGATTCAACTTTGATTCTCGCAAAAACGTGGTGCAGTACGATAATGTAATCAACCGGCATCGTAAGGTGGTGTATATGATGCGCCGCAAGATTTTGGATGGTGAGGAGATTTTCCCGGAAATTCAGCGGTTGATGCGCGATGAGGTAAAGATGCTGACCGAGTTTTCTTCGCGCGTAAACAAGAACTTTGATGCAGAGTTTAAGTCGGTGTTTGACTTTGATGATGATTTGATTCACGAGATTGGGCTGATGCGCAAGGAAAAAGACCGCTATAAGTTGGCGTTAGAAGCGGTAGAGGAAGCTTATCACGCTAAGGAGCTAGAATTTGGCGAAGATACCATGCGCAAAGTAGAGCGCGAGGTGTACCTCAAGGTGCTAGATACCTTGTGGATGCAACATCTAGAGAATATGCAACATCTGCGCGAGGGGATTCACTGGCGCAGCGTGGGGCAGCGCGATCCGCTAGTAGAGTATCGGAGTGAATCGCAGAAGCTATTTGATGGCTTGCAGAGGAACTTACGCGAAGAAGTGTTGAAGATTTTGCTCTCTATCACGCCGGCAGAAGCTAGAGCTGATGATGTAACAGATGGCGAGGAATACGAGTCCGAGCTGACCAAGATGGCAGAAAGTCAAACCAACCGCGGCGTACATGAAATTTCGGCGGGGGAGAAGAATTTAGATTCTGAATTTAAGAAAAAGACACCGGGGTTAAAGGCGGTGCCAAGAAGAAGAGTTTCGGCAAAGAAGAAGAAAGCTGCCGCAAAACGCAAGAAATCAAAAGGTAAGCGGAAGTAATATCCGATAATTCCATTATAGCATAAGCGGAACGATTTGTCAATATATGAAGCATTCAGTTGAAGAAATTACTCTGAAAAGTGGCGCTAGGGGGTTGTTTATCGACATCCCCGGGGCTAGCGTGATGTCTACTAGGGTGCAGTTTCGGGCGGGGATGCTGTATGCCAAAAACAAAGATGTCTATGAAATTCCGCATTTAGTGGAGCATCTGGCCTTTGGCGAGAATGCCAAATATAAGGATGAGCAGGCTTTTGAGGCGGAGTTTACTAAAAATGGGGCTTATCATAATGCCTGGACTTCAGATATTAGCGTATGTTACGAAACGGAGTGTGCGGATTTTGAGTGGGAAAGGATTATGGAACTTCAGAAGGTGTCTATTTGTAGCCCGCGGTTTAACGAGGAAGAGCTGAAGTCCGAAAAAGCCAATGTGCGGAGTGAGCTAACTGGTTATATGAATGATTATTATCGGCTGCTGTGGCCGCGCGTGCAACAGGCAGTGGGCGAGGATGTGCTGGATCTTGCGGAGCGGATTAAGACTATCTCAAACATAGAGATAAAGGATATTCGCGAGCACTATCGGCGTACGCATACGGCAAAGAATATGCTGTTTATTGTAGCGGGGAAGATTCGCGGGCGCAAACACAAGCTAATCCGGATGCTGAATGAGTGGGATTTAAAAGAGGGCGAGAAATTTGAGATTCCGCAGGTGGATCTTCATTCCGGTGAGGCGGTGTCTATCCGGCGAAAAGATGCTTCTAATATTACCTTTGGTTTTTCGCTGCTCACACCTAGGCATCTGGAGTTTGATGAGGTGTTTGCGATGAACTGTTTAAATCATATTTTAAACGGCACGACTAATTCGCGGATTTTTGGGGCAGCACGGAAACAGGGGTTGGTGTATGGCATGGGCTCGTCTATTGCGAGTAACGCCACCAGTTCATATTGGGATTTTGATGGCGAGGTGAATGTAGAAAATGCCGAGAAATTGTTTGGGTTGATTCAGACCGAGCTGATGAAGGTACTAAACGGTGAGGTGGCGGATAAGGATTTTGAGGCGGCCAAGTCGTATGCACTGGGGCGGTTCCAGATGGGCGCGCAGACTGTGGGGCAGATTGCGGATTATTATGCAGAGAACTATTTTGTGAACGAAACGGTGGAAAAATACGACAATATGCCGAATTTGATTAAAGCGGTGGACAAGGCGAAGATGATTGAGCTAGCACGCGAGTTTGCCGGGAGTGGCATTAAGGGCTTTGCCGCGGTGTCTTCTACGGAGAAGGCGTTTATTACCGAGCTTGAGGCGAGGTTGAATTTCTAAGTTTTTGGGAATTTTTGGCATGAAAAATGCCCACCGATGTAACTAGTGAGCATTTTAGGTTCGGCTCCTTAACCGAATTTCTTGATGAAAGCCTCAATGATTGGTCTCATTGGTCTGCGGGCGCGATAACGTTGATTGGGATTTTTGATGTCCGCATCATAGCCTTCGTCGCTCGGGAGGATAGCTGCTTCGGTGGTCCAGCCGAGTTCGGTTTGTAAATCCGAGAACACGTGTTTGGATTTCAAAGCTTCTGTCGTTACGGCTACGGTATCGAGGCCGCGGTCAGCGAGAGTCATCTGGTCGTGGCCGCCAAGAAGCGGAACGACTTTCTCGTGATTCCAGTTGGTGTTGACCTGTCCGGTCAACACATAGGAACAATCCAGAGCCCAGCAGTTGTCCAAATTATTGAACAAATCTAAGCTTCCTAAGTCGAACCACTCAAAGAAGAGCGGCATGTCGCCGGCTACCTCGCGAATGGCATCGATGGAAGCCTTGGGATTAAATACCGCCATAGGGTTGGCCGGGTCGGCTTTTGATACATCTTCGAGTAGCATCATGCCGCAGTCGATTCGCACGAAATCGATTTTAGCCTGCCTTAGTTGGCTGAATATTTCTTTGAAATATTCTTTGACTTTTAGGCTATGCCAATTCAAATTGAGCTGATGATAGTCCGCGAAAGTACTGCGGACGTATTTATCTTCAAAATCTGAATAAGCGAGTTTCCCGAAGAAATTCGGGACACCGGACCTAGTGAGTCGCTCGGCCTCCTCTTTTGATACGACATAGAGGACATCCTCGTATTCCGGCGTGTCGTTTAGACAGTTCTGGGCCAGACGGCTTTGGTCTGATGTGTGATTTGGTACCACATCTACGCCGATTTTTAGGCCAAGCTGATGGGCTGTGATTTCAAAAATTTTGAAATCTAGGTTGGTGGTAAATTTTGGATTCACCACATACTCGACAATATCGAACCCATTGTCATAACCGCCGTCTTTCCAGAGTCCAATTAAATAGACACCATCAAAGCCAGCATACTTGATCGAGGGTAGCAGATGGCTAGTGACCACTCCTAAGGCTCTTTCGCCGTAAGAGCGATATACTGCTGGTAGATAGATTTAGCAAATCTTCATCCATACTTCCTCCCTTCATATAAAAATACTATGCCCGGAGGGCACATACCCTAATTGTATCACACTTTTGCTTATTTGTCAAGATTATTGATTAGGGTTTGGAACTTGGTGCCGCGGTCGTAGACATCTTTAAACATATCAAAAGAGGCGGCGGCGGGGGACATCATCACGATGGGGTTTTGGTAGTTTTTGGCGAGGTCGGTGGCCTTTTTGATGGCATCTTCTAGGCTCTCAGCGCTAGTAAAACGGGGGTCGTGGAAGCGACTTTCTAGCTCGCGCCCGGATTCGCCGATGAGGACAATTTCTTTGATTTGTGGAGCAGAGATAATCTCGTAGACCTCGGGGAGGTCGGCGTTGCCGGTTTTGTCGCGACCACCGACAATCAGGACAGCATTATCATCTGGAAAGGCCTCAACGGCGACCTTGGTAGAGGTAGGCGTGGTGGAAAAATTGTCATCGTAGTAGCGAATGCCATCAAATTCGCGGAGGAACTCTAAGCGGTGCGGAAGACCTTTAAAATTAGAGAAGCCTTGCTTAATTTCGGTGTTGTACTTAGCGATAAAATCTGCCGGAGTGAGATTTTTGAAGCTGGCGACCGCGGCGATGGCGGCGATGGCGTTTCTCTCATTGTGGGCGCCGGGGATTTGGAGAGCGGCGAGAACTTCGGCCGGCACTTCAAAAGGATAAGGGATTTTGTGAGCTATGGACTGCTCGGCGATTTTGACAGAGTCGGGGTTGTCTTTGTAGTAGATGGTGTAGTCGTCTGCGGTTTGGTGGCGACAGATGTTGGCCTTGGCGCTGACGTATTCATCAAAATCTTTATGAACATTTAGATGATCCGGCTCAATAGTGCCAACCACGGCGATGTGTGGTGATTTTTCTAGGTCCCAGAGCTGAAAACTGGACATTTCGTAAACTACGACAGAATTTGGCGTGAGTTGATCTAAAACTTCAATGGAAGGGATACCGATGTTGCCGACCAGATGGACATCTTGCCCAAGCGCCTCTAAAATGGCCTTAATTAGAGAACAGGTGGTGCCTTTGCCTTTGGTGGCAGTAACGCCGATAATCGGGCAGGGGCAGTGGTCGAAGAAATATCTGGTCATACTGGATTCGTTTTTTAGATGTAGTGGCGGGACTGAGGGGGAGCGAAGGACCGTATCGAAACCCGAGAAATCTTGTTGCCGGATTTCCTCGGGGGTGAAATTTTGGAAAATTTCAAAAGTGGTGTCCTGGTCTTTAGATTTAAAATATTTTTCGGCGGCCTGGCCTTCTTTGCCGTAGCCTAATAATGCAATATTCATGCTTCTATTATAGCACCAATAGAAGCAAAAAAGGCTCTTTTACTGGCTGGACTTTTTGTCTTGTAATTTTTACAACATAAACAATTAAGTTGTAAAAATTACGACAAAAAATCTGGTCTAAATCTCATTATGCCGACGAAAGAACTCTTTTTGCTTCTTCTATTGAATGGGTTTCCATGAGTTTCGCGCGGAGGTCCTTAGCGCCGGGGAAATTGTTGATGTAGATTTTAATGAAATGTTTCAGAGCTTCATAAGAATAATGATGGGGGTAATTTTCGTATAAATCAAAATGAAATTTTAAAAGCTCCATTAGTTCACTTTGAGTTGGGGTGTGATTGGTGAAGCAGTAGGGGTTAGAAAAAACGCCGCGGCCAATCATAAAGCCATCGACTTCGGGGTATTTTTGGTGTAATTCTAGGGCGTGGGCTTTGTCTAAAATGTCGCCATTGATGATAAGCTTGGTTTCGGGGCTGATATCGTTGCGAAGTTTTAAGATTTCGGGGATAAGTTCGTAGTGGGCAGGGACTTTGCTCATTTCTTTTTTGGTGCGAAGATGCACAGTGAGGGCGGCGGGATGTTCGGCTAGAAGTGTGGGTAGCCAAGTGCGAAATTCCTCGGGGTCGGACCAGCCGAGGCGGGTTTTAATGGAGACTGGGAGGTTGGTTGAGTTTTTAGCGTTTCTAAAACACTCCACAGCAAGTTCGGGGGTTTTGATCATGGCGGCGCCACCGCCGGCTTTATTGACGTGCTTGTCGGGGCAGCCAAAGTTGAGGTCCACGCCGGAAAAACCAAGCTTTGCTAGCGCCTGGCAAGTTGCCGAAAAATGTTCGGGGTTTTTACCCCAAATTTGGGCGATAATCGGGCTATCGGTGGGGGCGATTTCAAGCCGTTCTAGGGCATTTTCGCGGCCTTTTTCAGAGGCGTAGGATGAAACATTGGTAAATTCCGTGAAAAATAAATCCGGCCGGCCGGCGCGCGCCACGACTTGCCGAAACATAATATCCGTCACGCCTTCCATCGGCGCGAGGATAAGAATTGGCTTTTTTAGTTCATTCCAAATATTCATGATACACTAAAAGTAGGGTTGACATTATGATTAATGTGCGGTAGGATAATTATAGGTTTATGTTAATCTCTCTTCTTTCGAGGAGAGATTTTCAGTTTGATCGTAACTTTTATGTTTTCGACTTCTACTTCCATAAAACCTCCTTTCTCCTGACCGGTCTTAATTTTTAATGTGTCAACCCTACCCTACTAGACTAACATAAACACCTCTGCCGGGCAAGAGGTAAATAGGGAAGAATTGACAAAAATTGATTTTTGTGCTATAATGTAAGAATGAACCTTTAAAATTTAGTTTCCTAGTATCGGTATAGGTAGATTCAGAAAAAAGGAGGAGAAAAAATGTTACCTATCTATGTGACGTATGACAGCGGCCTCAATATATTTGAGCAAGTTGCGGTCAATGAATCAATGCAGGAATTTAAAAGGCTGTTCCCGAATAGGCAAATCGTGAACTACGGTTCGCGGGCTTGGTCTACTGGTGATTATTCGTCTGCAGATTGGTATATTGCCAATGCGAGAAGAATAAAAACCGGCGAATACGAGCAGCTCGATGCCTATAGTCTGAACAGATTGATGTTCATCGAGCCTTGGCAAGAGAGTAACCCGCACATTGATATCCTGGTTACATCGAAGGATTTATCAATTGAGGGGTTGAACTTCTGTTTTGGGCTAACCAATGGCAGGACTACTGTCCAGAGTGTTTTCCGGTATCGCGATTTAATACCGTACGAGAGAAAGGCGGTAATAAAAACACTGATCTGGCACGAACTTGGTCATGTGTTGGGTGCCGCCCTTGATCTTAATCGGTCGAATACCGAGAACAAGCTCGGTGCACACTGCACAAACCATGGCTGTGTAATGCGGCAAGGCATGGACAAAAAAGAGTTCGTGTTAAACGCTATAGAGGCGGATGCAGCGAACAGAATTTATTGTCCGCAGTGCATGGCGGATATTAGGAATTCTAGAATTTGAAGGGGGGGGTGATAATAGGGCTGACAAAGTTGTCGGCCCTTTTTTGTGGTATAATTAAACTACTCACGCTAAACTTCGGTCACTGGCGATGAGAAAAGTTTCAAGGCACTGGGTATCGTCATTTATGCCCTTTGCTATGAGCCGTAACACAAGGCTCACATAGATGACTTCTATCAAATTAATTTTTAGGAGTCTTTATGAAAAACTTTAACAAAAATAATAACGAGCGTGTCGAAGTAATGGCACTTTTCGGTTACGAGATGACGCCCTGCCAGCCACTTTCTTTTAGGCGGCAAGGGGAGAGCGAAACCGAGGTAACGGAACTCATTCGCACCCAAATTCGGTTTGTGGGCGGAGCGGCGTTACACATCTTCGATGTGCTGGTTGGCCGGGAGATACGGCGCCTCGAGTTTAACTCGGCGAGCTTGGCCTGGCACCTCACACAATAGAAACAGCCCCTTTAAGGGGCTTTTCTATTTACGGAATAAGATGTGGAAAAAGTGCGATATTATATAAGAATGAAAAAAATACTTGACAGAATAATGATGGAGAATATAATTATAAGCATAAAAGGTTATACATAAAAAACAAACAAGGAGAATTCATGGAAATACACAGTAAATTTAAGAGTCGCGCCTCATCTTTTTTGGGACGCGCAAGGTACGTTGGGGTGCCGATAGCCGGCTTAGTATTGACAGTTGTTGCGTTGCGGGCTTTTGCCGCAAACCCATACAATATAAACTATGGTGCAACAGGGGTTGAATTGGGTACTGCTGTCAAGATAGATCCTGATACTATAGCTCAGTTGTCTTCGCTCGTAAAAAGTGGCGATTCTGGTAAGAATACAATAACATTTTCCAATAGCAACAAATGGAAGGATGGCTACGCCAAGTTAGGTGTGTGTAAAAAAGTTAAATATATCGAAGTTCGAACTACTGATATAGGTTCGTCGGATTTATCTGATGTCTATTGGGATATCAAGTCTGGACCATATATTACCAGGGTGAGCGCAGAAAGAATTGTGACAGAAGATCCGCAAGGGTTCTTACCGGATTCTTTCCTTACGTTGAGCGTGCCTGAAGACACTGGCTCCGTTGTGGGTGGGCATGCTATATTTGAGGATGCGACATGTGCAAGTGAGAGTCGAATAAGCGGATCGAAGTATGTAGAATCATGCGATAGATCATGCGGTGATCCTGACATGAGAAATAAATTCTTTGTGCAAGCAAAAATTAAGCTATATAAGAACCGAGTTGGGCAAGATTTTACTTCTGAAGATATATGGTTTAGTTTGGACGATATAGACCACGGGCAATCGTATAAGATACTAAATGCCGACAACTTACTCGAGTCTGGCAACAATGGTAATATGTATGCAAAATCTGCGAATAGTCTTAGACCGGACGATAGTGCCGTGACTGATAGGAATATATTTGTCGCAAACGGTAACTATATATATTCACAGGGTAATTTTGACTCCGATCGCAATAAATCAGATGTATATGTGAAGACAAAAACATCAGCACAGAGTGCTGGGCTTCAAGTAGTTTTCGGCTTTACGAATAGTGCAGCTGCTGGTTCAAGCTACTTTGCTCGGCAATACAAGGTTGAGTACAGGTCTGAAAATGGCGTAATTAGTGGGATTACAAATGAGGATGTGATTATTAATGATACACCTTCTGGTTCGAGCTCTACTCCAGATACTGGTTATGAGCCAACTGATTGCTGGAAAGCAAATGTGGCCGTGACGATTCCGAACAAGCCAACGATCGCTGCGGGGACTTGTCTAAAACCGGCAGAGGTTAAACAGGTTGAGGTGAAGAGCGATATTATCTTTACTGCAGTCCATGAACATGGTGATTATGTGGTTAATTATATCTCTGATGAGTTTGGTGAAATTACGGGCAAGAAGAATGAATCTGTTGCACCAAGTGGCCAACCAACTGGCTCAATTCAAAAGCCAAACGAGAACTATCGTTTCGTTTACTGGGTTGCCGATCGGGATGTAACGCTTAAGAACGGGGAAACTATAAAAAAGGGTGCACCTATTTCGGATTCTCAAATCAAGAATGTTGTAGTAAATAGTGAAATCACTTTTAAAGCGATTCATGAGAAAATTGAATATAAGGTAGAATATGTTTCTGATAAAAATGGTACTATTACTGGTAAAACCGATGAGGGTGTGGAAGTCGGAAGTAACCCAACTGGATCTACCGAGGAACCGAACGCTAAATATGTCTTTTCACATTGGACTGCTGATAAGGATGTAACTCTCAAGGATGGCAAGACCATTAAAAAGGGCGAGTCTATCACCGATGCAGATATTAAGAATGTCGTGGTAACGGAAAACATTACCTTTACGGCGCACAACGTCAAGAAACAATATGCAGTTACTTATACTTCTGACGAGAACGGCAAGATTACTGGTATTACAAGCGAAAAAGTGGATGTTGATGGTAATCCTGCGGGATCGAAAGAAAAAGCTAATGATGGCTATGAATTTAGTCATTGGATTGCAGACAAAGATGTAACTTTGAAAGATAAGAGCATCATCAAAAAAGGCGAACAGATTATTGGCGAACAAATTAAGAATGTGGTTGTAACCGAAGATATTAAGTTCACGGCCATTAATATGAGAAAAACTGCAGCCAAGCCGAATACTGGTATGATGACGGGCGAAACCAGCTCCAATGTCGTTGGTATAACCAGCTCCGTTATTGGATTGGCTGCCGTGACTCTAGCTGGCTTCATCTTCTCTCGAGTTCGTTCTAAGCGAGGCGTGAAGAAGTTCGGTTGGTAATAAGAGAATTTATGCTAGGTTATAGTAATAACCTAGCATAAATACACAGCTGTAAATACAAAGGTCATACAAAAAGGAGCGATAAAATGAAAATTAAAGCGAGATTACATTTCGGATGGAAAGATGCGGGAAGATTGATGGTTGCTGGAGTTAGCTTGTATTTGATTTCTTTGCTTTTGTCGCCTTCTTTTGGATATTCGGCCGAGAAGACTTATACTAGATCGGAGCTCCAGGATATGGTGGTGTCTACTGCGTTAAGTTACTACAATAACACAGATTACACGCAGTATCGCACTAATTCGACCTTTTGGTCTTTAACAAGGGCTGACGGTTCATCAATTGGTGGGTCTGCCAGTACATTCAGGTATAATAGTTTTAATATCGCTCCGGAAGAACTTTCGAGGACTAATATGTTTTACGCTGATTGTAGTGGATTTGCTGCGCTCACCTATCTTTATTCGGTTGGGTATGACTTTTCTGAGTATTTCAAGGATGGAGGTGCCGTTCTCGGCAATTTTCCTAATTACTATGATAATAACGATGGCGCCATTTATTTGCTAAATGATGCGCCGGCGGTGGAACATTATCGGAATGCATATAAATACTACGGTAGAGGGTTTGGTACTGCTTTGTTTACGGACATATCGAAGTTGAATGATAACCAGAACGTGTATTATACGCATGTCTCGGAATATGACGATAATCAAACATATGTTTATGACGGCAAGCGATATATCAACAAGGCTACCTTAACACAAGTACTGGACGAGTTGTTCGAATTGCTGCAACCTGGTGATATTATTAACACCAACAGGCACACGATGGTTTACATAGGCGATGCTTTATCTGGTAATCCTGATGAAGTGGGAGTAATACATGACTCGATGAATAGCGGAGCTGGGTCTTGGAATCCTCAGGCGATTCGTTATTATACCAAAGACCAAGTTTATCAGTATCAGTTCTATGATCGCATAATAGACGAAATTGCAGTTATTAGGCCACTGAATAGGCTTTGTGATGGCGATAATTGTGTGGTTACAGGAATTGACGAAAATGCTGCGGCTAGAAACAGCCTTCGTGGTGTGAGTATAGAGCAGTATGCGGAGCGTATTAATGACGATAACGTACCGAGCCTCTCTAGATTTAATTCGGTAAACGTTGGTGACGATATCAAATATACGCTTCTTTTAGATAATAGAACTGGAGAATATAAATATTGTAGCAAGAATCTCAATTTGGCTGGTTGTAGTGAGACCGACATAGTTACTAAACAAAGTCCAGTTAAGATATACAGCAATGTGACGGTCAAGGCAAAAATTCCTAATGGCGCTACGCTTCAATCTAGTAGCGATGGCTGTATTAACGAAAACGGCGTGGTGACCTGTAGAAATATGACGCTCGCTCCAGGAGCCCATACAATTGAAATAACTTTGAAGGTGTCTGACAGATCAATGAAGTTTGCCGGTTTCGAAGTGGATTATAACGACACTAGTATTAACATGGGTGAGGTGCCAGTACTAATTAACCCAACACTGGATTATTCGTTTAATCAATTTGACGCGGCTCTTGCGAATTATAGTGCCGATGCGGCTCTGTTTCCTCAGAAGATCTATCAGGATAACTTTGGGCTAGAACTCGATTTGTCGGCCGATAATATAATTAACAGCTTGTTTGAATCTCATACGAATGTAAAATATCATGGAAGCACCATTAATACGCGTCCATACTATACCATGAAAAAGAATAATCAGAATTCAGCTTTGGCGCAGATGCTCGTACCTGGTCTTTACGGTGGCAATATGTTGCAAGGCAATGATTTTAAGAATCGCGTCAATTTCATGAGGACGTATTCGTTGGCCGATCAGATTTTAGGTGGTAAAAGTTGCGACTCCGATTTAAACTACGGCGATATTTTGGTGACGTTTGACGATGTAAGTGACTACTCTTCGGTTAGTCGATACGTATACGCAGGCTGTACCCCAGAGAACGGCCATATATTATATAGATCAACGGGCGAGGTTATTAACAAATTAGCTGGAGACGATAGTCTAGAAGTAATTCAGAACTTGTTTGAAAGAACCGAAGATGGCGGAAGTGCTTTGTTTGTGGTTTTGCGACCATCGATGGTGATGACTACTGTAGGGTTTGATGCTATGGGCGGTGTAACTATTGACCCACTACTCGTGGTTGGCGGCAAGTATGCTAAAATTGATATGGTAAATCCAACAAAAGAAGCTTATGAAGTGAAATTTGTGGTCGATGGTAAAGATTATAAGACGGAAAAAGCGAGTAATGCTTTTTCGGGTTGGTATCTTGATCAAGCGTATAAAGGTAATAAATTGGAAGTGAATACATCGGTAGCCAACAAGAATGATCATACCGTTTATGCAAAATGGACCACGTCGTCTATTGTGGCGCCGGTTGTGAAAAAAGATGGTTACAGATTCATAGGTTGGTTTAATGAAGATATGAAGATAGTTAGTAGCGGAGAACAATATACGCCTGCTGGCAATATAACGCTCGTAGCGAAATTCCAAAAGGATACACCAGATACACCTGATACGCCAGATGCGCCTGATGCGCCTAATGCGCCTGATGCTACGGGTGGGGAACAGTCGGAGCTAGATGTGCCAAACACTGGCTATGTTAGTAATGGCGATGGATCTGCGTTGGCTAGTTTTGTCGTATTCTTTTCTATCGTCCTTTCTGTTCTTGGAGTAGTGGTGCGGCTAGTATCCAAGGGGCAGAGCTCCATTAAATATCGAATATTTGATTAGTAGACAAGAAAAAGCCCGAGTGGTTGGCTCGGGCTAAAAAGGAGGGGGGGTTAGCTTAGATTCTCGATCATCTTTTGGATGATCGTGTGGTTGCATTCGATCGGGCTCGTCAAGAGCCATTGTTCGAACAGTCGAGGGAAAATTTTAAAGTATTCCCATTCCCACTCATGCATAATACAGGGGCGGTTATTGCGATACTGAAGGCAATAGTTACCGTCAGTTTTAACGTTTTCATAACTGTTGACTACGAGAAAAGCACTATCGTGCCTTAGATCGCCCACTACGGTGCCGTGGGTATAAGTAAATGTTTTGTGTGGCAGAATAGTATCTGCTTCGCCTACAAAGCATACCACTCGGTCACCTACACAAAAGTAATCATCCGGTCGCTTATCTACCGGACAGGGCTCCGTGTTTTTGAGATAAACAGTCAAAGAAATCACCTCCTTTGTAAAGAACAAAAAATCCCCCTCTATTTTTATTATAGCACACTTGGTATAAATTGTCAACTTTTATAGAAGAGTGAGCGTGGTATAATGGAAAAATGGATGAAATTAAAAAGCGCTTAAATAGCTTAAAAACGGATTTTTTGAAGGTTTATGAGAGGCTGAAAATTGCCGAGAAATTGGAACAGTTGGCAGTGCTGGAAAAAGAGGTGGCGGATCCGGATATTTGGAAGGATGTAGAAAGGGCAAGTGCGAAAAATCAGGAGCTAGCGAGACTAGGCGAAGAAGTGCAGCCGTGGGAATTATTGAGGGCGCAAATTGATGATTTGGGGGAGCTACTTGAGCTGTCTGATGATAGTTTGAAGGGCGAAATTGAGGGCCAGCTAAAAGCGATGGAGGGTCAGCTAACAGAGCTAAAAAAATCTCTCCGGTTTCAGGGAAAATACGATAGTAAAGATGCGATTTTGCGGATTACAGCGGGGGCGGGTGGTACCGAGGCGATGGATTGGGCGGGGATGCTGGAGAGGATGTACCAGAGGTTTTGCGAGAAAAAGGGCTTTAAGGTAAAGGTTTTGGAGCGAGTAACTGGCGAGGAAGCCGGAATTAAGACTGTGGTAATGGAAGTAACGGGCACAAATGCTTACGGCTGGCTAAAATCCGAGCATGGTGTGCACCGGCTGGTGCGACTTTCGCCATTTAACGCGCAGAATTTGCGCCAGACTTCGTTTGCGCTGGTGGAGGTTTTGCCAGTGATCAAGGCCGATACAGAGGTGGTAATTGATGAAAAGGATCTACGTGTGGATGTTTATCGGTCTGGTGGGCACGGTGGGCAGAGTGTAAATACGACTGATTCGGCGGTGAGGATTACTCATTTGCCGACCGGCACGGTGGTAGCGATTCAAAATGAGCGTTCGCAGCTGCAAAATCGCGAAAAGGCGATGGAAATTTTGCGCGGAAAATTGGTGCAAATGCAGCTAGAGCAGCACGCGGCTAGCCTGTCGGAGCTGCGGGCTGGCGAGTCGGCGGGCTGGGGGCAACAGATTAGGAATTATGTTTTGCAACCGTATAAACTGGTAAAAGATACGCGGACCGGCTACGAAGAAACCGACCCAGATGCGGTACTGGATGGTAAGATTGATGGGTTTATTGATGCGTATCTAGAGAATATGGCGTAAGAACGTAAGAACATATAACTTTCACAACCTATGCAACATTTCGGCAGGAGTCCTATAACTTAAACTTAAGTGTATCCTATGGTAGTTATAATAGTCAATATAGTTTAGAATTCTATCATCCATTTTCTTTAGTGATTCACTCTCTAGATA